>NZ_AJQE01000384.1 GCF_000261685.1 Bradyrhizobium genomosp. I (2014) | reverse complement strand
GGCTGTTTTGCCGGCCAGCCTCCATGCAACGGCAACAGCTCCATCTCAGTCTAGCTTCCCGGCCCGTAAATTGGGAAGCTACCGTGCGCAATCACATGCAAGCGATATCAACTGCGACAACTCTGAGAATGTCCTCCCGCCGGTATGGTATCACCCAGTTTCGCCCCGTGCGCAGTCCATGAATGACGCGCGACCATGATCGGCACAAGACGCGGAGGACGATTTATGAACGCTTCACCCGAAAAGCAATGTCCCGAATCCCACACCGCGGCTGCGACCTGGGATAATCTGTCGCCGCTACTTGTCGAGATCCGTGCGCGTCGCAACGAGTTTGGCCCCGCGCAGGAAATTCCAAAAGAGATCATCGACGGCTTCAGGCGCATCGGCATCTATCGGGCTATGGTCGCGAAGCGATTCGGCGGCGAGGAGCGAACACCAGCCGAATTTTGCCGCCAGATCGAGCGCATCTCCGAGGCCGACGGATCCGCCGGTTGGGTCGCCAGCTTCGGGGATGGAGCTCGCTACCTCGCTGCTCTTCCGGACGACACGCTTCGAAAAGTGTACGCCAATGGACCTGACGTCGTATTGGCGGGTGCGCTCTTCCCGCTCCAGCCCGCCAGGCGATGCGCCGACGGATTTGTCGTGAACGGCGTGTGGCCATTCGCTAGCGGCTCGCCCGGGGCGGATTTGATAGGAGTTGGTATAACACTGGAAGACGATCCGGCCGGAGACCTCCCGCGTGTAGCGGTGATTCCGGCAGAGAAGGTTACAATCCGGCCCAATTGGGACGTCATCGGACTGCGAGGCACCGGAAGCCACGACGTTGTCGTCAGCGACGTCATTGTGCCAGAGCAATGGACCTTGATCCGCGGCGGTCCGGTGACACTTGATGGGCCGATCTATCGTTATCCGTCCGTCGCTTTCGCTGCGCAAGCGCATGCGATCGTCGGCATCGGGATTGCGCGAGCCGCAATAGACGAGGTGATCGCCATGGCCGGAAGCCGCGCCTCGATCACTGGAGCGCCCGTGATGGCTCAGCGCGGCTATGTCCAACTTGAAATCGCCAAAGCCGAATCCATGCTACGTTCCGCTCGTTCCTTCTTTTACGAGGCCACGGAAGAGCTGTGGAAGCAAGCGCTCACGGGCGAGGTAAATCTGAGCACGACGATGCAAGTGCGGCTCGCCGCGACGAACGCCGCGCGGCAGGGCGCTGAGGTCTGCAGGATCTCGAGCGGTCTTGCTGGAACTGAGGCGCTCTATACCAGCAGCAATCTAGCACGCGCCATGTGCGACAGCTTCGTGGTTGCCCAGCACGCAGCTTTAAACGAGGGAACGCTTCAGAGTGCTGGCCTCGCCCTGCTCGGAACTGCAATACAGCCCGGCTTTCCATGAAGTAAGGGGATCAGGCGCGGGCAACAGGCCACGCGAATGGATTACCGGACCGGCGTCATGATGTGGTCTGCTGCTGAGGACGTGGCGACCTTGTTTCAATGTGAACAAAGACACTACTGGGCTCTCCCTCCTTCAAAACGAAACCTCGTATCCTGGACCATTCGTTCGTCATCCAAACACGGCGATGTTTTTTGAGCCTCTACGCCCCTGCCCGATCATTGACGTGCCGAGCGGGATCTACCTGAATTTCTGCGCAACGGCTCGCGGTTCAACCGACGAACTTTCCAAATCACCGAGCGACGGGGCTCGACTCTCGCGGGCTGTGCCGCCTGGGCGCACGGTGCAGCACTGCACGGCGCAATATCCTGGCACTCGACCTTGCCGCTTATCGATGCGGCACGCCGACACTGGCAAGGGCAGTACGACATTGATGTGAAGCGTACCGTGCACCTCCATCGGAATGATGGATCAATCTGGCTCTTGGCCGCTGCTGGCGGATCGGCATCGACGGCGCGGAAGAGACGCTGCGGCCGCATGAGATCGCGCATCGCCTAACCGGCCATCTTCCGGCTGAAGAGACCCATGTCAGCCCTCCAATACAGCCAGCCCTCTGCCGTTGGGATGGAGTGACATTAGCAAGCTAGACCCGGTTTGGGGCGCGCCGACGAGGCCGCGCGATGGATTGGCGTGATCGGCAGTAGATCCTGGCGACTGCCGGTAGAGCGGAACCGACGAAGCGGCGTCATGAATGTGCGAACGCCTTGCTGCTACATCGGCTGTCCGATCGCCACGGCAGCGCCACGGCGCCACGGCCTTAGCTCCTCAGGATCGGATGGACCCGCTGACTGCCATGGCGCTGGCCGCACCCTACGGACCGGCTGGCGCTCACGCCGGCCCGAAACCGCACACCAATCGGGCTAACGATAGCCGCCCGCCTTGACGATCACCGTTGTGCGGGTGCGGCCATCACAGAGTCCGTTGATCAGGCGCGGCATGAATGAGACGCTAGATATGAGTAGCTGCTAGACACGCGTATTCCTGAGCAATACATCACCTTCCACTGCGCGCGGATAGTGAGCCGCCACTTCAAATGATGGCAATAAGCTAAGAATGGCTTGCAGGCTCAACTGCCCTTCGTAGAGCTCGCGATCACTATATTCGGTGTAGATAAAGCGCGTGTTGCTCAAGGTCCGCATACCGCCGGCGATAACGTCGGCTTCGGCTCCCTGAACGTCCATCCAGATGAAATCGACTCCGTCCAATTTGGCTTCGCTGCACCAGTCGTCAAGCCGCCGTGTTTCAACCGAGACAGGCCGATCAAACCGGACCCAATCATACTCGGTAAGATGATTCTTTGGGCGGCGTATTGAACCGGACAGGTCCCAATCTTTCGCATCCCCATCTGCATTACTCGGATGGAAGTCGATCGTCCCGTTTCGGTCACTGATGGCAATTTCTAGCAGCTTCACCTTATTGAGGGATGGACCGAGCTTCTTCTTGAAGCGCGCGATCGCTCGGGGGTCCGGCTCAAAGCAGTAAAGCTCGGGTTGCGGGCACAGCTCGAGGAACTTTTGCGTATCAGTCCCATCATTGCAGCCAATATCCAGGATGACCGGATTCGGCTTCTGCAGAAGTGAGACGATGTGCTGATGTACTTCTACGGACGACACAGATGCTCTTCCATGGTGCGCGGAGATCGGATGAATTTTGACTTGGAAGTCGATCACACGCCGGAAGCAGCTGCACAACGTATATCAAGGTATATTGCTCTTAAATCCGCCAATCCCTTCGATCCTCGACAGCTGTTTGGATGCCATCGACATCAAAAGGAGGGAGTCTATCGAGCACCTCGCGATGCAATTCTCGACCCTATCGCCGGAAAATGCGGCCTCAGTGAGTCAGATCGCCGTCTTGGCTTTTTGCCAGCCGAAAGAACGCCTTGGTTCAAGCGCCACCTGCCGGATATGATTTATGGCACGTGCCGAGCAGAGTGGCCCCTCGTGCATAGCAACAGCCCCTCATCTCGATGACAATTGCGCAAAAATGCGCGCTCTCGGCTCATGGCCGCCATCTCAGATAGTAGCTCCCGGCACTCTCTTCCTCGGAAACGCAGGCGAGGAACGCAACCGTGAAAGCACAGCGGTACGCGATGTCCGGCGCAATCAAGCTTTCGCGGCGCGTGCAAATTTCTTCAAGTGCTGCCGGCACGATGACCAGGGTGAATTCAATAGGGTTTGAGCGCCGCCGCTGGACACCGCTTGTGGACCGCACGCTTTGTCCGCCACAGCTGCTAGATGGTGCCGTCAGGCGATCACGTGCAATGCCGGCACCGCCGCCAACACGCGCAGTCTTTCGAACTGTCCAACGGCCCCCGGAGCAGCGTTGAAGTGTTCCCGGGATCAAAGCAGTATTCGAAGAAACGCAATGTCATTTTCACGACAGCGGGCGGGCTGGTGCACCTCTACGCGTTTGTTTCTGGACAACACACGCGCAGCCGCTGAATGCTTCAGCGGAACTGGAAGGGCAGATCGCTTAGCGCATTTCTGGCCTGACTCTTGCTACGGGCTGCTTGTCACATTGTGCTTAACTCCAACTTGTTCAGACGCTCAGGAGACCTCTATGAAATTCCGTCCGCTTCACGACCGCGTCGTGGTCAAGCGTATCGACGCAGAAGAGAAGACCGCCGGCGGCATCATCATCCCCGACACAGCCAAAGAAAAGCCATCGCAGGGCGAAGTCATTGCAGTTGGCCCGGGCGGCCACGATGATAGCGGCAAGCTAATTCCGATCGACATCGAAGTCGGTGATCGCGTGCTGTTTGGCAAGTGGTCCGGCACCGAGGTCAAGATCGATGGGCAAGACCTGTTGATTATGAAGGAGAGCGACGTGATGGGTGTTCTCACCGATGTCTTCTCCAAGAAGAAAGCCGCCTAATTCACAGCAAAGCTCACCCCTCCTGAGGAGAGCCCATCGGGCGCGCCAAAGGATGACTTAATAGGGACTGAAGGAATTTTCTATGTCAGCCAAAGAAGTGAAGTTCGGAGTAAACGCGCGGGACCGTATGCTGCGCGGTGTCGACATTCTCGCCAACGCCGTGCAGGTCACGCTCGGTCCGAAAGGCCGCAACGTCGTGCTCGACAAGTCGTTCGGCGCACCTCGAATTACCAAGGACGGCGTTGCCGTCGCCAAGGAGATCGAGCTCGACGACAAGTTCGAGAACATGGGTGCCCAGATGGTGCGTGAGGTCGCTTCGAAGGCTGCGGATGCTGCTGGCGACGGTACCACCACCGCGACCGTCCTGGCCGCTGCGATTGTGCGAGAAGGCGCCAAGTCGGTTGCCGCCGGTATGAACCCGATGGACCTCAAACGCGGTATCGACCTTGCGGTCGAGGCTGTGGTTGCGGACCTTCAGAAGAACTCCAAGAAGGTCACCTCGAACGACGAGATCGCCCAGGTCGGCGCAATTTCGGCAAACGGCGACCAGGAGATCGGCAAGTTC
>NZ_AJQE01000383.1 GCF_000261685.1 Bradyrhizobium genomosp. I (2014) | reverse complement strand
CCTGTCCAAATTTGTGGAGCCGGCTCTTTGATTCTATTCCTCGCTCGTTCCTGCAAGGCTGTCGGGCTGTCAAGCGTCGAACCGGCCTGATCATGGACAGCCCAAAGCTTGGCAAAACGGAGTTTGCGCCTCTCAAAGAGACAGGTTTCGAGGACGAGTGTTCGATCTAGTGTCGCCGCGTCCATACGAACGCGAATGGATGCCCCAAAGGTGTTCGCCAAAATCGTAATTCGGATGTCGAGCCTGGTACAATCTGAGGTGACGTTGCCTGCTCTTATCCCCCGTTTAGCAAAGGATTGCGGCGCATATGGGCGAGTTCATGCTGGATCTCGACGCCGCTTCAGCTTCACGGCCCTGCATCCGCTAGCCTGTCGGCCTAAGCAGCCGGACCCGAGCCATGATCGGTCGGTAAGCTGCTCGGTCGAAAGTCCGATCTAAAAACGCGAAAGGCGATTGCCGACAGCGATAGCGGGACTTCCGGCGAGCTTGCGCTCAGTATCGTACCTCGCCCGCAGCTCTTGACTGATGCCCATTATTGCGTGAACGAGAGGCATCAAAATTTGGGAATGGCAGCTGAGAATGATGGATGTGGTTGCTGAGGCGAACGCCTCGGAGTTACCGCGCATTTTGCACAAATCCTCCCGGCGCTCGTCTTGGATTCTCGTCCTCTTGGTCTTCTTTGGTTTGTGTGCCGCGGCAGCCTATGTTTGGACTAACATGGAGACAATTTTGGCGAGGTCGCAAGTGCTTGGGCCCGCGCCGATGCATGGCTTGTCACCTGAGGTTAGGAAAGCTCTGCTGGAGGTTCGATTTGGTCCGTCATCCGCTTCAAATCGGCTTGCTGCGCACCGATATTGCGATTGAGTTCTGCGATTACATCGCTCGCCCGTTGTTGCTCGGATCGCAGTCTCTTCTCCGCCTGCAGCCCAATCAGCTTCGAAGCTGGCGAAAAGAGCGGTCCAGCCCTCTAAGCCAGAAGGGCCAATTTCCGTTGGCGGCGCGCCGCTGATCCCTGAGCCAGGATCTGGCCAGCATTGACGGAAGCGCTTGGGGGATCTCCGCCTCAACCAATTCCGCCTGAAGCTTGTCGGCTGTGCGTCTGATCCCGGTCTGCCCGCGTCCACGCACTGCCAGCAACCCATACTGGGGGTCCAAAGGTTGGTTTTGGTGCCAGTGTACAGGAGGGTGGAGTATCTCGACCGCAAGCCGTCAGGCATGACTCTCAATTTCAGCTTCAATCATTGGAGCAAAGGCTCCGAGATCGGCGCGAGTTCTGCATTCGCGTTGTCGCTGTCCACGAATTCGGACATGCCCTCGGTTTTACGCATGAACAGAACCGCGACGATGCGCCGGAGGCGTGCCGTAACGAAAAAGCTTCCGGCTCGGTCGGCGATTATAAGGTCACCCAATACGATCTCGATTCAATAATGAACTATTGTAATCCAGCATGGAACGGAAAGGACAACTCAGCCCACTCGATATCGCCGCCGTCAGGAAATTCTATCCCTCCCGACACTCGGTCTCTTACTATCCATGGGCGCGCCCGCGCTGGCCGATCGCGCGGCGGTGCAGATTGCTGCGCGCTACAATGTCAGGACGGTTCACGTCCAGTACGTTGGCGTGATGTACAACGACAAGCAGGAAGTCGGCGGCGGCTCCGGGCTGCTCATCGGCGACAGCCTCGTGCTGACCAACAGCCATGTGATCGGACGCGAGGAGAACTACAAGAGCTTCGACGTCAATGCCCGCCTCGGGTCGCGCAATGCGAATCCCATCAAGGTCACTGCGGTTCATCGCGACGATGCCAGGGACCTGGCTCTTCTGGAGCTGTCGCAGTCCGCCGGCAATAGCCGTGGCGCCTCTCGTTGCCCGATGCCTGTGATCAACGACAACCAGCAGGCCCCGATGGGGACACAGCTCTATTTGCTAGGTTATCCTCTCGATCTGGATCTGAGCATTTCGAGCGGTCTGATCAGCAGCCAGACGAGCCCGAACGGCCGACGGCAGACCGACACAATCATGAATGTCGGCAACAGCGGCGGACCTGCATTCAACGAGTTCGGCGTGGCGGCATCGTCAAGTGGAACGAGGCGCAGGTTTCCGGTGTCAACTTCATCATTCCAGCGACCGTGATCACCGCAAGCCCGCTCTACAGCATGATCGCAGCCCTACCACAACCCTCTGTCTGCTGGACGAAATGGGTTGACACGACGATCTTCTTTGAGAACTGGAGCAAGCTGAACTCCACGCATGTGCAGACCCAAGCCAACGCTGGGGTGAAGATCCCCGAAATTCTTGCCGGAGCGATCCACACGATACTGCCCGAAGACCGCCGCCTTATCGTGAACGTGCCGGTATCACAGCTTGACGAACCGAAGCAGATCGAGCGCTCCTATACGGTGGATAAAACCAAGGACGACCACCCCGTCGTCTTTGCAGAGCATACTGCAGACTATGCCGAGACGTTCCCTGCAGAGCCCGGCTATCGCATTGCAGGGTGCACGTGGCACGTCGAGACCGGAAACGGCGCCAGCAATATCGCTTGTGCGGTCAACGATACCGGCGCGCAGGCTCGCTTCACCTACAAGCTCACGAGCGGACCTGCCGTCGACAGATACCGCGGATGGCTCGGCGCCACTGTCAACGTTTCCCAGATCCTTGCGACGCAGGTGCCGATCGATGGTCATGCTTTCCTTACCGGCCTGCGCTTCCAACGGGCTGCATCGGCTCGGCCCCGCTTTCCGGCAGGTTCAGGCGATACTCGTTGTCCTCTTCTGCGCGCTTGCGGCCGGTTGCGCCCACCAGGGTCCTGCTTCGCAGCCGGCGAAGCCGCATATCCACAAAGCACCACAGAAACATGTGAGCGCGTTCAGGGGATATGGCTATCGCTACGACCCCGGCTATTACCATGATTTTCGGCGCTATCATGGTTATCGGACGTGGCGGCCCACCGCCGGCGAGGCGAGCGAGGAGGCACCTCCCGACAAGAGCACTACCGGGTCCGACGTTGTGGTCAACAAGTCAGTCTTATTGATCGAGGAACCGCAATTCACGCTTAACACTGCACGCCATTTGCGGACCGCCATAAGACGCGAGGCGGCCACTGTGGTGCTTGTAGAGGTGGATGACCTCATCTTCGATAAATTGAGCCGCCTCTCTCAGATACGGTCGTAACGGGCAATAACCAGCTAGACGTTCCTCCGACCGAGCCGAGGGAAGCAGGCGCGTCTGCGCCAGAACTCTTCCGAGACGATGGGTGGTCACTGGGCGCTGAGACCTTGGGCTGCGGCTTTGAGGATGCGCGGGAAAGTGCGCCAGCCGCGTTCATGAGGAGGAACCGATCGGTGTAAGAGTAAACTGTTGCGGATGGCGAGACGGTAGATCCCTCACGCATGCTGGTGCAGGCAGATCCATATTGCATCCCAACTTCCTTAGCGTTGTAAGGCACGATAAAGCGCGGTGCTAACCAGCTATAATGTCGCGGCCATTACCCCAAGAAAGGACAGATCGTATGGGATTGCTCAAAAACGTACGAGCGGAGCATTCCTGGAAAGGCCCCCGGCCATGTGGCGCCGATCGAGACTCAGCATCTGCCGACGAGAACACTCCCCGGCCGCTCTAATGATTATTGTACCGCTACGAGCAGCTGCTGAACCTCTTGCGGCCTGTGAAGAACAGTTGTTGCTTTTCAAGTTGAGAGGCGCCGCATCGGGTTCATATTTTGACTGCGACGGGAACCTAGCTGCCGAATATTGCAGAGAGCGATTGAGCGCACAACCGCAGAGTTTCCATTGTGCGTGTCGTAGTCAATGTTGTCGCTTATCTAGACAGCTTGGTGGTCGCCCGTTATGCGCGTTACGCTACTCCGACCATCGATGCTGACTGGCACCTCACCGGCGACGGTTGCGCGATGAACGAGGCGATGTTGGTCGCCGTAGTCATTCACTGCATAATGTTGTGTAGCGCGATTGTCCCAGATCGCTACATCACCATCCCTCCAACTCCAACGCACAGTGTTTTCGAGCGCAGTGATATGAGACTGAAACAAATCGAACAGCTTCTGGCCATCGTATTTCGGCAGGCCAACGAAGTTTTGCACCAGAGCGCCGAGCACGAGCGTGCGTTCGCCAGTCTCCGGGTGCACGCGCACAACGGGATGCTCAGTCCGATAGATTGTTTTAGTGAAGACTTCGTCCAAGTGCTTCTTGTCGAGCTCGCTGACGCGGGCAAGTATTGCGTAGTCAAAGGCATTACTGTGAACGGCCCATAGCCTGTCTGCAAGCCCTTGGAGCGGCGGCGCTAGGTCGAGGTAGGCCGAGGCGGTGTTTGACCAGACCGTATCGCCACCGAAAGGTGGCATCACAATGCCTCGCAGCACGGCGATCTTAGGGTAGGCATCGACGAAGGTTCCATCAGTGTGCCAGAGATCCGCCCGGCTACCTGCACGGGTGGAATCAAGCTCGATGATCGACGCTGTTCCCTTGATCGCACCGAGCGTTGGATGAGGTGTCAACTCTCCGAAACGAATGGCAAAGCTCTCCTGCTCCGCATCATCGAGGTGGAGCTGGCCGCGAAAGAAGATGACCTTGTGCTCCAAAAGCAGCCCATTGATCGAGGCAATCGTCTGCTCCGGTAAATCGCCTGACAGTTTGACATTTCGGATTTCTGCGCCGATGCGCACTGCGCGTTTAATGACATCGGCGCGAGGAATGACATTGTCCGACAAGATCATTGCAGTCATGGTCCCATCTTGCGTAGCCCCTAGGCCACACTATCCGCTCGACCAGGCAGACCAGCGCGAGCGGCGACCGCTAGCTGGATCCGTCATCATCTATGGGTAGCGAGTGGCTCCCGTTTGAACTCACGCGACTTCGAAAAGGTTACCGCAGCATCCGCTTCATCGAATATTGAACAAATCCCTAGTTCGATCAATTGCTAGCAGTGGTAGTTGACCGCGGCGAAAGCGTTGTATTTCGCTGAGCGTTTGCTCTTGCGTCCGCTGCCCGATGAATAGGAATCTGTTCGAATGCACGGTCACTGACACCGAAGCGATAAGAGGTCCCCTAAGAGCTGCCCGTTCCTCGCCGCAAAACGTCGATAGAACGGCAGCGTCCGGAGAACGCCGGCCGAGGTTCGGGCCATTGACGGGGGCGGTCTTCGCAGCCGCGGCGTTCGATGCCTTCGCCGGTATGAGGGAACATCTGCGCGCCACAGCACGCCTCCTTCGCTTCGACCGGGTTGTTTGTACGCTTGAAGACGAGGCCTGTGTAGCAGACGCCATCCCGGATGTCGGCAAGAGACCACGGCTTCTCGCCCGCTTTGTAATAGACACCAGTCGTGAGATTCCACGCGACGGTGCGTCATCCTGCATCTTGCGGGAAAGCTCGCCCTTGCTGTTGAGGTATTCGCGCGGGGCAATGGCGGTCTGCGCACGAGCTGGGTGATCGCCTCGCAGCCAAGTAGCCTGGCCCTGAGCTGGTTGTGGAAATGGTTTTCGAGCAAGTGCTTCTCCGCGGCCACATTGGCGTCGTCGAAGAAGACGCCTTGGCGCTGTACCGCTATTTGGAGAAGAAGCCTATATCGCCCTGCGGTGCCAGGATCTGATGTTCGGTAATCCATCCGAGTATCTGGCGAAGACGGCGGAAGTGCTTTCGATCCAGCTCAAGCCCGATCTTGTCGCGACCGACGTTGAAATGAAGGCTTCGCGTGAGTTTCTGATCCACAACGGCGGCCTGATCAATCAGCTCTACCTCGACGAGGCCGGCCGCAAGCTCGGGGCAAAATCAATGAAGAACTCGATATCTACGAAGATTTTTCGCAGACGTAGTCAGGAGCGCCAAAATGTTATCCGGCGCTATCCAAGAGAGACCGAGCAGAAATATCGATGAAGACCCAACTCACAGAGTGTCGCCGGATCGGTAGTGTTCTTTCCGTACGCGGACAATGTGACCTAGCTTACTCGCGATATTGATTGTGAGCGTCCAAACCCCTCGGACAGTAGGGCGTAAGCCGTCCTTCAGTCCGCTGCTGCCGCATCGACGGCGACCAGTCATGTGCCGAGGGAACCGATCTAACTGTCGAGTTTCCCAAGATAGCGCGCCGCGCCGAGGCGCATCATCGTCATCAGCGTTGGCTGATCGCATGGCGATCGTGAGGCATCGTTGGAAGGGGAGAGCGGCTCCCAGCGCGCCAACGGGCCGCGCCGGATCGACAATTCGCTTCCCGCATGCGAGCGAAGGCGGTCTCCCGCGTCATGGTGGCGATCTCCGCGGGGGTCAGGCCGAACATCTCCTCGGGCGGCGTCGCCCAGGTCTGCGCACGGATCGGCGAGGGCATGCCCATCCGGGCAAGGAAGCCGTCGAACTTGCGAAGGTCCATGTCTGTCTGCCTTTGAAGTTCGCGCGCCGACATGCGCGAGGCGCCGTCATTCGCAAAGGTTAACATGTGCACGCCGATGACATCGCCATCCCGCGTGAAGCCGCTCGCCCAGATGAAGAAACTGGCGCAGAGGCAGGTAAAGCCGTCGGGGTCCGCGAGGCCGTCGCCTTCCGGGCGCACCTTGTCCTGCGTGGCTTGCTTAAAGATGCAATGGGGCTGGCTCGCGTTGCTTGTCGCGGAAGGGGGCACGCACTTCGCTCCGCAAGATCCGGATCTGCTCGCCGATATCATCACCGGCGTCGCCGATACCGCCCGACGAAGAGCTCGTCACGACCTGGAGGAGATATCCCGATCGAACATAGGGCGTTACCGGCGCGCGGAAGCGCTGCCCATCATGCTGCCCTACTTCATCGCAGAAATTTGACGTAGAAAAGCTCGCGCTGGGGATCCGCAATCGCGTGCATCGTTAGATATCTTCGCCATGATGGGCGGGAGTATGTCCTGTTCTTCGTTCCCACGAGATCGGGCAAGGGTGTCGGCCTCGTTATCCCTTCGCTCCCGACCTGGCCGGGCTCGGCGATCGTTCGTCAAGGACGAGAACTGACAGCTCACCGCTGGCTTCCGTAGCCAGCGCGGTCGCGTCCTTCTCTTCGATCCGACCAATGCAAAATCGTCGGCCTATAACCCGTTGCTCGAGGTCCGCCGCGGCGAGTGGGAGGTGCGCGACGTCCAGAACATCGCCGACATCCTGGTCGACCAGGAGGGTAGCCTGGAGGAGCCGAACTACTGGGAGAAGACCAGCCACGCCCTCCTGGTTGGTGCCATCCTCCACGTCCTCTATCCCGAGGAAACAAAACCCACGCCGGCGTCGCAGCCTTCCTGTCCGATCCGAAGCGGCCGATCGAGACGACGTTCGCCGCGATGATGCGAACGGCGCATCTCAGCGAAGGCGGCGTCCATCCCGTCGTCGCTTCCGCTGCCCGCCAGCTGCTGAACAAATGCGGTAACGAACGCTGGGCGTCCTGAGTATCGCGATGTCGTTCCTGGGCCTCCACCGAGACCCCGTCGTGACGGAGGTGACACGGCGCCGCGACTGGCGGATTATCGACATCGTCGGCGGGGATCGGCCAACCACGCTTTACCTTGTCGTGCCGCCCTCGGACATCAACCGCACCAAGCCACTCATCCGTCTGATTCTCAATCAGCTCGGCCGCCGCTTGACGGAAGATCTGCAGGCCAAGGCCGGCCGACGCCGCTTTCTCCTGATGCTTGACGAATTCCCGGCGCTCGGCGGCTCGATTTCTTCCAGTCCGCGCTGGCGTTCATGGCCGGCTACGGCATCAAGAGTTTCCTGATCGCTCAGTCGCTGGACCAGATCGAGAAGGCATATGGGCCCAACACTCGATCCTCGACAACTGTCACGTCCGAATCGGGATACCGCGCTTGACATGCCGGTAGCGCATAATTTCGAAACGGCGGAACAACCCGACATCATGCTCGGAGGTAATGGTCTCAAAAATGCGAAGCATCTCTTGCGGGGCGGCCGCCGGCGTCTCGCCTTTTTGGAGCAACGCAGGTGCATACTGAAGGTTCATCAAGACGACGTCGGCGTAGACGAGCACTCACGGTGTTGGTTTTCAGCCATGGATCCGCGCGCTCCGAATTCCGCATGTGTATGTCCGATTGCCGCCGCAATGTCGTAAATCCGACAAGAGCTGCCGGGGCGATTCCGCACGAAATGCCGTAGGTGGGCATGTTCTTCTCGTCCAACAAGGCGCAGTCGAGATTTTGTGGGTGGCACGGCGGTTGCTATTGAGCAGACGGACCACTGCCGCGGCTACAGGCCAAGCCGCTGCCCCATCCCAAGTCACACAAACGTGCTTCAGTAATCAATCGACGTACCCAGACCCGGACAGAATTTACGCGAGCGCCAACGACAAGAACTTACACGAGTTCAAGGAGGCTTCTGTGGAAATGCTGGATGTCATCGGAATTGGGATCGGCCCATTTAACCTTAGTCTTGCAGCGCTTATTGAACCTACTCCGCTCCGCGCACTTTTCCTGGAGAAGCGAGACGCACTTGTCTGGCATCCGGGCCTTGCGCTGCCGAACAGCCGCCTACAGGTGTCGCCGCTTAAGGATTGCGTGACCCTGGTCGATCCTACTAGTCCATATTCATTCCTCAACTATTTGGCGCTGCATGGTCGGCTCTACAGCTTTGTCAACAAGCGCAATGCTTCAACATCGCGGCAGGAGTTTATTGAGTACTACCGGTGGGTCGCAGGGCGACTCAAGACGCTGCGCTTTTCCGAGGTCGTCAATGATGTTATTCCCTTTAGGGACGGCTACCGCATCAGCACGAATACAACCACATACTTAGCGCGCGCTGTTGTTGTTGGTGTTGGCGTAGAGCCCAAAATCCCCGCCTGTGCCAGATCTTTGCTATGTGGCACTCTCTACCATGCAGCTGACTATCTCGAGCGGCCGCTACCGCAAGCAGCCGAGCATGTGCTCGTTGTGGGAGGCGGTCAGAGTGGCGCTGAGATTACCGAGGACATTCTTACTCGTTCTGTATCCACCCAGATCACGTGGTCAACGTCGCGTTCGAACTTTTTTGCCATCGACGACAACAGCTTCGTGAATGAAGCTTATACGCCCGCGTATAGCCGTCGCTTTCACGCTCTACCGCTTCAGCAACGCCGCGATATAGTCGAGGGCGAGATGCTTACGAGCGATGGCATTTCCGTCGACTTGTGCAACCGCTTATATGAAATGCTGTACGAACGCAGCGTGGATGGCACGCTGACCGACCGTTTTCGTGTGTTGCCCAGCGTAGTCGTGAAAGGCATCACCTCCCACAAAATGGGTTGGCGAGTAGATCTAAATGAGATCGCAACGCAGCGAAATAGCTGCATTCTAGTCGATCGTATAGTGCTTGCTACTGGTTTCCAGCCGCGTACGCCGCCCTTCTTGGAGGCCCTGCTCGAGGGAGCATGTATGGAAGATGGCCTGCCAGTACTTGGCCCGGACTATGCAGTCCGCTTCGGTCGGCCCGTGCCAGGACCAATATATCTACAAAATCAAAGCCGCGTGCAGCACGGATTGCAGAGCGCCAATCTATCTTTGGTCGCGTACCGTAACAGCCAAATTATCAATAGCCTCCTCGGCCGACCGTTTTATTTGAATACATCCGGTAGGCAGATGATTCAGGTTTACGCAACTTCGGACGCGTCTGAACGAGACGCCGGTGTGGTGGCGATGCGATCGACCCGACAGGTATCGGGTGGCACATGAACGGCGGCTCGACCTCACCGCTGCGGGGCCGGATTGCGGATGGAACGGCCAACCCCGCCGATCAGCTTTCAGGCACGCTCGACTACCGCGCCTTTGTACCATTTTTGATTGCCTCCATTGTCATTGCAGCAGCTTACGGCACTAGCTTTCTATTGCCGGACTACATGCATGCGCTCGAAACGGATGGTCAAGCCGCTGGTCTTATCATTTCCAGCGGCATGGCTACCACTCTCGTTTCCTGTTGCTTGGCAGGGTGGCTGGCAAAGCGGATAGGCCTATTGCCCACGTTGACTGTCGCATCCTTGTTTATGGCGTTAGCCATGCTTGCCTTTGCCGGCGCTGCCCTCGATACGCGAGCTGCGTACGGTGGAGGCTTGCTGGTGGGCGCTGCCTGGTCAGTGTTCTTCATTTTGGCACCGCTGCAGATCATCCGCCATCTACGGCCCTCAGCACGTATTCAGTATTTGACGGTCTTATCCGGATCACAAATGGCTGGGCTCGGCCTGGCAGCTCCACTTGGTCACTTGCTCGCAAAATACACTGGTTCGCTGGCCACGATTTATGCGGTGCTTGCGATTGCGTGCGTGATCGCCGCCGCCTGCGTAGACCTTACAAGACGCGCGACGTCGAGGCTATCGGCACTGGCTATGCCAGATATCGCAATTACTCTGGCCGCGACTACGACACTCCTTCAGAAGTGCACAGCACTCCCCATCGCCATGATTGCGATTTCAGGCTGCGTGTTCGCGGGGCTGTCCACATATCAGAGCGCGTATTCCGCCTCACGTCACCTGAATTCCGATCTGTTCTTTCTCTTTTTCACTGCTACGAGCGTGATACTACGCTTCTCTGTCGCTCACCTCATGGGCAGCCTGCCGTTACGCCGACTGGCACTCACGCTCATCCTACTGACCGCTGCGTCTCTGGTGCTGTTCCTTTTCAACGGTGGCAGCACATCACTCTATATTGCGGCCTCTGTCCTCTTTGCCGCCGGCTATGGGTTAAGTTATTCAACCTTGAATACGATAGCCGTCAATCTCGCCGGTGAGCACGGCGTCTCCGTGCCCACTACATCGCAGATATTTACCCTCGCATACTTTCTCGGGCTCTTCGGCTTTCCTATGGTCGGAGGGCAGTTGGTCCGTGGATTCGGCCCTGACGTGATGTTGCTTAGCCTATTGAGCGCGACCGCTCTTAATGCGGTGCTAGCAACCCGCCTCGGCCAAAGCACATCTGATCCGTCTCATTTTAGGAAGGAGCTCACACATGCTGACCGAGGCGCAACAATCGAAATGGAATAAGGATGGATACCTTCGATTGGAGAAGTTCTTCGATCCAGCCAAGCGCGACAAGATTTCTCGTTACGTTGAGGAAGTTGCACGTTGGGATGTAAGCTCCGACAAGTGGATGTTGTGGTTCGAGAAGACGAGTGACAGCAGAAAAATTATTTCCAAGGCCGAGAACTTCTTAGACTACCATGCCCCTCTACGGGACGCGCTCCTGGCCGATGGCCGCATTCGTATAGCGGTCGAGACACTCTTGAATGAGAAGACACGGATGTTGAAGGAACTTCTGATCTTCAAGTATCCGGACAGCGGCGGGTACCGCCCTCATCAGGACATCTATCATGTCCCGCACAAGATACCCGAACGCATGGTGCACGCAATTGCATCCATCGCCGTGGACGACTCCGGCCCGGGCAACGGTGGGCTCTTCTTCACGCCAGCTCGCCATAAGGAAGGAATGTTTCCGATGGATGCGGGTGGCGTGATTCACCCGGAGATCGCCGAGGCCTTCGCATGGGAGCCGGTGCGATTGAAAGCTGGGGATGTTTTCATTTTTGACGATTATGCGCCCCATTACTCCTTGCCAAACAAGAGCGATCGGTCGCGTCGTGCGATTCACCTGGTGTTCCAGCGCGCATCCACTGAGGGGCCAACACGCACCGAATACAACCGCATGAAGCGTGCGTACAACCCACCAGAAGAAGCTGTGGCAGATCTTGAGAACCTAAAGCGTCCCAATGGCATATTCTATCGCAACTGATAGCCACGTCTGAGGAAGACCAACATGTACACGACGCGGCCCGATCATTCTCTGATGCGAACCGAATACGGCGCTCTGGTCTGGCGCCTCTTGGAGCATCTCCCGGAGGGTCTCAGCCCAGCATTTGGCGCATCAGTCGCGGAGCTCGCTCCAGGCGATGCGGTCGACCCGCACGATCATCAGGAGCACGAACTGTGGCTGCTGATCTCTGGTCGTGGAGAATTCGAAGTCGACGGTCAGGTCCGTAATGTTAGCGAAACGAGCTTGTGTTACATGGCGCCACATCAGAGGCATACTATCCGCAATATCAGCCAAGATAGCGCTCTCAAGTTTATCTCGATCTGGTGGGATTGACGTGCGCACTTATTTTATCTGTCCCGCGCCGCCTTGCCCTAACGGCAAGCTACATCTGGGTCACATCGGCGGCGTGTATTTGCCCGCTGATATTTTCGTCCGCTTTCAACGCATGGCCGGCCATCGGGCCTACTACATCACGGGCTCAGACGAGCACGGCACATATACGCTCGAAACGGCACGAAAGCTCGGCCGATCCTTTAGCGAGGTCGCAGAAGGATACGTTCACAAGATCTTAGAGTGTTTGCGCGCGGTGCAAATTACGCCCGATGTGTTCGTGCGCACGTCCAGCGCGATTCACAAGGGAAATGCTCTAGCGATATTCCGCGAGCTGCAGGCGGCCGGCTACGTCGACGTACGGCAGGGCGTCCAACTGTATTGCGAACATTGCGATGAGTTCGCTGCGGACTCGCTCGCAACTGGCCGTTGCCCGGCTTGCTCATCGCCTTGCGACAGCAACCTGTGTGAGAACTGCGGGCTGGCTCTTCAGCACGACACAATCCGTGACGCCCGGCACGTCACCTGCGGCTGCAATCTTGTGCTAAGACCCATCACGCAGGCCGTGTTCGACATGCCACGTCTCGCTCACTCACTGCACGAAGCCATTGGAGAAAGCGTATGGCCCGAGCCGATACGGGCCAAGGCGCGCGCTTGGCTACACCGGGAGGTGCGCGGCTTGCCGATGACCCGCCATTTCAGGCACGGCGTGGAAGTAAAACAGCCTGACTCTCTGATCGGCCAAACGCTGCTTACATGGTTTGAGGGCCTCTGGTGCTTCGACACCGGAATTCGCGAGCAATGCGCCCGCGCCGGTCTGGACGCAAACGCGGCGTTGCACGACCAGAACACCGAGATTCTTTTCTTCATGGGGCAGGATAATCGTTTCTATTACACGCTAGGTGTGGCCGGCGCTCTGCTCGCGCGCGGCTACCCAATTCCCAAAAATCACTCAGTCCAGGATTTCTACAAGCTGAAAGGCGAAAAGTTTTCCACCAGTCGTGATCATGCTCTTTGGGGCGATGAAGTGGCGGGTGACGTGGGACCAAACGTACTCCGTTATGCGCTGGCGCGAGTGGCCAAGCCCTTTGGAACCGACGCAAACGATTTTAGTCTCGACGGACTCGTCTCGGCAGCGTCACGCATTCGGGTCTGGGAAGATGCGTTACGGCGGTGTGCAGAAAGCGCACGTACAGTAGAGAGCACCGAACTCTCCCCGAATTTCCGCCGCTTCGCTGAAGATTACGCCGATGCGGTCACCGCACTGCGTTTCTGGGATGCGCTTGATATCATCGACAGGTGCTTCGAGCTAGCTGGCTTTGCACATGCAGACGATTGGACATGGAATGCTGCGCAGATCTCGCTGTTCCTGAGCCTCCTCTATCCCGTAGTACCTGAGCTAGCGATGGGCTACGGCCAGCATTACTTTGGCGGTGCGTGGCGGCCGTCCCTCGAGACTTCGGCCGTAGCAGCCCAGCCAAAGACGTCGGTCGACTTTCCCTGTTTCAGCACGCCGATACCTGCGAACTTTGCCGCGGAGTACAATAAGCGCTTTGGCAAAGAACAGATTTCGCAATCATGACGATCCGAATGACGAAGCCATGAATTCCCGCATCTCAAAACGCAGCGCTATCGCTCAAGGTTTCGCGCCGTTCAACTCCTCAAGTGCGAAGCATGGTATCAATTTCGGCTACGCCCTGGCTGACCCGGTCATGTTTGCAGAACTGCCGTGGCCAGTCGCGTTTGACGGAGGTACAGGTGTGGCTCTCGCCGATCTGCCGCAGTATACGGATGCGGCGGGTTTGCCCGAACTCCGTACAAAGCTCGCACTGAGGTACGGTGTGCGGCATGACCAAGTTATGCTTACGGGTGGAGCTTCACAGGCCTTACAACTGCTTGCCGATGGCTGGATTGACCCCGGTGACGTGGTCCTGATGGAGGACCCCTCCTACTTGGGTGCACTGCGTACGTTTTCGATCGCGGGTGCAACCGTGGTCCAGCTAGGTCTAGCCGCAGAGGGAGTCGATCTAAACGAAGTCGAGGCAATACTGCAGACCAATGCCCGGGTGAAGCTTTTCTACACGATGCCAGCATTTCATAATCCAACCGGTCGCCAGATGTCGCGCGACTATGTGGCCAAATTGGCGGCACTGCTAGCCCGCAGTGGCGCTCTCTTGGTGCAGGACCTTGTCTATGCTGAGTTACCCTACAACGGTCCAGCGCATTGGGTGGCGCCAGGCAATAACGTGATCAATGTCCATAGCATCTCAAAAGTTGCCGGACCGGGGCTACGGTTAGGTTGGGTGCTTGCGGAGTCGGACATCATCAACAGGCTTGCGCACCTCAAACGCGACGGCGGCGTAAGTCCGGTCCTAAGTAACATCGTTTTGGGGTTGTTGCAATCGAGCGCTCTTGACTCGCACATAACACGCTTGCGCGAGCACTACCGAGCGAAGCGAGACAGCGTACATAGCTTATTGCAGCGTAGCCGGATTTGCGACCTGGGATATAGCGTGCCAAGCGGGGGCTTCTCGTTCTGGGTGCGGCTTACCCCGGGTACGGATCCGGAGAGGTTTATTGAAGCTGCAAGCCGCTTGCACGGCGTGCACCTTGTAAATGGTCGCAACTATGGCCCAGGAAGTGGCCGTCACATGCGCCTGTGTTTCAGCTATCTTCCAATATCTCTCATTGAGCAGGGGCTGGAGCGCTTAAGTCACTTGCATGCTAACCTCTAGACGCGCGTGGTGTGTTTCAGCAGAGTTTTCCGATCTGGGACGGCGTCGCACGTCCAGCTCCTAGCGACGACACTTCTGAAGGGGGCGAGCTCGCGAGGACACAACAAGTCGCTGTCCTGCTTTGTTGCCGGCCGGCAAGGTCGCCTTGGTGCGCCCCTAACCGACCTGCCCGTCACTCGCCCGAAGCTGCGAAGAAATGTATGCGGGCATGGCCAAATACATCGCGAAGATGTGCGGATAGTCATAAGCCCGCCAGATATGCAGGCGGCCCTTTGGGCTGGGATCGCTGCTTTCCCTGTTCTGCTTCCAATCGGGTGTGCCGTAGAGGCCATAGGCGTAGCCTCCTATGTGGTACGTTTCAGCCCGCCCCAGACGAACGTATCTATATACCGATCCAGCGCCGCCTATGCTCGCGACACGCTGTGCAATTGCGCAGGCGATTTGCATCAACGAGAATGGCGACGACGCCGAGCAAGCACTTGCCTGTCTGATGCAAGCTGAAGACAAATTCGGCTTCGACATTCGCTTTCGCGCGCGCGTGCCAAGATCCACTGGCGCAGACGCGATCATGTAGCGGCGCTCCCGCTGCTGACTGCCGCTGCGGAAGCCGGCGGACAAGACGCAACCGAAGCCATATCGCCCGCGAGGCAGGCATAAACGCTGCGACGCTCGGCGACTGGGCGTCGGCGAAGCAGTGGTTCGAACGTGCTCAGGTCGAGGCGGCAAAGCTTGACAAGTTACCATCGGCGCGAGCCATGCCGATCGGGTTGCTCGCCGATACCGCGCATGCCGCCTATTGCGCAAGGCCGGCCCGACATCTCAATCGTCAAGATGCGCGACGCCCTCTCCGCCTTGATAGGCGTCGAAGCGGAGGGAAGCCGGCGGAAGCCTATTGCCGCCGTGTCGTGCCCCATGGCTTGCTTTGGCTCTATCGAGAAATCGCTGGGACCAAAGCGGGGGGCAGGAAGAAGTAGTCTAGCGACCGCCGGGTGACCAGATATCTGTCGAGCGCCAGCCGAGCTGTTGCGTGAAGTGGCAACAGCCGGCTCTTCTGGAACTTGGTCTGTCGGACGACGAGCCCATCGGCAGTTACATCGTCGATCTGCAGCGCCAATGCTTCTGCGATCCGCATGCCAGTAGCGGTGAGCAGGCCGAAGAGCGTTGCATACATGGTCGGTCTGATCGAGCCCGCTGGCCGGAGTGCCGCCGCAGCACGAAGCAATCGTGCGATCTCGTCCGCACTATAGATATACGGCGGTCGCCTCTTGACGACAGCGTGGCCGAGTGCATCCGCCGCCGGAACCTGATGGCGCGGATTCTCGGCGTGCATCGCCAGCGCGAACCGCCGCACGGTAAGCAACCGGTTGCGGCGCTGCTCCGGTGACGGCGCACGTGCGGCCCATGCCAGGACCCGGGCACTTCTGATGTGCCGGTCGCCGCACTCCTCGGCGAAGCTGACGTAGCCCCTCAGCAGGATTTGCTGGACACGGAACTTGAACCCCAGCGACTGCTGCTGGTCCACATATTTGGCAAGATATCGACTCAGCATCACGCATCTCCCGGCCAGGGCTGCGCGATCTGCAGCAGCATCGTCACGTCGACTTTGGCGTAGTGTGCGGTCATGTCCGGTGAGCGGTGGCGCAGTACGGCGCCAACCGTGTCGAGCGTCGCGCCGCCCCGGAGCATGGCCGTCGCGGCCGAATGCCGAAGCAGGTTGGCCCCATTCGACGGAACGGGGATACCGGCCTTTCGTATTGCACTACGCACAACATCAGAGACTGCGCTCGAACCTGTCAGCGGCCGGATTGGTGCATTCGACATGAAGAAGATTCGAACATCGGCGACGTGCGGCCGGGCCTGATCCAGATAAGCGAGCAAGGCATCCCCGGCGTCTTGCGGCAATGGTAATCTCGTCTCCCGCCGCCCCTTGCCACGAACCGACAGTGTCGCCTGTTGCCAATCAACATCGGTGAGACGAAGAGAGAGAATGTCGCCGGCCCGCAAGCCCAGTCGTGCCAACAGCAGCAGGATCGCCCGATCACGCACGCCAGTCGCCGTGGTCTGATCGCACGTTGCAATCAACGTCTCGACATCCGACGAGCGGATGTATCGCGGCAGCGACGACAGTCGCCACTGCGGAATGATTGGCACAGCCTGATCGAGTCCAGCTCGGCACAACCCCCGTGCGCTGAGGAACCGCAAATATCCTCTCAGCGCCATCGTCATCGTCTTCACATAGGCCAGCGAGACCCGCTTCGTCTCTGCAATGATCACGTCGCGAATGAGCTGAGCATTCCAACTTCGCGGCCTGATGCCAAGCGCCGGGAGCAGCCGCATGACCATGCGACCGTGCCGATCTATTGTCAGCTCTGTGACGCAGTCCTGGAACTCGACCACCCGGCGGTGGGGCGTCGGTAATGCGGGCTTCGGCTTGCGCTGGACGATTCCGCGCTCGCCGAGAAACTCGATGAACCGGCGTACCCGCCTCACGTACTTCGCGGACACGCTCCTCTCGCGACGGATGCCGGGGCATCGACAGCGATGCCGAGCGAACCGATCGGCGACGCCATCATCGATATCAGCGACTGCGATCTTGGCCAGCGTCAGCCATTGCGCGAGGTGACGGGCTGCAGCGTCATAGCCGCTCACCGTCAAGCTCTTATGCCCCAACACCGTCAGGTGTCGTGTGAACTCCGTCACCAGCGGGTCGAGATCGCCTGCGTCCATGCAGCGCAGCCCGTGGCAGTGATCCTCACTCGACTTGGCCATTCCTTGTCTCCCTTTCGTTGCCATCAAGGCAGGAAGAAAGGCCTCAGATTATGCTGAGTGAGAAAGAGGGCAGCAGGAACTAAACTGTTGATAACGAAGCGGGTCTCGGATTGAACGGCCGCACACTCCGCATAATCGTGGGCTCCGCATAATTACGAAAGTCGACCGGCCGCGTCGCGACAATGATCTTCACGCCCGCCGAAGCCGCGATCATGTCGTCGCCCTCACGGCCCGCAGCACATCGCGCAGCCAGGCCGGATCGACCCCCGCCGCTGCGCGAACTACCGCATCGCCAATCTCGATGCTGATCGTTATCCCGTTCCGCGTTGCCGCTTCCACGCACATCCCAGCGGGGCGAAGCTCCGACACCACCGGAACGAAGAGCGGTGCATCCTCCGCCGGCAAGCTCAGCAGACCGGCACGCGCGGCCTTGCGCCAAGCAAACAGGTGTTGCGGTGAGAGGTCGTGCCGGCGCGCCACCTCGGACACAACTGTGCCCGGCGCATATGACTCCGCCACGATCCGCCCCTTGACCACGGCGCTCCACCGCCGCCGACGCCCCGCTCCGACCTGGATATCCACCCGGCCCCGTGGCTCTGAAGCGTCAACTATATGGTCAACCATATATGCGAACCTTACTGTATATGACGGCTCGCATGTTGCCGATCAGCTCACGCCAAACAAGGTGTGGGAGACACACCGCTTACGCAGCAACACCGAACCGCTCGAGACAATCCGCGAGCATCCTGTCATTGCTCTCGATTTCGGGTTCGTGGGCGCTCGATGCCGCGCGAGCATCGCAGCGATAGCCTGTCGGTGGCGTTCCGGAATCTGAGGATCTGACACAGCACTACGCCGAGGCGTATCCGACGTTGTCAGAAGTCCGACAAAGGAACGCTTTCTTAGCTGTACAACTGCTGTCCGTCAGCTCGCCATCAGCTTGTCCGGGTATCCTCGCCGCAGGGCCTGAGCAGCCCGAATTGATGCGAAGAGACTAGCGTAGCACAGAGAGGTGAATCGTCATGTATGATCGAATCGGTGGCTCATCTACACGCACTAGCCAAACTGACGAACCGAGCCAGTCGGTGGATAGCGGCAGCTTTACAGAAACACTTGCAGATCTCGCGCCCCAGTGGAGCTCACGATCGGGGGAGTTGCCTGACAAGATGGGGGCCTGCTGCAGCAAGCCAGATACCTTGGATGCAAACGTTCAAACCTCTAGCGCCTCCGAACCCAGTACATCCTCTCCAGAGAGTCCGGCCACCTCCTTGTTCGAATACAGAACGGCCGACCTGCGTGATGCGAATGTGGACGGCATCTGCGTCGGGCTGACTGCGGAGTGGTTCCGCAATCTTAGCAACAGCCCATCAACCCGAATGAGTGCGCTCGCACCCGGATCGCAAACGCACGCCTCAGCGGCTGAACGGCAGCAGCAATATCAACGTCTTAAGGATCAGTTGCGAAGCAGGGGAGCAGGATCTTCTCAGGCCGACCTTCAGGCACAAAATACCATTTTGGAGGAAGCAGGCTTGGAACCGGCTGGAGAAGAGAAGAGATTCGCATTCGGCAAGTCTTCGAACGTCAAGTCCATGGTGAACGAAATCAACGAAGACGGATCGAACCATTTACTCAGCTTGTATTTCGCTGAAGGCGGCGCCCACACAGTGGCGACGTCGGCCTCGAATGGAACGACCACGCTTTTCGACCCTAACTATGGAGAATTTACTGTTCGATCAGATCCTGACCAGATGGCTTCATTGTTACAAAGCCTCGCCAATCGTTACAGGAATCCCAACGGGCAGCATTTGTCGACAATCACGACGCAAAGGATGCAGTGAGTTGGGCCTTCAGGCCGCGGTGATTGACGCCTTCTGTGAAGGCGCGGATGCGTCGGCCGGCGCTTGCGTTCGGTCGCGGCGGGGGCAAATCTGCAGCGGATAGCCGGCTGCGTGCCGGCTTGCGAGTGTGCCGACATCGAAAGCGGGGGTGTCGGCACCCCGCTATCCATGACGGCCGGCACAAATTGCAATTCTGTTTCACAATGGCCGCCTGCGGTTTGCTCAACTGACGTCGCCAAGAAACAATTGCTGCGGCGACAATCCATGCCGTCCGCTATCGAATCACGCGCTTGATCCAGACCGACTGTGCGCAGAATATGAATTTCCACGACATCAGCTTTCGTTTGAAGCACGCTAAGCCGACGCATTGATATTGGTCCAGCTGTGACTCTTACAAGCAGCTTCATCCTGAAAAGCCAAAGTCTTGATTGACAAGGCACCTTATCTTCGAACGGTGAAAGCGTCGGAGTTTTCCACATTGCCAGGGTGCCCCTGCAGGACCTGAGGGGCGCGACTCCAGCGATTGCGCCGCTGCGGGCGGCGCCACAGAATGCACCCCGGCGCTGGTCGCTAATCTAATGCGCCCTACGCTAAAGGCCAGAACCGAGAGGCATCTCCGTAGCTACTTTTGGAAGCGTTTGTTCAGGAAGTGCGTCGCTCCCATGCGAGCCTTCACGTGCCGAACGGATGCTCGACTGTCTCGCGAGCTGGCGCATCGCCTCTGGGTTTGCATCAAGGCGCTGCTGCACGGCATCGAGCAGATGCTCATGCTTGCGTGCTTCCAGAGTGCCTATCTTGTCCTTCAACTTCGCTGCCGGCACCCCCTCAAGCATAGCTTGAATCGCCTTATCTAGCTCGCGCTCAGTCCACTCCCGGCATCGTGACGCTGCGACCGCGCCCCGTCCCCGAGCTTCCGCATCTTCGGTAGCCAGAGCCACGAAGGCGGCGAGGTCTTGCCCTCCGGACAGGCTGACGCGATCGCGTTCGATGACGCCGGCGTCATCGGAGTGGTTTCCGGCGAACCACACCTGCTGCAGCCAATCCGCTTGAAATTTCGCGCAAGGGCTGCCCCGCACATTCAGCGCGAGAGCAGGCCTTTGTCGGGCACTTACTGCGCCCGTTGTCGGCATTGAGACTGAATGCCAGAAACCTGACACTACGCGCAGCTATGTAGTGCCTGCTGAGCCTGCGAATTCACTTCGGCACGCGATTTGCTCTGTTCACGGTGTGGGACCGGTCCGGAGGCTATAATGGCGGACACATCGGGGGCACGGTCGAACCTCCTTCACCAATCCGTACGGTCGATCTATGGCGATGCCGACAGGTTCGATGTCACCCGGCGGCACAACCCGCACCTGTCGTTCGGCCAGGGGCCGCATTTCTGCCTGGGCGCGGCGCTGGCGCGTCTGGAATTGGGCTGCGCCTTCCCCGCGCTGTTCGTGCGGCTGGAGCATCTGGCGCTGACCATCGCCGCGGAGGACGTCGTCTACATGCCGTCTTACGTCATTCGCTGCCCGCAGCGCCTGCCGGTCACCTTCCGCCCTTCCATCGCTTAGAGAGTGAAGTGCCACCATGTCCGAACAACAACCCTTGCCGACGCTGCCGATGTGGCGCGTCGATCACATCGAGCCCTCGCCCGAGATGTTGGCGCTACGCGCCAACGGTCCGATCCACCGCGTGCGCTTCCCCTCCGGGCACGAAGGCTGGTGGGTGACAGGCTATGACGAGGCCAAGGCGGTGCTGTCCGACGCGGCGTTCCGGCCCGCGGGAATGCCGCCGGCGGCATTCACCCCGGATTCGGTGATTCTCGGTTCGCCGGGGTGGCTGGTCTCGCACGAGGGGCGCGAGCATGCCCGGCTACGCGCGATCGTGGCGCCGGCCTTCAGTGACCGCAGGGTGAAGCTGCTCGTGCAGCAGGTCGAAGCGATCGCCGCGCACTTGTTCGAGACGCTGGCGGCCCAGCCCCAGCCCGCCGACCTGCGGCGCCACCTCTCCTTTCCGCTTCCGGCCATGGTCATCAGCGCGCTGATGGGCGTGCTCTACGAGGATCACGCCTTTTTCGCCGGGCTGTCCGATGAGGTGATGACGCACCAGCATGAAAGCGGCCCGCGCAGCGCGTCCCGCCTGGCCTGGGAAGAACTGCGCGCCTACATTCGCGGCAAGATGCGCGACAAGCGCCAGGATCCGGACGACAACCTGCTGACGGATCTGCTCGCTGCGGTCGACCAGGGCAAGGCGAGCGAGGAAGAGGCGGTTGGCCTGGCGGCGGGCATGCTGGTGGCGGGGCACGAGAGCACCGTCGCGCAGATCGAATTCGGCCTGCTAGCCATGTTCCGCCATCCGCAACAGCGCGAACGCCTGGTCGGCGATCCGTCCCTGGTCGACAAGGCGGTAGAGGAAATCCTGCGCATGTACCCGCCGGGCGCGGGCTGGGATGGCATCATGCGCTATCCGAGGACCGACGTGACCATCGCGGGCGAGCATATTCCCGCGGAGAGCAAGGTGCTGGTCGGCCTCCCGGCAACGTCGTTCGATCCGCACCATTTCGACGACCCGGAAATCTTCGATATCGAACGCCAGGAAAAGCCGCACCTGGCTTTTTCCTACGGGCCGCACGCGTGCATCGGCGTGGCGCTGGCCAGGCTGGAGCTCAAGGTGGTGTTCGGTTCGATCTTCCAGCGCCTTCCCGCGCTGCGCCTGGCCGTGGCGCCGGAACAACTGAAGTTGCGCAAGGAGATCATCACGGGCGGGTTCGAGCAGTTCCCGGTGCTCTGGTGATGTCGCGGACGCCACGGGCGATCTCGATCTTCTCCGGAATCTGCCGCGCGCCTGTCGCGCGCCGGTCAGATCAGCCCGCCAACAGGTAACCAGGATGGACGTGCAAGAAACCACGGCAGCATGCCGGGACGCCTTCGCCGAACTGGCGTCGCCAGCGTGCATCCACGACCCGTATCCGTTCATGCGATGGTTGCGCGAGCACGATCCGGTGCATCGCGCGGCGTCGGGCCTCTTTTTGTTGAGCCGCCACGCCGACATCTACTGGGCGTTCAAGGCCACGGGCGATGCGTTTCGGGGTCCGGCGCCCGGCGAACTGGCGCGCTATTTCTCGCGTGCGGCGACCAGCCCGTCGCTCAATCTGTTGGCGTCCACGCTAGCGATGAAGGACCCACCGACGCATACGCGTCTGCGCCGGCTGATCTCGCGCGATTTCACCATGGGCCAGATCGACAACCTGCGGCCGAGCATCGCGCGCATCGTCGCAGCGCGCCTGGACGGCATAACGCCCGCGCTGGAGCGCGGGGAGGCGGTAGACCTGCATCGGGAATTCGCGCTGGCCTTGCCCATGCTGGTTTTCGCCGAACTGTTCGGCATGCCCCAAGACGACATGTTCGAGCTCGCTGCCGGCATCGGCACCATTCTGGAAGGCCTGGGCCCGCACGCCAGCGATTCCCAGCTCGCCGCGGCGGACGCGGCCAGCGCCAGGGTGCAGGCCTACTTCGGCGACCTCATACAGCGCAAGCGCACCGATCCCCGCCGCGACATCGTGTCGATGCTGGTCGGCGCACATGACGACGATGCCGACACACTGTCGGATGCGGAGTTGATCAGCATGCTGTGGGGCATGCTGCTGGGCGGCTTCGTCACCACTGCTGCGAGCATCGACCATGCCGTCCTGGCGATGCTGGCGTATCCCGAACAGCGGCACTGGCTGCAGGCAGACGCCGCGCGGGTGAGGGCATTCGTCGAAGAAGTCCTGCGCTGCGACGCGCCCGCCATGTTCAGCTCCATCCCGCGTATCGCCCAGCGCGACATCGAACTGGGCGGCGTGGTGATTCCGAAGAACGCGGACGTGCGCGTGCTGATCGCGTCCGGCAATCGCGACCCGGACGCCTTCGCCGATCCCGATCGCTTCGATCCCGCGCGGTTCTACGGCACCAGTCCAGGCATGTCGACCGACGGGAAGATCATGCTGAGCTTCGGCCACGGCATTCACTTCTGCCTCGGTGCGCAACTGGCCCGGGTGCAGTTGGCCGAGAGCCTGCCGCGGATCCAGGCCCGCTTCCCCACGCTGGCATTTGCCGGGCAGCCGACCCGGGAGCCCTCGGCATTCCTTCGGACGTTCCGCACGCTGCCGGTGCGGCTGCATGCGCAGGGGAGCTGAGATGCGCGTCATGGTCGACCAGGATCTGTGCGGAACCAGCGGGCAGTGCGTGCTGACGCTGCCGGGCACCTTTCGCCAGCGCGAACCGGACGGCGTGGCCGAAGTGTGCGTGGCGACGGTCCCGCATGCGC
>NZ_AJQE01000382.1 GCF_000261685.1 Bradyrhizobium genomosp. I (2014) | reverse complement strand
TCGCGGCCAGCCAGTGCCCGGTCGCCGCCATTCGGGTCATCGAAAGCGACGCTGGCGATGGCGAGCGCGCCAGCGCCGACCCTGCGCCTTCTCCAGCGGAGGCCGAGCGGCATGCCGCGAAAGACCAGCACAATCTAGGATGACACGATGGGACGGTTTGAAGGCAAAGTGGCCGTGGTGACCGGCGCCGGCGCCGGCATCGGCAAGGCATGCGCCCTCGCCATCGCGCGCGAGGGCGGCAGAGTGGTGGTGGCCGACATTGATGGCTCGGCGGCTATCGCCTGCACCGCGCAGATCGCGGCCGAAGCGGGCCACGCGCTCGCCCTGGCGATCGACATCGCCGATGCGCAGGCGGTGGCAGCGCTGTTCGAGACGGCGGAGCGGCACTTCGGCGGGGTCGACCTGCTGGTGAACAACGCGAGCGCGATGCATCTGACCCCGCGCGACCGCGCGATCCTCGAGCTGGAGCTAGCGGTCTGGGATCAGACCATGGCGACCAATCTGCGTGGCACGCTGCTCTGCTGCCGGCAGGCCATCCCCCGGATGATCGCCCGCGGCGGTGGCGCGATCGTCAACATGTCGTCGTGCCAGGGGCTCAGTGGTGACACCGCACTGACATCCTACGCCGCGTCGAAGGCGGCGATGAACATGCTGTCGTCCTCACTTGCCACCCAGTACGGTCATGCGCAGATCCGCTGCAATGCGGTTGCGCCGGGTCTCATCATGACCGAGCGACTCCTCGCCAAGCTGGACGCGTGCATGCAAACCCATCTGCGCCGTCACCAGCTCCTGCCGCGCGTCGGCCGCCCCGAGGACGTGGCCGCGCTGGTGGCGTTCCTGCTCTCCGACGATGCTGCGTTCATCACTGGCCAGGTCGTGTGCATCGACGGCGGCATGCTGGCGCATGTGCCGACATACGCCGACGGTGGCAACAGCCGCGCCGCGCGGCCTGCCGGCGAGACCGCAGAAGCGGACGCGGCGCCGCGCTGCTGATGGACATGCTGCTCAACCCGCTGAACCGTCGGCATCGGCTGCGGCACGACATCCCGGTCGTGCCCGGCGCTTTTCCCTTGGTCGGGCATCTTCCCGCCGTCGTCTGCGACCTGCCGCGCCTGCTGCGGCGTGCGGAACGGACGCTGGGCAGCCACTTCTGGCTAGATTTCGGCCCTGCCGGACACCTGATGACCAGTCTGGATCCGGATGCTCTCGCACTGCTCCGGCACAAGGACGTGTCCTCGGCGCTGATCGAAGACATCGCGCCCGAATTGTTTGGCGGAACGTTGGTCGCCCAGGACGGCATCGCGCACCGGCAGGCGCGCGATGCGATCCAGGCGGCGCTTCTGCCCAAGGGGCTGACCCTGGCCGGCATCGGCGAGCTGTTCGCGCCCGTCATCCGGGCGCGCGTGCAGAGGTGGCGGGAACGGGGCGACGTCACCATCCTGCGCGAAACCGGCGATCTAATGCTCAAGCTCATCTTCAGTCTCATGGGAATCCCCGCGCAGGACCTGCCGGGATGGCATCGCAAGTACCGGCAACTGCTGCAGTTGATCGTCGCGCCCCCGGTCGACCTGCCCGGACTGCCCTTGCGGCGGGGCCGCGCCGCCCGCGACTGGATCGATGCGCGGTTGCGCGAGTTCGTCCGCGCCGCGCGCGAACATGCCTCGCGCACCGGGTTGATCAACGACATGGTGAGCGCCTTCGATCGCAGCGACGATGCGCTTTCCGATGACGTCCTGGTCGCCAATATTCGCTTGCTGCTGCTTGGTGGTCACGACACCACCGCCTCGACGATGGCCTGGATGGTGATCGAGCTAGCGCGGCAGCCTGGGCTGTGGGACGCCCTGGTCGAGGAGGCGCAACGCGTAGGCGCGGTGCCGACTCGGCACGCGGACCTGGCGCAGTGTCCGGTCGCCGAGGCGCTGTTCCGCGAGACGCTGCGCGTGCATCCGGCGACGCCGCTCCTAGTGCGTCGCGCACTGCGTGAATTGCGACTCGGCCAACAGCGCATTCCTACGGGCACCGATCTGTGCATCCCGCTGCTGCATTTCTCGACCTCGGCGCTGCTGCACGAGGCGCCTGATCAGTTTCGGCTGGCGCGGTGGCTTCAACGCACCGAGCCGATCCGGCCGGTGGACATGCTGCAGTTCGGTACCGGCCCACACTTCTGCATGGGCTACCACCTGGTATGGCTGGAACTGGTGCAGTTCTGTATCGCCTTGGCGCTGACCATGCACGAGGCCGGGGTGCGGCCGCGGTTGCTGAGCGGCGTCGAAAAAGGCCGGCGCTATTACCCGACCGCACATCCGTCCATGACTATCCGCATCGGATTCTCATGAGCTGGCATCGCATGCCCCGTGTGGTGAGGCAGCGGCGCCGGCGACGCGCGGCATTGCTGCACTCGGCGCGCGCGCTCGGTGCGAGGCCGGCAACACCGCGGCGGCTCGCCGCTCGCCGTGGCCGTCTCCTGGCAGGTACAAGGACATGAACAACATGCAGACTGGTTCCACGCCACACGACGACCGAGCTGGCGTTTCCGCGAACGGCATATTGGGCGCGCAGGCGCGCGGCGCATCCGGCAGGCTGCTGCCCGAGATCTGGATGCAGGACGGCGCAAAGCGGGTCGAAGAGGCGCTGGCGCGTCTTCTCTGCGCCGAAGACGACGGTGAGACCGAGCTGATGGCGGCGATGCGCTACGCCACCTTGCATGGCGGCAAGCGCACCCGCGCCTTGCTCTGTTTGGCTGCCGGCGCACTGGCCGACACGCCGGCGCACATGCTCGATGACGTCGGTGCCGCCATCGAGATGATGCACGCCTGTACGTTGGTCCACGACGATCTGCCCGCGATGGACGACGACGTGCTTCGCCGCGGCCTTCCGACCGTGCACGTCAAGTTCGGCGAAGCCACCGCGATCCTGGTCGGCGATGCGCTGCAGGCGCACGCCTTCCTGACCCTGGCGAGCCTGAATGCGCCGGGCGACACCCCTATCGCGCTCGTGCGCGAACTGGCGCAGGCGGTGTCCGCCGAGGGGGCCGCAGGCGGGCAGGCCATAGATCTGTCGCTGGTTGGAAAGCACGTCGAGCTGGACAGGATCGTGGCGATGCACCGGATGAAGAGCGGAGCGCTAGTGCGCGCGTCCGTTCGCATGGGCGCGCTATGCGCTGTCGGCGTGAATGCCGCGCACGCTGCACTTTACTGTGCGCTGGATCACTACAGCGCCTGTTTCGGCCTGGCGTTACAGGTGATCGACGACATTCTCGACGTGACAGCGGATACCGCGGCGCTGGGCAAGACCCCCGGCAAGGACGCGGCGGCGCAGAAGCCGACCTGCGCGTCGATCATGGGACTGCAGGAAGCACGCCAGTTCGCGCTGGATCTGTTGCGCGATGCCGGCGAGGCCATCGCGCCGCTGGGGCCGCGTGCGGAACGGTTGGCGCAACTCATACAGTGGGCCAACGCGTATCTGTTCAAACACGCGCCACGCGCATGAGCGCGCCCGTCCGCATCGAGTCGCCCCTGTGCCGCTGCGATCGGCCGGCGGCAGAGTGCATCCTGCACTGTGTCCGAGTCCGCGGCGCCGATCGCAGCGGTTGCCCGCCGCGGCGCACGTTTCTGCAAACGGAACATCCCGCGTGAACGCGCTGTCCGAACATATCCTTTCCGAATTGCGCCGCCTGCTGAGCGAAATGAGCGATGGCGGCAGCGTCGGTCCGTCCGTCTACGACACGGCGCAGGCGCTGCGCTTCCACGGCAACGTCACCGGTCGGCAGGACGCATACGCGTGGCTCATCGCGCAGCAACAGGCCGACGGCGGATGGGGAAGCGCGGACTTCCCGCTGTTCCGCCATGCGCCCACGTGGGCGGCGTTACTGGCATTGCAGCGTGCCGATCCTCTTCCCGGAGCTGCGGACGCAGTCCAGACTGCAACGAGGTTCCTCCAGCGCCAGCCCGATCCCTACGCACATGCGGTGCCAGAAGACGCGCCGATCGGCGCGGAGCTGATCCTGCCGCAGTTTTGCGGTGAGGCCGCATCCTTGCTGGGTGGCGTAGCGTTTCCGCGCCATCCTGCGCTGTTGCCATTGCGGCAAGCGTGCCTGGTCAAGCTGGGGGCGGTGGCGATGTTGCCGAGCGGCCATCCGTTGCTACACTCCTGGGAAGCCTGGGGGACGTCGCCGACCACCGCATGCCCGGATGACGACGGCAGCATCGGCATCAGTCCGGCGGCCACCGCCGCGTGGCGTGCCCAGGCCGTGACACGGGGGAGCACGCCGCAGGTCGGGCGCGCCGATGCGTATCTGCAGATGGCATCGCGGGCGACGCGCAGCGGCATCGAAGGTGTCTTTCCCAACGTCTGGCCGATCAATGTGTTCGAGCCATGCTGGTCGCTGTACACCCTGCATCTGGCCGGGCTTTTCGCGCATCCCGCGCTCGCGGAGGCGGTTCGCGTGATCGTCGCGCAGCTCGACGCCCGTCTGGGCGTGCACGGTCTGGGCCCGGCCTTGCACTTCGCGGCTGATGCGGACGACACCGCCGTTGCGTTGTGCGTCCTGCACCTTGCAGGCCGTGACCCGGCGGTTGATGCGTTGCGCCATTTCGAAATCGGCGAGCTGTTCGTCACCTTCCCCGGCGAACGCAATGCCTCGGTGTCGACCAACATTCATGCCCTGCATGCGTTGCGACTGTTGGGAAAGCCCGCCGCGGGCGCCAGCGCGTACGTCGAGGCCAATCGCAACCCGCACGGTCTATGGGACAACGAAAAATGGCACGTTTCGTGGCTGTATCCCACCGCGCATGCGGTCGCTGCGCTGGCGCAAGGCAAGCCCCAGTGGCGAGATGAGCGCGCGCTGGCGGCGCTGCTGCAGGCGCAGCGCGACGACGGTGGCTGGGGCGCGGGTCGCGGGTCCACGTTCGAGGAAACCGCCTATGCGCTGTTTGCGTTGCACGTGATGGATGGGAGCGAAGAGGCGACAGGGCGCCGGCGCATCGCGCAGGTGGTGGCGCGTGCGCTGGAGTGGATGCTCGCCCGCCATGCGGCGCATGGATTGCCGCAGACGCCGCTGTGGATCGGCAAGGAACTGTATTGCCCCACTCGGGTCGTGCGCGTGGCCGAACTCGCCGGGTTGTGGCTGGCGCTTCGTTGGGGGCGGCGCGTCCTGGCCGAGGGGGCAGGAGCGGCGCCATGATCCAGACTGAACGCGCGGTGCAGCAGGTGCTGGAGTGGGGACGTTCCCTGACCGGATTCGCCGACGAGCATGCCGTGGAAGCGGTCAGGGGCGGCCAGTACATCCTGCAGCGCATCCACCCGAGCCTGCGCGGCACCAGCGCCCGCACCGGTCGCGATCCGCAGGACGAAACGCTGATAGTGACGTTCTATCGCGAACTGGCGCTGCTGTTCTGGCTCGACGATTGCAACGACCTTGGCCTGATCTCGCCGGAACAGCTCGCCGCGGTGGAGCAAGCGCTGGGGCAGGGCGTGCCGTGCGCGCTCCCCGGATTCGAGGGTTGCGCTGTGCTGCGCGCTTCGCTGGCCACGCTCGCCTACGATCGTCGCGATTATGCTCAGCTTCTCGACGATACCCGGTGCTACTCCGCGGCGCTGCGCGCCGGACACGCGCAGGCGGTAGCGGCGGAACGCTGGTCCTACGCTGAGTACCTGCACAACGGCATCGATTCGATCGCCTACGCGAACGTGTTCTGTTGCCTGTCCTTGCTGTGGGGGCTGGATATGGCGACCTTGCGCGCGCGTCCGGCGTTTCGCCAGGTCCTGCGGCTCATCTCCGCGATAGGGCGTCTGCAGAACGATCTGCATGGATGCGACAAGGACAGGTCGGCCGGCGAGGCCGACAACGCGGTGATCTTGCTGCTGCAGCGCTATCCAGCTATGCCTGTGGTGGAGTTCCTCAACGACGAGCTGGCCGGCCATACGCGCATGCTGCACCGGGTGATGGCGGAAGAACGCTTTCCCGCGCCGTGGGGACCATTGATCGAGGCCATGGCGGCCATCCGCGTGCAGTACTACCGGACCTCGACCAGCCGCTACCGCAGCGACGCTGTGAGGGGAGGCCAGCGCGCGCCGGCCTGAACGCGCAGGAGGCGGCGGCGTGCGCGCGCTGCCGTCGGCCCGATCCGACGCAACGCCGCCGCCCGATGGAGCGAGCATGAGCGACACCGCCCTGAGACTGCACGTCCACGACCAGTTCGCCAACGGCCGGCGCTTCCGCATTCTCAACATCGTCGACGACGTCACTAAGGAATACCTGGGCGCCATTCCGGAGACGTCAATCCGGGGCGGCGGGTGGCCCGCGAACTGAAGGAAATCGTTGAGCGACGCGGCAAGCCAGGAATGATCGCGTCCGACCATGGCACCGAGTTCACCTGCAACGCCATGCTGGCCTGGAGCAAGGACACGGTCATCGACTGGCACTTCATCGCGCCGGGAAAGCCGATGCAGAACGGCTTCATCGAGAGATTCATGTATAGACGGCCGCGCGGATGCAAGGGATTTCAGCAGCAATTTGGATATCGGTCGGGTGCGTTCATGTATACGGCCTATCATTGCGACCGATAGCATGGCCGCTCGCCCTGATGGAGATCGCGGATCGAGGCCTCATCAACGGGTCGCGCTTGTTGCGCTTAAAACTCTTCTGTCAATCGGCCCTTTAATTGCGGATTATTGTCAACTCTCTTTTTTTGAAGCCATTCGGCAAGACGGTAGCGCTCGACCTCCCCGTCGGCCCGATTCGGCGCGCGCCAATTGTGCACACAATCGGCGAGAAATGGGGGAGCGTGCTACGACCTGTTCACAGCCCTTTCTGTCGCGGGCCATGTCGCGCCGAGCAGCCGGGAGTTGTTGGCAATCGCTGGAATTATCGGGTAATTTTGCGCAACAGGCGCAACACGATGTCGACGAACAAATGCGGACTAAGTTATTGAAATAATTGGTGATCCCAGCAGAACAAGCACATCAGCCGGTATCAATGGCTTAGATTGGCAAACCGCCCGTTCGGGCAAGATTGATCCGCAAGCGCTTTTTCGCGCACTGGCAATCAAAAGCCGCCGGATGGTGGGCCAAAAATGCGAAGGGCCGCCTCGGCTAAGGCAGCCCCAGATCGCAATCAAAAGTCCAGTAGCCTCGAATTTAGCACCCAGTCTCCCGAGCCGCAATCCGGAACCGCCATGCAAGCTGCCTTCGCCGCTGCCCTGGCGCGGAAGATGGTGCGGCCGTGAGTGCAATTCTCGACAAGGACCGGACCCGGCGAAAGCTCCATCTGTTAACGCGCGCAAATGGCGATCTACGCATTACCGATCAAGACTTCCGGGTGCTTTGGTATATCGCCGATGCGATCGATCACGAGACCGATCTAGCCCGCCGCAAGCAGGCCACCATCGCTAAAGATCTTGGGAAGAAGGGCGTCCGCGGCGTGCAGTTGAGCCTCGGACGGTTAGCCGAGTTCGGCTACCTCAAGTTCGAGGTCAAGGAAGGCGGGACCTACGTCAATGCCTATCGCCTTCTTCTCGAAGAGGCGAATGTGGGTTCGCCTTCTTCTGACCAGAAGGCGAACAATGGTGAGCCGTTGGATGACCAGAAGGCGAACGTCGGTGCGCTTTCTGCCGGTGCAGTCCCCAAAAAGGCGAACGAGCGTGACGAAAAAGGCGAACCGTCATTCGTACATGATCCCTTATCTGTCCCTGAAGTAGCTGCAGCCGCGCGCGATGACTACGAATTCTATGCGGCGGGGGCGATGCATTGCACTAACTAACCCCCATGCGGCTCGTAGTACGCCCGCATCGCCTTCAGATGCTCTGCCTGCTGGCGGGAGTAGTGCCGGATCGAACGAAGCTCACCGACCATCTGACCGAATGCGAACAGGATGACAGCTGGGATCGAGAAGCACACCGCAGCCAGGAATACTCCCAAGTGGAATAGTAGGTCTGAACCTATGGTCGGTGGTGCTGGAGTGCGAAGCGCGCCAACAAAGACGAGCCACACGACAAACAAATAGACCCCCGAAACAACCTTCAAAAATGTAGCCACCGGTGCCCCCCTTGGCGGCGATCATTCAATCGCAACCAAAGCGCGAGCGCAAGCCGTAGCGCACTAGATCTCGCTTTCCGCAGCAACGGACTTGCGATATGACGGGCGATGCCGCGGAACACAAACCGTACCCTGCCGAATTCGGCAGATCTCTGTTGGTTGCCAAAGACGAGCTATTTGCTGGTCGCCGGATAGTCGTTGCCCTGTCAGCAGGGCCTCGCCTCAGTGGCCGGAAAGGGGTCATCCTTGGACCGGGAGCGACTGCCACCCAAGTCAAGGTGCTCCTAGACGGTGCCAAGGGCTATGTGACCCTGCATGTACCTCGATCTTCTGGAGGATCGTCCCAGGTAGCGCACCGAGGCCGTCGGCTGCCCGCGTTCTGCGCGATTAAGCTGTCTGATGGGCTTTCATGTACGGTCCGAAAAGGCGTGGAGCTTCTTCGTAGAACTTGGTTATCGCCATGAACTCGTCTCCGCGCTTTTTGACCCATGTCGGACGCTCCGGATCGATGAGATTTTGCATCATCGAGTTGGCGAGGTTTAGGTTGATTAGATGCAGACGGATCTTTTCCAGGTATTTCTGAACGTCCTCGCCGAAGAAATAGGGCACGCGATCGATCGCTCGTCCGTACCGAAAGAATAGCTCGTCAGGAGCGGTGCCGCTACGGCATGCCTCACCGACTATCCCTCTAATCTCCTCGAAAATGGCGAGCCGCTTATCAAAGAGATCAAGCACTATCTTTTCGTTCGATGTTTTCCAATTTCGTTCTGCGATATCCGCTTGAACCTTGGCGACCGCGATTTGGCTCTGACCAAGCCGGTAGGCAATCCAGCCAGCAGTAATTGCAGCGAAGACCGTTGCGGCCGGGCCGGCGAAGTCTTTGAAGCGTGCAGGATCGCCCACCAGTAGGCCTACTATCAACCAGAAGGCAGTAGCCACTAGTGCCCCGAGCGCGACTTCAGAGACGCCTTTATGCTTCATCGTCGTGCTCAAGATAGCCCTCGATAAGGCGATCCAGGTCAATCTTTCTAATCGACGCCGCGATCAATCGGTCCACCTTCATATCTATTGGGGCTTTCCACAGAACTCAATCAGATAATTGATTAGAGCTCCCCCAACTCCTGCGGTCTGAAGGTTAGGACGGGTCGAAGCAAATGCGCGAACATTGTCTGCGAGCTGGACGTTTGTCATTTTGCTCTTCGAAATGCAATTGATAATGCGTGCCTGCCTTGGCATCTTGCTCGTCAGAGGCAACGCTAATCAGCGCGTCGTAGAAACCGGCCATGTAGGCAGCGCGGATCTGCGCAGGTAACGACTCCCATCGGAAGTAAGTGAAGTAAACGGCATTCGCAGGCGCGGTGATCACAAGCGGAGCCGCTACCAATATGATTCTAATCAAATCTGCCTCGTGATGCCGTGGATTAACAACTGATCGCCGTTGCGTCGCCCCGACTCGGGCGAAGATCATCCGCCCAGCAGACGTGCGCCTCAGTTTTCGCGGGGGTGGATCGGATAGTTGGGTCAAGCTCCGGTGCAGCACTCGTTCACAAACTCTGAGGCTAGCCCACCGTTACGGCATCCGCAGCAAGCAGGTCATCGATCAGCTCGGCAAAGCCCTCTCGTACAAGAAAGCGCCGGCTAAATGCCAGGCGCTGATGGTAGGGAATTAGATATCGATCGAAGCGGTCAGATTGAAGTTGGCGTGCCTCGCGCGCCAGCTCGTCCGTTTCAGGTAGGCCTTGTTCCTTGATTGCGACCAGGAGGTCCTTAAGGTCGGCCGCAGATGTTTTTTCGACAAAGACGGCAAAGTTTTCGATCGAAGCCTTTGCGCCCTCTCGACGTAAAGCCAGCACCATTGTCTGAGCGAGGCGTGCACCTGACCAAGGAAATACAATGACGTCCTGACCGTATTGCAGAAAGCGGTGCCTATCGAGATGGTAGTCGCGGTAGGCTTTGCGCCCTTCCTTGATCATAGCTGCTGTTGCCTCATTCACATCGAGGCCTTTCGAGGAATGACCGTCGTAGATCGATTTCATACGCGCAGCAACCAAGCCGCTTGGCGCTTGGGCTGTACCGCCATAACGGGGCGCGCCAGCAGATGAGGCTTTGGTGACCGTCAACCTGCGGCCGGAATCGTTCACGTTCAGAACGCGCCAGCGCCCGCCAGATTCGACGCGACCATAAAGATTTCTGCACCAGGCTTTTCCAGCACCGAGAACTGGGCGATGGTTTGCAGAGGCGCAACGCTGATCATGCATGGACCAGAAAGCGAATTTGCGGCTAAGGCCGCGTCTTAACAGGGCGACGTCATGATCCCCACACCCTATAATTTTGAGCCAGCCCTCACGGATGCTGAGTACGCCAAGCTCGGCGTCCTGGCTTTGCGCTGGTCCCACATCGAGCACATCCTGGGAAATTGCCTGAAAGTCATTCTTCGCCTCACCGATGATGAAGCAGTAATAGTCGTTTTCACCCTGAGTGCAGACCAGCGGGCGGAAAAGATTCACCAGCTGTCGAAGCTTTCCGAATTACCGGCCCCAGCGCAGAAGGCTTTCGATGAACTAAGGCCAATACTAAAAGGCATCCACTACGTCAGAAATAACGTCGTTCACTCTATCGCTGGGGAGTATGAAGGCGACGACTTCGTCTTTCACCTTCGCTCGAAAAAGCGATCTCTGACCAAAGCCCAGGTATTCAGCACTGAAGAACTAACGAATTATGCCGCACACCTCGTCATCGCCTTCCGCTATGGCTTGGGTTTCAAGGATGGCGCCCCACCGACTGAGTATGCGTGTCCCACGCGCCCTGAGATGCCCGAGTTCCTTCGCTCGATTATCCATTTCAAGCCGTAGACCATTAGCAAGCTAACTCCTTTCAATTACCCATAGTTGTTGCCTCGATTGCGGCTCCAAGTTCGATGTCGTTCAGCCGCGAGAGTCCGCGCCAGATCACGGTACTTCCTGGAGGCGGATCGTTGGCTCGGGCCAAGTATCCTCCGAGCCGCGCGATCTTGACGACATAGTACGAGAGCGTGCTTCGTCGAGAGCAATTACCACCCCGGTCTTTCACCAAATGATCAAGAAGCTTGATTTCGGGATCCGTCAGCGCCGTTTGCGGTATGGCATTCGGCGAGGAGCGATTGAGCATCGTCATCCAGAACACGCGCCAACTCACAATGCAGAAGACCGCGATCAGATTGACCAGACGCTCAGCAGTTCGCAATTTTGAGTCCTCTGCTTTGCAGCCCGATTTGAGGATCTTATGGAAGACTTCGATCTTCCACCTCAACGCGTACCATTCGATCTTCTCGATGGCGTCCGTGCGCGATTGGACCGGGAGATCGGTGAGGAGCTTCCACTCGATTTTCTTTCGCCGCTTCGGCCTTCCCCGCTCTTGAGCATGGATCACGGTCAGAGTGAGTGCGGGATATTTCGTCTGTTTGCCGATCGGCGGCAGGACGCGTATCTTGCGATACCTGATCTCAAGAACGGCGTCGTCGGGATCGCCTTTGTCGTCCTTGACCTTGATCCGATGCAGACCCTTGATCGTAACCTCGTCCATTTCGTCGGCAATTGTATGATTGCCGTCCCCGGCAAGCCGATCAACACAGGTTCGCACCAGGAAATGCGTTCCAACCTCCTCGGCCAGGCAAAACAGCTCATAGATGTCGCTCTCGCGATCACCAATATGAACGCATCGTCCAGGGGCAGCAAGAAGGTCGGTCGATTGCCGTAAATTCTCGAGCCAGCGGATGCTCTCCTTCTGCTCGATCGGCACCCGTGTGTCGGATTGATCCTTCGCTTCAGCGCCGTCGTCCCCTTGAACTTCTTGCGGGTCCAGAACTTGATTGCCGACAGTCCTAGCGGAAGCCCCTCGGTCGTCACGGCGAGACTCGAATGCATCAGGATGCCGCACTGCGTGCGTCCTGCCGTCTTGCCCGTAAAGCCGATCAGATCCGGCTTCTCGCGCTTGAGGCTGAATTCCGTCGTGTCATGGAGGACGAGGATCGGTCCCTCCCTCGCCGCTACGCGCTCGCGCGTCGCCTCGAAATGACCGCCAAGAATATCCGCCTCGTCGACCCGCTCGTTGGAGAAGAATCGATAGGCGGCCTTCGTGTTGGCCCAATCCTGACAAACCAACGGGATGCTTTGACCCATGTCGCTCCCGATTTGTGCGAGCAATTTGCAGAACCGGCGACCAAGCCGCTCATCCTTAAACTCGCATCCCGCAACTTCCCGATCAACCCACGTCTCGATACCGGTCGTCAATCGCTGAGCACGCGCCACCGCGCGTTCCTTCACCAAGCCCATCGAGCACCCCGCACTTCCGAATCAGGTGCTCAACAACGAATCACAACAGATTCTACTGATTCAAGATTTCGGCCGCGGCGCCCCGCTCAAATCCGACGTCAAGTGTGGGTAATTGAAAGATCTCTTTGCCGCTTACAATGCGCGCGCGGCCGAGCCGAGAATCTGATCAAGCTGCATATGACGCAGCTCGCCTCCGACCGCACCAGCTGCCGTTCGGCGCTCGCCAACCAGGTCCGTCTCGCGCTCCATACGGCCGCTTATTGGCTGATGCTGACCGTGCGCGAGGCGATTCCCAAAGTCCGGGAATTGGCCGCTGCCGAGTTCGCGACGCTGCGTCTTCGTCTCTTGAAAATCGCTGCCCGTGTGGTCGAGACCACGAGCCGCATTCGCCTTGCGTTTGCCGCGGCATGTCCCGAGCCGACCTGATCCGCCGTTTGCCAGGCGCGCTGCTGCCGCTCGGTCCTTGACCGGCGGGGCGTCCGCCCCCCGTTCACCCACCCCATCCCTCAAGCGCGTTGCAAAGTACGGGTCGTCAGGCGGTGAAAAGCCGAAGGCAATCCTGTGCGCCTCGCCAGACAAGATGTGCGGCCGCATCAATCGGGCCCAAAAGCCGCCCTCTGACGAATAGGCCGGGCTAGCAGTTGACGGTGCTCAGACCGTGTAGCGGCACACGGTATATGCATGTATATGCATGTATATGCATGTATATGTAAAGAAATGCGACAGATGCGTTAATAGAATTGCAGAATCCTACATGTCGAACGCGATGCTCAAATCCAGCTGCGCCTCCCCGAATTTACCGCCCCCCAACGCCTTTCCCGAAGACCCCGGGTCGCTGGCTGCCAAAGAGGTCGCGCGACTGAGCATTCTTGACGGCATGCGGGGAATTGCTGCCATCTGTGTCGCCGTTTTACATTTTTATGAACCCTTTCAGTTCGGTCCTCAGAACCGGATTCCTCACGGTTATCTCGCTGTAGATTTTTTCTTTTGCTTGTCAGGGTATGTAATGGCATTTGCCTACGACCCTTCTCGCGTAGAATTGTCACCCACAGAACTTATTAAAAGGCGTCTGATACGACTGCATCCGCTCGTCGTAATTGGCTCCTTGTTGGGCTTCGTTGTGGTTGTAATCGGACGATTCTATGCGCCTATGGCTGCCGCGTTATTCAATTTTAGTGTCACGGAGTTTTTTATTCTCCTCACCTGCAGCGTACTTCTGTTGCCGCACTTATTTGTCCACGATCCCAGCTTTCCTATTTTTCCTTTTGTCGCTCCCGCCTGGTCATTGCTTTGCGAGTATGTGGCGAGCCTAACGTTTGCTCTTTGTCTGCGCCAACTATCGCTTCGATGGTTGCTAGCGATGCTCGCCTTCGCCGCGGTTGCAACGGCATACACGTGCTACGATTTCGGAAGCCTAAACGGCGGTTTCGACCGCAGAACCTTCTGGATTGGCTTTGTACGGGTAGGTTTTTCATTTATCGCGGGCGTTGTTGCTTGCCGTATTGGCAGGCAACCGCTGTTGCCAGGGGCAGCATATTACCTTCCGCTTATCATGCTTGCGACCTTTTTTTGGCCCTTCCTTTGGAAGCCCTACGATTTCCTGATCGTCACAATCGTATATCCGCTCCTTGTTTGGCTGGGCGCTAATGCAATCGGGAGTCCGTCGATCAACCGTTTTAGCGAGTTTATCGGAGATCTTTCATATCCGCTTTATATGACCCACTACGTTCCACTCATGCTATTGTTCGGCGGAACTTCGGCAGGTTGGGTTGCGCAGATCCATGCAGCGCTAGCGGTACCAAGCATGACTCTAGTTGCAATCGCTTTTAGCTTTCTTGTTAAGCGATATATCGACGAACCGATCCGTGCCACTTTGCGTCGCAGATCATTTGAGCACCTCAAAGGCTAATGCAGGCACTGCCGCAGGTATGCACGGATGTGCTTATCCTGTTCTGCTCTCAGAAGCGCTTGAACTGGTCCCGGTTGTCTGAACAAA
>NZ_AJQE01000381.1 GCF_000261685.1 Bradyrhizobium genomosp. I (2014) | reverse complement strand
TCGCTGCGCTCGCAATGACGGAGTATGCGGAAGTGCCTCGGCCTCACACCGACGCCAGCTTCCGGTACAGTGCGCTGTAGCTGCCGGCCGAGATGCTCCAGGAGAACGATCGTCCCATGGCGCTGCGGCGCATCGTATCGAGCTGGTCTTGCGTCATGAAGGCCGAGAAGGCCCGGCGGACGCCGCCGAGGAAGGACTCGCGCGAGGGCTTCGAGAACAGGAATCCGGTCTCGCCGTCGGTGATGGTCTCGGCGAGGCCGCCGGTCTGGTGCCCGATCGGCAGCGAGCCGAAGCGCTGGGCATACATCTGGCTGAGGCCGCATGGCTCGAAGCGCGACGGCATCAGCGTGAAGTCGCTGCCGGCGAAGATGCGGCGCGCCTGGGCGTCGTTGAAGCCGATCGCGACGCCAATGGCGTCGGGGCGGCGGCGATGCGCGTCGATCAGGGCCTGCTCGAGCGCCGGCTCGCCGGAGCCGGTGACCACGATCTGCCCGCCGGCGTCGACGATCTCGTCGGCCGCCGACAGCACGAGGTCGATGCCCTTCTGGTGCACGAGTCGTGCGACGATGCCGAACATCGGGCCGCGGGAGACCGCGAGCCCGAACTGCTTGCGCACGTAATCCGCATTGGCTCTCTTGCCGACCCAGTCGCCGGCGCCGAACTGCTGGGCGAGCTGGGCGCAGGAGCGCGGGTCCCAGCTCTCGTCGATGCCGTTGAGGATGCCGGTGAGCTCGGCGGCGTCCGAGCGCAGGCGAAGCAGGCCCTCCAGGCCGCAGCCGAACTCGGCCGTGGTGATCTCCCGGGCATAGGTACCGCTGACGGTGGTGAGGTGCGAGGCGTAGACCAGCCCGGCCTTGAGGAAGGAGACCTGGTCGTAGAACTCGACGCCGTCGATGTGGAAGGCGCTCTCCGGTGCGCCGATCCGCCGCAGCGAGTCCTTCGGGAAGAGGCCCTGATAGGCGAGGTTATGAATGGTCAGGATCGACGGCAGCTTGGCGCCGCGCCAGGCAAGGTACGCCGGCACGAGCGAGGCCTGCCAGTCATTGGCATGGATCAGATCTGCTGCCCAATTCTTGTCCAGCTTGCCCATCGCGAGCTCAGCCGCCGCCGAGGCAAAGCGCGCGAAGCGGATGTCGTTGTCGGGCCAATCGCGCCCGGACTCGTCGCCATAGGGGTTGCCTGGACGATCGTAGAGTTGCGAGCACAACAGCACATAGACCGGCAGGCCGTCCTTGGTCGCGGCCCGGCCGAGCGAGCAGGCCGGCATCTCCGCGAATGCGGGACAGCGGCCAACGATCTCAATGTGCGTGAGCTGCTCGATGATGTCGCGATAGCCGGGCAGCATGATCCGGATGTCGGCGAAGGAGCGAAGCGCACGGGGGAGGGCGGCGGAAACCGCGCCCAGTCCGCCAACGCGGACGAAGTCGTCCATCTCTGTGGTGACGAACAAGACCCTCAAGAACAGCCGCCCTCTTCCGATCCCGTTTGCTGCTATGCAAGAACGGGTCCAGTTGTCCTGGAATTCTCAAAGCCCCGCCCACGCGACGCGTCCGCGCGGTAAACACTTTCCTACTCGGCCGCCGCCCTCTAGGGTCGCCGCATCAACAAGAGAGAACATTGAAGGTTCCAAAGGCTCCGGCGATGCAGCTAGCAGATAAGCATGAGGGGACGTTGACAAAGGTCATGGCGGGTTTGCGGGTCCTGGATTTTTCGACCACCATCGCCGGTCCCCATTGCACGCGGATGCTCGCCGACATGGGTGCCGAAGTCATCAAGATCGAGACCGACGGCGGAGAGACGATGCGGACCCGGCCTCCCCTGCGCAAGGGGTGCAGCACCGTGTTCGGCCAACTCAACGTCGGCAAGAAGAGCGTGGTTCTCGACCTCAAGTCCGAGGACGGTAGGGAGGCGGTGCGCCGGCTGGCCGCGACGGCCGACATCCTGGTGGAGAATTTCCGCCCCGGCGTGATGCGCCGGCTGCGGCTCGACTACGACAGGCTGTGTCAGGTCAACCCGAGGCTGATCTACTGCTCCATCTCCGGCTACGGCCAGACCGGCCCCTCGGCCGAACTTCCGGCCTACGCTCCCGTGATCCATGCGGCCTCCGGCTACGATATGGCGCATCTGGCCTACCAGCCGGGCCGCAATCGTCCCGATTATTGCGGCATCTACCACGCCGACGTCGTCACCGGCACCTACGGTTTTGGCGCAATTGCGTCCGCACTCTACCAGCGCACCGTGACCGGGCTTGGCCAGCACATCGACGTTTCTATGCTGGAATCGATGCTGACCTTGACGGTGGTCGAACTGCAGAGCGCACAATTCGCGGTGAAGCCGCCGCCGCGCCCGATGTTCGGCCCGACGGAGACGGAAAACGGCTATGTCATGATCACGGTCGCCAGTGAGAAGACGTTTCAGGGACTGATGAGCGTTATCGGGCGCCCCGAATGGATCTCCGATCCACGCTTCGCGACCTATGCCGCGCGCCGCGAGAACTGGGCGGACTTGATGGACGGCGTCGAGGTCTGGTCGCGTGCGCTCACGACCGATGCATGCCTCGTCGCGCTTGGTGCTGCCGGCGTGCCCGCCTCGGCCTATCGCACGGTGTCCGAGGCGCTGGCCGATCCGCAGCTTGCGCATCGGCAAGCGCTCTCCGAGGTGCGGGACCAGGGTGGCTCCTTCCGGGTGCTCAATTTGCCGTTCCGGATGTCCGGCGCCGATACGACACCGGGCCAGACGATGGCTGTGCTTGGCGAACACACGGATGCGCTGCGCGACGAGATCGGCCTCGCAGGCGATACGCCAATTCCGTCGGGCAAGACGGCGGCGACATATTGAGCAGCATCGCCGCCGCATGCGGCGTTTGGACTCTCGTGCCATTCTCTTGCCGTGGCGAGCCTTTGTCGCCAATCTCGCCCCAAGTCATTCAACGATCCGAGACGTCGGGATTCGCCGCTTGCCAGCATCCGCGGGCCCGAACTAAGACCGCTTCCGGGTTTGTCTCGTCTCGCCGGCCATGGCATGCTGTGCAGAGAATGAGAAGCATGCCGGGAGGACGCCAATGAAGAGTTTCAAGGTTGCCGATTTCAAGGCGCCGCTGCTGGAGGTCGACGAGGCGACGCCGCAGCCATCGGGCACGCAGGTGCTGATCAAGGTGAAGGCGGCCGGCGTCTGCCACAGCGATCTCCACATCTGGGAAGGCGGCTACGATCTCGGCCATGGCCGCAAGCCGCTGTCACTGAAGGACCGCGGCATCAACCTGCCGCTCACGATGGGCCACGAGACCGTCGGCGAAGTCCTGGCCTTCGGTCCCGATGTGAAGCCGACCGACCAGGGCGATCTGAAGGTCGGCGATGTCGGTCTGGTCTATCCCTGGATCGGCTGCGGCAAATGTGCGACCTGCCTCGGCGGCGACGAGAACATGTGCCTGACGCCGCGCTCGCTCGGCGTCTATTGCGACGGCGGCTATGCCGATCACATGCTGGTGCCGCATCCGCGCTACCTGCTCAACCTCCGGGGGCTCGATCCAGCGACGACCGCGCCCTATGCCTGCTCGGGCGTCACCACCTACAGCGCATTGAAGAAGGTCGAGCAGCATTTCGATACGCCGATCGTGATGTTCGGCGCCGGCGGCCTCGGGCTGATGGCGCTGTCGCTGCTCAAGGCCATGGGCGGCAAGGGCGCCATCATGGTCGATATCGACGCGAAGAAGCGTGAAGCGGCCGAGAAGGCCGGCGCACTGGCGACCGTCGATCCCAAGGCGCCGGATGCGCTGGAGCAGCTTGCCAGGAAAGCGGGAGGCCCCATTCGCGCCGTGATCGACCTTGTCGGCAACGCCGCCACGACGCAGCTCGGCTTCGACTGCCTGACCAAGGGCGGCAAGCTCGTCATAGTCGGCCTGTTCGGCGGCGGCGCGACCTGGGCGTTGCCGCTCATTCCGATCAAGGCCGTCACGATTCAGGGCAGCTATGTCGGCAATCTGCGCGAAACGCAGGAATTGCTCGAACTCGTGCGAGCGAAGAAGGTGCCGCCGATTCCGGTGACGCGGCAACCGCTCGCCAAGGCCAATGACGCGCTGGTGCAGTTGCAGCAGGGCGCGGTGGTCGGCCGCACCGTGCTGACGCCGTAGTCGTCGCTCTCTCCGCCGTCATTGCGAGGAGCCCTTGCGACGAAGCAATCCAGAATGTCTCCGTTGGATGCAGTTCTGGATTGCTTCGCTTCGCTCGCAATGACGACTTGGCTAGCTACTTCCTGAGGTCTTTCAAATGTCCGCCAACAACGCCTTCCACATTGCCGTGCTCGCCGGTGACGGCATCGGTCCCGAAGTCATGGCGCCGGCCCTCGAGGTCCTGCGCAAGGTCGGGCAGAAATCCGGCTTGAGCTTTCGCTTCACCGAGGCGCCGGCCGGCGCCAACAATTATCTCGCGACCGGCAAGTCGATGCCGGAGTCCACGGTTCGGCTGTGCGAGGAGGCGGATGCGATCCTGCTCGGGGCGTGCGGACTGCCGTCGGTGCGCTATCCTGACAATACCGAGATCGCGCCGCAGATCGAGCTACGCTTCATTTTCGATCTCTATGCCGGCGTGCGTCCGGCGCGGCTCATTCCGGGCGTGCCGAGCCCGATCGTCGGCGCCGACCGACGCGGCATCGATCTCGTCGTGATCCGGGAATCGACCGAAGGCCTGTTCGCCTCCATGGGCAAGGGCGTCGTCACCCACGAGGATGCGCGCGAGACCATGGTGATCACCCGCAGGACGTCCGAGCGCCTGTTCGAGTTCTCGTTTCGCTTGGCCGAGCGGCGCAGGGCGCGCGGCAAGCCGGGAATGCTCACCTGCGTCGACAAGGCGAACGTGTTCAAGGCATTTGCGTTCTTCCGCGGCATCTTCGACGAGATCGCCAAGAAGCATCCCGAGGTGAAGACCGACCGGCTCTATGTCGATGCCTGCTCGGCGATGCTGGTCAAGCGCCCCTGGGATTTCGACGTGATGGTGATGGAGAACATGTTCGGCGACATCGTCTCCGACATCACCGCGAGCCTGATCGGCGGCCTCGGCATGGCGCCGTCGGCCGACATCGGTGACAAGCATGCGGTGTTCCAGCCGTGCCACGGCACCGCACCCGATATCATGGGGCAGGGCAAGGCCAATCCGACCGGCATGATCCTGTCGGCGGCGATGATGCTGGACTGGCTCGCCGACAAGCATGGCGTGGAGAGTGCGGCCGAGGCGGGCGAGACCATCGAGCGCGCGGTCGACCGGGTCTACGCCGGCGGCATCAAGCCGATGGAATTCGGCGGCAGCAACGGCACGGCGGATCTTACGAAGGCGGTGCTGGCAGCGCTGTAATCAAAGGAAAGGGGCCCGAGGGCCCCTTTGTCGTTCACCAGCGGCGCCAGTGATGGTGATGACGCCAGCCCCACGGACGCGGGCCGTAGAAGCGCGGGCCGCCGTAATAGCCATAGGCGCGATAATAGTTCGGGCGCCACCAGCAGCGGCCCCAGGGGTTACACACCCAACGCACCTGCTCGACGTCGGCCGCCGGACCGCTTGCAATCTTGTCCGCCTGCGGGATGCCGTTTGGCATTGCCGCGAGGGCCGGTCCCGACGCGAGGGCCACACTGCCGACGGCAGCCAGACCAAGAACAGCAGATTTCAGTGTCATCGTAATCTCCCTCGTTGGTGGCGGGAGAACTTTTGCGACATCAAGTGGTTGCGGCTGTGTAAAGTTGCATGAGGAATTTAATCTACCTGAACGCCGGTTCAGCTTCAGCGACCCCGGAACTTCGGCTTGCGCTTCTCCATGAAGGCTTGCCGGCCCTCGCGGAAATCCTCCGAATCCATGCAGGCGTTGCCGATCGCCTTGATCACCTCCATGTCGCGCGCGCTTTCGTCCTTCAGCACCTGCGCGATGGTGATCTTGGCGGCCTTGATCGCGAGCGGGGCGTTTTGCGCGATCGTCGCGGCGATCGTCATGGTCTCGCCCCAGAGTTCGTCGACCGGGAACAGGCGCTCGACGAGACCGATGCGCAGCGCCTCGGCGGAATCGATCCGCATGCCCGTGTACATCAGAAGCCGCGCCCAGGACGGTCCGACCAGCGACACCAGATGCCGCAAGCCGTCAAAGCCGTAGGCAATGCCGAGTTTGGCTGCGGGGATGCCGAACTGGCTGCCATGCGAGGCGAGGCGGATGTCGGCGAGCATCGCGACCTGCATGCCGCCGCCGAGGCAATAGCCGTCGATGCAGGCGATGGTCGGCTTGGGATAGTCGGCGAGCAGCGCACGCTGGGCGGCGCTGCGCTTGGCGTACTCCTCGGACGCTGCTGCATTGTGCCTGACCTTCTCGAACTGGCTGATGTCGGCGCCCGAGACGAACGCCTTGCCCCCGGCGCCGCGCAGAATCACGACGCGCACGGTGTCGTCGTCGCGCAAGGCGGTCAGCGCCTCGCCAAATCCCTCCCACATCTCCAGCGACATCGCGTTGCGCTTGTCGGGATTGTTGAAGGTGATCACGCCGACACCATCGGCCGAGTGCTTGAGGATCTTGCCGTCGGCGTAGGGAGTTCCGGTCGTGCTGGAAATATCGGGCATCGCGCGCTCGCTTGTCGGTGGCCGAGCGCAATGTGCGGCGTCGCCGGCGCCGCGGTCAACCGGCGCAGGGGATGAGAGCTTGCATCCGCCTGTGCTGCGATTGCATGGCGCGCGAAGTTCGACGAATGGCGAAACCGCAAAGAAGAAAGAGCGGCCGAGCCGCTCCGCGACAGACCGCGCGCAAGCGCGCGGGCAGGCATATCTCGTCGGATCTCGTCCAATCCGGCCGCGCCCCCGTGACGCGGCGGATTGAACATCGGCCGTAAAGGCCAGAGCGCCGACCGACCTCAGCTCTCGTTCGCCGCGATCGATTCCATCAGCGAGACGAGCTGACGCTGCACCGTCTGGTCCTTGATCTTGCTGTAGGCGCGCAGCAGGCGGAGGCTGAAGGCCGAGTCGAGGAAGAGCAGGCTCTCGACTTCGCGGGCCTTGTTGTCGCCGTCGTAGAAGAAGGTCACGGGCACATCGAGGGCGGAGGCGATCTGCTGAAGCCGGGCCGCGCCGACGCGATTGACGCCCTTCTCGTATTTCTGGACCTGCTGGAAGCTGACGCCCAGCTTTTCGCCGAGCTCGGCCTGCGAGATCTTCATCTCGACGCGCCGCAGACGGATCCGCTTGCCAAGCTCAATGTCCGGCTTGCCGGCGCTGCGCTGCTTCATTCTTTTCGCCGCTGCTTTCATCTCTGTTCTCACCTTTGTTCTTCGGTTGAAAATCCCCCGAAGAGCTGGGTCAGGGGTTCGCCCATATACGAGTCCTTGAATTCATGCGGGTGCACGAACTCTTCCTTAAACCACGGGAAGCGAGCCGGATTGAAAGCGTCGATCAGCCAGTCAATCATGTGCCGCACCCGCGGAATACGGCCGCTACCGGGATGGTAGGACAACCAGATATCCAGCGGTCGGTTCAGCTCGACCTCCAGTGGAATCAACCTCCCTCCAAGCGCAATGGCATAGCTCGGGAATACGCCGATGCCGGCGCCATTCGCGACCGCCCAGTAGTTGGCGCTCGAGACGTTCGTCTTCATGACCAGAAGGTCACGTTCTGAAACGCCCGGGAAGAAGCTCTCGAAGGATTCCTTGGCGGCGAGCTGGTCGGCGAATTGCAGCACCAGGCGATGCTTGATCAATTCCGCCGCCGTTCGCGGCGCGCCATGCTTTTCGATGTATTTCTCGGAGGCCCAGAACATCAGATGCATGCGGCCCAGCCGCACCAGCTTGATGTCGAGCGCGGAGGGACGCGACAGATGGATGGCGACGTCGGCCTCATGGCGCGAGACATCGGCCGAGCGCATCGCGCAATGCAGGTCCACCAGGATCTTCGGAAAGGCCTGCTGGAATTCGACCAGGCGCGGGGCCAGCCAGAATGTGCCGAGCCCCTCGGTGACGGCAACCCGGACCTCGCCGGACAAGGCATTGGCCATCGAATCGCTGGCGCGCAGCACGTCGAAGGTGGCCGCCTCCATGCGCTCGACGGCGGAGACCACCAATGCGCCTTCATCGGTCAGATGGGTGCCGTGAACGTCGCGGGTGAACAGGGTCGTGCCGGTCTGGCGTTCGAAATCGTCGATCCGCCGGCGCACCGCATTGATCGACAGCGACAGGCGCTCGGCCGCCGAGCGGAAACTTCCGCACCGGACAACTTCCAGAAATATGCGGGCCGCATCCCAATCCGAGAGGCCGCTGAGATTTGTCTTTGGGCGTTCCGCCGGCGGAACGCCCCTTTCCGCCAAGGAGTGCATACAAGTCCTTTCGGGACGCTAAACTGGCAGAATCTGGCGCAAACCACAACCACTGCGGGTTGGGGAATGACGAGTTTTGAACGTCATCCTTACTACCTTGCGGGCGGTATTGGAGTGCTGTCATGGGTTGGGGATCGGGCAGACTATCGCACGAGTGGGGGTGTGGCGTGAGTTCCGTTGCGAGCCGTGAGATGGCTGCGGGATTGTCGGCGCTGTCCGAAATTGAAATTCTCGCGCGAGCGCGGGTGCGGTCCCCCTTGATGGATCGATCACACCGCGTCAGGCGTTTGCTCCCGGAGCAGTTTGGCGATCGCCAATGGCGCTGCACGGCGATAGCGGACGGAACCGCGGTTCCGCGGCAGAAACACACTGACATCGGGTTCGGGGGCGCAGTAGCCTCGTGCTATCTTCGGTCTTCCATGGGGGCCGAAGAGAACGTCACAAACGCGTCTCGCAGGTCGAATTAACGGAAAGAACACCAGTGTCGCATTCAGACGAAAAGTTGCAGTCGGTGCTGGAAACGCTCGAGGAGTGCCGCAGGGTTCTCAATGAGTGCCACAGCCGTGAGTCGGCCGAGATGCTGTCCATCGTCATCCTCGACATGCGGATGAAACTGAAAGGAATTGACAGTGCCGATCTCAAGGCGCTGTGCGACGAAATGCTGCGGAGCGCTGCGAGCGAGCCGCTGACCCCTTCCAAGCAGACGCAGGACCAGCCCCGGCGTCCGCTGCTCCGCGTGGTGAAGTAGCCGCGCCGCCGGATCTCGCTTTTTGGCGAGGTTTGTGCGCGTCCCGATGCCGCATCTGTGATCACGGAGGGCATCGGGAGGAGCCTTGGTTTCGTGCGCCTCTGTTGCGCATTCTCTGGCATCGGCTACACCAGAGCCGTTCGGCTCCGGGCCGGGCGCACCCCTTGCGCGCCGTACCGGCACCTGAGATGGCTCTGACTGCATCATGCAAAATGTTTCGATCCCGGCGGCGATGATTGCCGGCCTCGTCAGCTTCCTCTCGCCTTGCGTCCTGCCTCTGGTTCCGCCCTATCTGATTTACCTCACGGGCGCCACGATCGAGCATGTCGAGAGCGACGAGCCGGCCGCTGCCTCCAAGCGCGCGATCATGATGTCGGCGCTTCTGTTCGTGCTCGGCTTTTCCACGGTGTTCGTGGCGCTCGGCGCCAGCGCCTCGCTGATCGGCGGGCTGATCCGTGCCTGGTCGGCGGAACTGTCGATCCTCGCCGGCATCGTCATCATCATCATGGGCCTGCACTTCCTCGGCCTGACACGCATCGGCCTGTTGATGCGCGAGGGGCGGCTGCCGATCCCCAAACCGGTCGGCCTCTGGGGCGCCTATATCATGGGCCTCGCTTTCGCCTTCGGCTGGACGCCCTGTATCGGCCCGATCCTCGCGGCGATCCTCTCGATCGCCGCGGCGGAAGCCACGGTGATGAAGGGCGCCGGACTGCTCGCGGTCTATTCCGCGGGCCTCGGCATTCCCTTCCTGATCGCCGCGCTGATGATCGAACAGTTCTCCGCGCTGTTCGCGCGCATGAAGGGCCACCTCGTCAATGTCGAGCGCGCCATGGGCGTCCTGATGGTGATCACCGGCATCGGCTTTCTCACCGGCGCGGTCTCGAACGTGAGCATCTGGCTGCTCGAGACGTTTCCGGCGCTGCAGACGATCGGATAGACCCGGTGCCGAGGCGGCTGCTAACGCACGCGTCCGCGCCAATCGCTCCGCGTTTCGCCCGTCAGCCCGGGCAGGCGCGCACTTTCATGAACGCACGCCGCTCAGATTGACGGATGTCGAGCGGAGATCGCGCGAAAATGGCCTGCGAACGACAACTCGCGACGCGGAACGCGATCACGCAGTGAGGGTTCGTGATATCGCTTGATGGTTCATGACGCGTCTTGGCGCATAGCGGAGCACCGGTGTGACGGCGTCTTCCGTTCAGGGCGCCTCGTCCAGCGCGCAGACAACCGTGCAGACCACGCCGCGCGGCAGGAAGTCGACGGTTGCCTCGCCGCCGAGCTGATCGCGCGCGCTGCGCTCGATCAGGCGCGAGCCGAAGCCGCGTTGTACCGGTGCCGTCACCGGCGGTCCGCCGATCTCGGTCCAGATCAGCCGCAGCCGCGGCTTCGGCGCATCGGCGATGATCTCCCAGTCCAGCGTCACCCGGCCGGTCTCGTTGGACAGCGCGCCGTATTTCGCGGCGTTGGTGGCGATCTCGTGGACGATCATCGACAGCACCACGGCGAGCCGCGGCGACAGCGGCACGGCCGGGCCGGCCATGCGGATGCGGTCGGGATTGCTGAGCAGGAACGGCCGGAGCGCGCGGGCGATGACGTCCCTCAGCTCCGAGCCTGCCCATTTCTCCTGGCTCAAGAGGTTATGTGCTTCGGCCAGCGCGCCGAGCCGGCCCTCGAACTTGGTCCGCTCGTCACGGCTGGCGCTGCGGAAGGTCTGCACCGCGATCGCCTGCATCAGCGCCAGCGTGTTCTTGACGCGATGATTGAGCTCCTCGATCAGGAGATTGTGCAGCATCTCGCCGCGCGCGATCGTGGTGGCCATCCGCACGGCGAAGGTGAGGCCAACCAGCAGCAGGATGCCGCCGATCAGGCTCGTGATTGCGATGTCGCGCCAGAGTGGCGCGATCAGCGAGCTCTCGGCGACGCCCGCCACGACCGTCCAGCCAGTCAGTTGCGATCTGGCAAAGGCGGAAGACAGCGCGACGCCATCGAGCGAAACGGTCGAAAGCGCGGCCTCCGGCGCGCGGGACATCGCATCGTAGAGTGCGCCGGAAGCCTGCTTGCCGAACGTCTCGGCAGGGTTGGGTGTACGCGCGAACACGCGAGCCTTGGTGTCCAGCAGCGACACCGTCCATTGATCGTTCGGCCGCTGCTGCTCGACCAATTTCTGGAATATCGCGATCGGCGGACTGAAGGAGAGCGCGTAGGCGACCTCGCCATTGCGCAGCACAGGAACTTCCACAGTCACGATCGGCCGTTTCTTGGTCGAACCGACGAACAGGTCGGAATATTGCGGCGCCTTGCTTGCAAACACCCGCTCGACGATCTCCAGATTGTTGCGCGTTGGCAGATTCGCCGTGTCCGTCGTGACGGTCGAAAAGAGCTGGTGGCCGGATCTGTCGGCCAGCAGAAGAATGCTGTCCCCGCCATATTGGCTGATGAAACCGACTGCCAGCCGACGGAAGCCGTCGAAATCACCGCTTTGCAGGGAATCGCTGAGCGCGAGCACCTGCAAGCCGCCCGTCACCCGCTGCACTTCAGAATCGAGCACCACGCGCATGCTTCGCACCGTCTCGAGCACCCGGCGTGTCGCCTCGGTGCGATCCTGGCGATAGTTGGAATAGGCAAGCCCGACGGCAAAGACCATCAGCGGCAACATCGTTCCCGCGACGAGGAGAGCGAGCCGGACCGGAAGGGTGAGCTTTGACAAACGCAGGCGTCCCGGTTCCGGCGCGACGGCGCCGGACGACCGAAGCATAGTGCAGGAACGGCGTTGCGCCACTGCACAATTGGTCATGGGCCACGCGTGCTTCGGTCCTCGTGAGAAGGGGCGAGAGATGAAGGGTGCAGTGCAACAGAAGGCGTGACCGCCGAGCCTGCGTCGAATTGAATCAGCGGAGGGCTCGTCACTGCCCGGACGAAGCCTGCGAATTTGGCTTCCGTGCCGCCATGGTTTTTCATACCCTCCCTGGACGCAAGCCGCATAGCGGCTGCGCTCACGGCCCGGCGACAGGGGCGGAGCATCAAAGGGAGGGGAGACGATGAAGCGAAGGTCATTTCTCGCCGGTATCGGTGCAACCACTGCGGCTGCTACGCTAGGCATGCCGTCGATCCTCAGGGCGCAAGCCCCGATCACGCTGAACGGCGCGGTCCAGTTCAATGACGACCATGCCTTCAACCGGGCGCTGATCCGGTTCGAGGAACTAGTGAAGAAGTATTACGGCAAGCCCGTCAACTTCACCCTGCACAAGAACTCCTCGCTCGGCCTCGAGAAGCAGTATTTCGAGTACATGTCGCAGGGCAAGGCGGTCGATTACGGCATCGTCTCGCCGGCCCACATGTCGACTTTCGCCAAGGCGGCCCCGTTCATCGATGCGCCCTTCGTCTTCAAGGGCATCGAGCACATGAACAAAGTCGTCGAGGCCAACATCCTGGCGCCGATCGCCGACGAGGTCGCGACCAAGGCCGAGGTCGTTCTGATCGGTTATGCCGGCGGCGGCATCCGCAACATCTTCGCCAACAAGCCGCTCAAGAACCTCGCCGATCTCAAGGGGCTCAAGGTTCGCGTGCAAGGCGCGCCGATCTGGTCGAAGACCTTTGCGGCCGTCGGCATGAGCCCGACCGTGATCGCCTATAACGAAATCTACAACGCGATCCAGAATGGGGTGATATCGGCCGGCGAAAACGAGGCGGCCGGCGTCGAGGCGATGAAGTTCTACGAAGTGGCCCCGCATCTCAGCCTGACCCAGCACGCCGTGTCGATCCGGCCGATCTGCTTCTCGGTGAAGACGCTGAAGACCTTGCCGAAGGACTTGCAGGACGCGATCATGAAGGCGGGCAAGGAAGCCGGCGATTACGGCCGTCAGCTCGAGTCGAGCGAAGAGGTCGTCAAGCTCGACACGCTCGAGAAGGCCGGCAAGCTCAAGCGCGTTCCTTTCGAGGAGCGGGACGCCATGAAGAAGCTCGCCGACCCCGTGATGGCCGCCTACGCCAAGGAGATTGGCGCGGAAGGCATTTTCGAGAAGATCAACGTCGTCTGAGGTCGCTCTGTCCGCCGACGATAGTCCGGGCAGGTCCCGCTTCTTGCCCGGACGCAGCGGATGAGCGCCGTACGGAGCTCCCATGTCCGAAATGCACGTTCCGTCCACACCGTCGCTGTGGCGTCGCGTCACCGCGGCCTATGCGAAATTGCTGGAATTCCTGCTGGCCGCCTGCGTCGGCATCATCGTTGTTCCGGTCACGCTGCAAATCATCTCCCGCTACACGCCGTTCATTCCCTCCTACATCTGGACCGAGGAGATGGCGCGGTTCCTGTTCGTCTGGACGATCATGATCGGCGCCATGGTGGGCATCCGGGAGGCGCAGCATTTCGAGGTCGACGTGTGGCCCGACCTGTCGCGGCGGTCGGAGGCCGCGGTGCGGATCTTCGCCCGGCTCGGCGTGCTGGCGCTGGCGCTGGTGTTCGTATCCGCCGGCATCGAGTTCACCCGCTTTGCCTGGAACAGAACGTCGGAACTGGCCGATCTGCCGCTCTGGCTGATTCACGTCGCCTGGCCCGTGACCGGCGCGACGTGGATCGTGTTTGCGGGTGAGCAGATCATCGATGAAATGCGCGTTCTGTTTGGGGCGAGGCGATGAACGGGACTGTACTCTCTGCCGGACAGGCTGCGATGGTGCTGTTCGGGGTGTTCATCGGCCTGCTTATCCTGCGCGTGCCGGTCGCTTTCGCGCTTGGTCTTGCCTGCGTGCCGATCCTGCTGATCGAGCCGCGCCTGTCGCTGATGATGCTCGCGCAGGAGACTTTCAATGCGTACAATTCGTTCATCCTGCTGGCGGTGCCATTCTTCCTGCTGACGGCGAACCTGATGAGCATCGGCGGCATCACCGACCGCCTGGTGGCGCTGTCGCGCTCGATGGTCGGGCACTGGCCGGGATCGCTGGCGCAGATCAACGTCGTGCTGTCGGTGTTCTTCGCCGGCATCTCCGGTTCCTCCACTGCCGATGCGGCGAGCCAGTCCAAGATCTTCATCGATGCGCAGAACAAGGAGGGCTACGACCTGTCGTTCTCCATCGCCATCACCGCGGTGTCGGCGGTGCTCGCTGTCGTCATTCCGCCCTCGATCCTGATGATCGTGTGGGGTGGGCTGATCTCGACCTCGATTGCGGCGATGTATCTGGCCGGCATCGTGCCGGGCCTGCTGATCGCGGGCGCGCAGATGACGACGGTGCACATCTATGCCGTGCGCCGGGGCTACCCCACCTATCCGAAAGCGACCTGGGTGGAGATGCGATGCGCCATCTGGCGGTCGATACCGGCGCTGATGACGCCGTTCATCATCGTCGGCGGCATTCTGCTCGGCTGGTTCACCGCGACCGAGTCCGCCTGCGTCGCGGTGCTCTATTCCGTTGCGCTCTCGACATTCTTCTACCGCGAGACCGGTCCGCGCGAATTGTACAAGGCCTTGCTCGATACCGGGCGCCTTGCCGGCGTGGCGCTGTTTTGTGTCGGCACTGCAAGCGCGTTCGGCTGGCTGCTCGCCTATTACAGGATCCCGCAAGAGCTGCTGGCGAACGTCTCGACATGGGGCATGGGCACCGTGGCGGCCGGCTTCTTCATTTCCTTCTGCTTTCTGGTCGTGGGCTGCTTCCTCGACGCGATCCCGGCGATCATCATCGTCGGCACCGTGCTGGAGCCGCTCGCCAAGTCCGTCGATCTCCACCCGGTCCAGTTCGCGATCATTTCCATCGTATCGCTGGCCTTCGGACTGGTGACGCCACCCTATGGCCTCTGTCTGATGATCGCCTGTTCGATCGCCGGCGTGCGGCTGCGCTATGCCCTGAAGGACACCGTGATCATGCTGATACCGATGCTGCTCGTGCTGGCGGCAGTCATCGTTTGGCCAAGTGTGTCGCTGTTCCTGCCGCGCCTGATCGTGCCGCAGATGCTCAAATGAGGATCGGATCGCGCGATCCCGCGGCCGGCGGCCACGGGATCGTTTCGATGTGTTACAGATTGCTCTCGGTGATCGCGGCGTAGACCATGCTGCGCAGTTCGCGCCGGATCGGGTAGGCGCTCGACGGCAACACCTGCGTCATGAAGATCGTGATCAGCTCTTCGGCCGGGTCGATCCAGAACGAGGTCGTGGCCGCGCCGCCCCAATTGTATTCGCCGGGGCTGCCGGCGATCAGCGTCTCGGCCGGGCGCATGGTGACGGCGAAGCCGAGACCGAAGCCGATGCCGTTATAGGTCGCTTCCGAAAACAGCGACCGCGACACCTCCGGCAACGCGCGATCGCCTGGGATGTGGTTCGTCGTCATCAACGCCAGTGTCTTGGGCCCGATCAGCCTGACGCCGCCGAGCTCACCACCGTTGAGCAGCGCGCGGCAGAAGGTGAGGTAGTCGGCGACGGTCGAGCACAGGCCGCCGCCGCCGGAGATGAAGGAAGGCGGTGACAGGAACGAGCTCGTCGTCGGATCGTCCTGCAGCGTGATGCCCTCGCGGCGCTGGCCGGCATGGAAGGTCATTCCGCCGCCGGGGTCCGCCGAGTAGCAGGCGGCGAAGCGATGCGCCTTCGAGGCCGGCACATGGAAATCGGTGTCGGTCATGCCGAGTGGATCGAGGATGCGTTGCTTCAGAAACTGCTCGAACGGCATCCCCGAGATCTTGCCGACGAGGTAGCCGATCACGTCGGTCGCGACGGAATAGTTCCAGGACTCGCCCGGCGAGAATTCCAGTGGGATCTTTGCCAGGCCCTCGATCATGGTCTGGAGCGTGCCTGATTTCTCGACCTCGCCGATCTTCTCACTGCGATAGGCGGCATCGACATTGGAGCGCTGCTGGAAGCCGTAGGTGAGGCCGGAGGTGTGGCGCAGCAGGTCGACGATCAGCATCGGCCGCGACGGCGGCCGGGTCAGGAAGGCCGGGTAGGTGCCGGCGACGAATACGCCGAGATCCTTCCATTCCGGAATGTATTTGGCGACCGGTTCGTCAATCGCGACGAGACCTTCCTCGACCAGCATCATGAAGGCGACGCTGGTGAGCGGCTTGGTCATGGAATAGATGCGGTAGATGGTGTCGTCCTTGACCGGGACCTTGCGCTCGACGTCGGCGAAGCCCTGCACCGAGTTGTGGGCGATCTTGCCTCGGCGATAGACCAGGAGCTGCGTGCCCGGGAAACGGCCGGCATCGATGTACCGGCGCCTGAGATGCGCATCGACGCGGTCGAGCGCGGCCTTGGACATGCCGACGGATTCGGGCGAGGCGGGGGTGGGGGCGAGCATCAGTTCCTCCGGGCAGTTTCTCGAGGACGGTGATAGCCAAACGGCGGCCCCATTCCAAGCCGGACGCGCTTAACGCGAGGCCGCCGGCTGGTGTAGGCTGCACCCTGGAACGCCTCGAAGGAGCCCCAGGGGGCCAACCAGAAAAACGCAGGGTAAACCCACCATGACCCAGTTCAACGAGACCGAACTCACCGAAGCCGTCGTTCGGAGCTTCGACCAGACGCCTGATACGCGGGCAAAATTCCTGCTCCAGGAATTGGTGAAGTCGCTGCACGATTATGTGAGCAAGACCGGCCTGACCTTCGAGGAATGGGAATACGCCATCGATTTCCTGACCCGAACGGGGCAGAAATGCACCGACACGCGCCAGGAGTTCATCCTGCTGTCAGACGTGCTCGGCGTCTCCATGCTGGTCGACGCCGTCAACCACCGCGACCGCGAGGGCGCCACCGAGACCACGGTGCTCGGTCCGTTCTATGTCGGCGAGCACAAGGTGACCGCGCATGGCACGGACATCTCGCCGCACAATCTCACCGGCGAGAAGATGTTCGTGCAGAGCCGCGTCACCGATCTCGAGGGCAAGCCGCTCGCGAACGTTCCCGTCGATGTCTGGCATGCCGATGATGACGGATTTTACGACTCCCAGAAGCCGAACTATGACGAGGTCGGCGCCTCTGCGCGGGCGCGCTTCATCACGGACAGCGACGGCCGCTTCTTCTTCCGCACCATCCTGCCGTGCACCTACCCGATCCCGACCGACGGCCCGGTCGGCGAGATGATCGTGCAGACCAATCGCCACCCGATGCGCCCCGCGCATGTGCACTTCCTGGTCAATGCCAAGGGCCATGAGCCGCTGATCACCCACGTCTTCATCGGCGGCGACAAATATCTCGATTCCGACGTGGTGTTCGGGGTCAAGGACGACCTGATCGCCAAGGTCGAGCCGCGGAGCGATGCCGCGATGCCCGACGGCACCAAGGCGAACGGGCGATGGCATCTGATGACTTACGAATTCCACCTCAAGCCCGGCGGCGGCATGGCGCCGAAGCCGCTGGGGGTGAAGGCGGCGGAGCCGGCGTGAAGCCTCGGCATTTCGGTCATCCCCCGATGTAGGCTGCCAACTCGTCGGGCGTTCCGTTCGGAAAGGCGTCCTTCAGATAGTCGAGGAAGGCGGAGACGCGCGCGCTGAGCAATCGCCGCGAGGGATAGAGCGTCCACAGGTTGATGTCGAACCCGTCGACATCGCCCCAGCGGACCAGCGTGCCCTCGGCCAGATCGAGACTGGCGAGCGACAGAGGCAGCCGCGCAGCGCCGACGCCGGCTCGAATGGCATCGCGAACCATCATCAGCGATGACAGGCGAAGCACCGGATCGACCGCGATACGCGACGTGCCGCTCGGTCGCCTGATGTCCCAGGTTGCAGCCGCGTCGTCCGTTCCGCGCACGACGACCGGAACCGCGATATGGCCCTTCGGTCGCTTCAGCGTGGGGCTGGCCACGACCACAAGCCGGTCGCGCAAGAAGATGCGGCCGACCAAACTTTCATCCGGATCGGGATTGACCCGGATCACGAGGTCGAAGCCTTCCTCGACCATGTCGACGTAACGATCATCCGTCGTGACCTCGAGCCGGACTTGCGGATGCCTAAGCGCGAAACCGGCGGCGAGCCGGCCCATGGCAGTCTGGGAGAAAAGCAGGGGAGCGCTGATCCGCAACTTGCCCTTCGGCTTGTCCCCGCCCGACGCGATCGCAGCCGCGGTCTCGTCGAGTTCGGTGAGGAGTGCGCCCGTACGCTCGTAAAGCGCTCGTCCTTCCTGGGTCAGTTTGAGGAGGCGCCCACCACGCTCGAAGAGACGCAAATCGAGGCTGCTTTCAAGCTCCGACACGCGCCGGGACAAGGTCGCTTTCGGACGTCCCGTGGCGCGGGCGGCCTTTCCGAACCCTCCGTGGCGGGCGACGAGATTGAAGTCGGCAAGGGCAAGCAAATCCATTTGTTCCACTCATGAAACGATCTGTCTAAATATAACGTCTATCGGCTCGCATGTGGATCGCTAACTTTCGGGTGTCTTCAGACCCAAACCGGAGTGATCCCATGACTATCCTCGTTACCGGCGCAACCGGCACGATCGGCCGCCAGGTCGTCGAGCAACTCGTCAAGCGCGGCGCCGATGTGCGCGCGCTCGTTCGAGATCCCGCAAGGACCAATTTCCCGACAGGTGTCGCCGTCGCCCAGGCTGACTTGCTGGATGTCGATTCCTTGCGCGGTGCGTTCTCGGGCGTCTCGACGCTGTTCCTGCTCAACGCCGTGGTGCCGGATGAATTTACCCAGGCGCTGACGGCGCTCAACCTCGCCCGCGAGGCCGGCATCGAGCGGTTCGTCTATCTGTCGGTCATTCACAGCGACCGCTACGTGAACGTGCCGCACTTCGCCGGCAAGTTCGGCGTCGAGCGCATGATCGAGCAGATGGGCTTCAAGGCGACCATCCTGCGCCCCGCCTATTTCATGAACAACGAGCTCATGATCAAGGACGCCGTGACCGGATACGGCGTCTACCCCATGCCGATCGGCAGTAAGGGACTTGCGATGATCGACGCGCGCGATATCGGCGAGGTTGCGGCCATCGAATTGATCCGCCGCGAGACATCCGCCGCGCCGCTTCCGCTCGAGCGCATCAATCTCGTTGGTCCCGAAACGATCACCGGTGCCAAGGCTGCTGCAATCTGGTCGGAGGTGCTCGGGCGCTCGATCGCCTATGGCGGCGACGACACTGCGGGCTTCGAGAAGAACCTCAGGCAGTCCATGCCGGGCTGGATGGCCTTCGACATGCGGGTGATGAGCGAGCGCTTCCTCACGGAGGGAATGGTCCCCGAAGCCGGCGACGTCAAGCGTCTGACCGATATTCTGGGCCGTCCCTTGCGCTCCTATCGCGACTTCGTTGCCGAGATCGCAACTTCCGTCTGAGGGCTTGCTTGAGCGGCGCGCTGAGGCCTGGCTGCATCGCTCGCCATTGATCATATGGTGAGCGAGCAGTCTCGATCAGCGCGCGTGCAGCAACGCCAGCAGCACGACGACCGCGCAGGCGAGGGTCGCCGAGGTCAGCTTCCAGAACATCAGCGGGCTGCGCTCCAGGAGCGGCGTGATCCGCGTGTCAAGATAGGCCGGATTGGGCGTGCGCAGCTCGAAGATGAACTCCGACAGATCCTCGTGTCGCTTGTAGGGATCGGGATGCAGCGCGCGCCGGAGCGCGCCGTCGACCCATGCGGGCACGTTGCGATCGTCGTCGGCCGAGCGGTACTTGAGTCTCCGCACGTCCGCCTTGCGCCGGATCCGGGCGATCTGGGTGCCGTAGGGCAGCTTTCCCGTCAGCATCTGGTAGCTGATCACGGCCAGCGAAAACATGTCGGAGCGCGGCGAGCCGCCCTGACCGAGAAAATACTCCGGCGCCATGTACTGGACCGTTCCCAGGATTTCGTCAGCCTCGTCGCGAGGTGCGGCCTCCGCCACGCCGGCCACCCTGACCGATCCGAAGTCGATGATCTTGGCGGTGCCGGTCTTGTCGATCAGGATGTTGTCGGGCCTGAGATCCTGATGCAGCATCTCCATGCGGTGGAAGGCGCGCAGGCCCGCGGCGATCTGCTCAATGATGCCGCGTACGGTTTCGAGATCGGGGCGCGGATTGTCGATCATCCACTGCTTCAGGGTCTGCCCCTCGACGAATTCCGTCGCGACGTAGAGATAGCTGCGGCGCCGCGACTGCGACAGCGGCTTCAGCACATGCGGGCTGTCGATCCGGCGCGCGATCCACTCCTCCATCAGGAAGCGCTTGAGATAGGCGGCGTTGTCGCGCAGATCGACTGACGGCAGCTTGAGCGCAACCGGCTGCTCGGTCTCCATGTCGACGGCGAGGTAGATGTGGCTGCGGCTGCTACCGTGAATCTCGCGGACGATCCGGTAGCCGTCGAAGATCGCGCGCGGTTCCGGCAGCGAAGGCAGCGGCAATTGTGCGGTCTGATTGAAGATGCCGGCCGGCTCGCGCTGCGGGACCGCATCGATGCGCAGGATCTGGATGGTGATGTTGTCGGCGCTGCCGCGCCGGTAAGCTTCCCCGACGATGGTCTTCGCCGCCGCGTCGAGATCGCCCGCATGCTCGTTCAGCGCGCTCGTGACGAAGCGTGCGTCGACGAATTCGTAAGCGCCGTCGGTCGCCAGCAGAAAGGTGTCGCCGGCCTCGACCTCGAAGGCCTGATAGTCGATCTCGAGCTGCGGATTGATGCCGAGCGCGCGGCCGAGATAGGTCTGCTCCGACGACACGATGATGCGGTGATCGTCGGTCAGCTGCTCGAGCGCCTTGCCGGCGAGGCGGTAGACGCGGCAGTCGCCGACATGAAAGATGTGCGCGGTGGTCGCCTTGATGACCATCGCGGTGAGGGTGCAGACATAACCCTTGTCGCGGTCATGGGCATATTGGCTCTTGCGCGTCTGTGCGTGCAGCCAGGAATTGGTCGCGTCCAGCACGCGGCGGGCGGAGGTCTTCACCGTCCAGGATTCCGACGTGCAGTAATAGTCCGTCAGGAAGCTCTTGACCGCCGACTCGCTGGCGATCTGGCTCACGCTGCTGCTGGAAATGCCGTCGGCAAGGACCGCCGCGATGCCCTTCAGGCTGAGCAGCGGCTCTTCCGGAACCAGGACGCCGTGGAAATCCTGATTGACGGGCTTGCGACCCTTGTCGGAATGCTGGCCGACCGAAATCAGGAGTCCGCGGGTCATCGTCATCACCAGGAGAGGGGAGCCTCACCCTGATCGGGCGAGGCTCCCCTGTCGAGATGTATTCGATCAGGCCGCGACGCGGGGCTTCGCGGCCTTGTCGACCTGGCGCTTCGGCAGGGTCATGACATGCGTGGCGTAGAGGGTCATGCCGGTGAAGGCGAGGCCGCCGACGAGGTTGCCGAGCACGGTCGGGATCTCGTTCCAGATCAGATAGTCCATGATCGAGAACTTCGCGTGCAGCATCAGGCCCGACGGGAACAGGAACATGTTCACCACCGAATGCTCGAACACCATGTAGAAGAACACCAGGATCGGCATCCACATCGCGATGACCTTGCCGGGGACCGAGGTCGAGATCATGGCGCCGACGACGCCGGTCGAGACCATCCAGTTGCAGAGCATGCCGCGCATGAACAGCGTCGCCATCCCCGCCGCGCCGTGCGCGGCATAGCCCAGGGTCCGGCCCTCACCGATATTGCCGATGACCGTGCCGACCTTGTCGGGCGCCTGCGTGAAGCCGAAGGTCGTGACGAAGGCCATCATGAAGGCCACCGTCAGAGCGCCGGCGAAGTTGCCGATGAAGACGAGACCCCAGTTGCGCAGTACGCCGCCAAGGGTGACGCCGGGGCGCTTGTCGATCAGGGCGAGCGGCGCAAGCACGAAGACGCCGGTGAGAAGGTCGAATCCCAGCAGATAGAGCATGGAAAAGCCGACCGGAAACAGCAGCGCGCCGATCAGCGGCTGGCCGGTGTTGACGTTGATCGTGACGGCGAACCAGGCCGCCAGCGCCAGGATGGCGCCCGCCATGTAGGCGCGGATGATGGTATCCCGGGTGGACATGAAGATCTTGGACTCGCCCGCATCCACCATCTTGGTGACGAATTCCGAAGGCGCGAGATACGACATCAATGGTTCCTTTGCTCGTATGAATGAAGGTACGTTCGTTCCGGGGCGCGCAGTTATCGGCGTGTCCCTTCCGCGCGTATTGGCGAGCCGGCAACGATCGGACTCCAGGAGCGCAAGTTTTCGCGTGGATTGCGTCACGACGACTGCGCCGGGGGCCCGGCGAAGCACGGTCAAGCTCTCCGCGCGTTTCAGCCCCTGGAGGCCTCAACATTTCGGCGAACCGCAGTCGTCGTTGACTGAGTGATCAAGGAGAAAGCAATCCACGTGCCAAACCATGCGGTTCGCCGCCGGCGTCGTCCGATGCCGATTTGATGCGGATGAGACGGCTATTCAGAACACAAAACCCTGCCAGGATCCTGAAACCGTCGTTGTCGCTGTCCTCGCCATAGGCGCGCACGTGATCGTCCTGCCCCTTCGCAGTGACCTCTGCCCATTTCTTGTGCGTCGCACAAAGTCTGGGCGATCCGCTGGATTTGCGGGCGCATCCGGGGTCCGCGGCACGGGCGACTTCGCAATAACTGGCTGATATTATTGTAGGTTACAGAATAGTTCGGCTTGGCACGCTTCTTGTTTGAGAGCAGGTCGACGCCACTGACGCCGTCCCTCGAAGATCCCCATCCGAATCGTGACCTTCGCCATCCGGGGCCTTCCTGGAGACGCGCTCCTGTGCGCGTGGGGGTAGTTGGCGTGCGCGGATGGTCCTTCGGTCACAAAGGAGCATCACATTCAATGACGAAGCCAACTGATAAGTCCTTGCGCGGCCGCCATAAGAGCAATCTCCTTGGCGACGCTGGCGCGAACCCGTTCACGGGTCTCGACCGCCGCACCTTCCTTGCCGGGGGCGCTGCCGCCGCGGCTTACGCCATCTCCGGCGGCCGGGTGCGCGCGGCCGCTCTCAAGCCGGAGAAGGAAGAGCTGAAGCTCGGCTTCATCAAGCTTACCGACATGGCGCCGCTGGCCGTCGCCAAGGAGAACGGCTACTTCGAGGACGAGGGCCTGTTCGTCACGCTGGAAGCGCAAGCCAACTGGAAAGTTCTGCTCGACCGCGTCATCAGCGGCGAGCTCGATGGCGCGCATATGCTTGCCGGCCAGCCACTGGCCGCCACGATCGGCTTCGGCACCAAGGCGCATATCATCACCCCGTTCTCGATGGACCTCAACGGGAACGCCATCACGGTCTCGAACGAGATCTTCGCATTGATGAAGCCGAGCATCCCGAAGGATGCGAGCGGCAAGCTCGTGCATCCGATCAAGGCCGACACGTTGCGCCCGGCCATCGAGAAGCTGAAGGCCGACGGCAAGGCCTTCAAGATGGGCATGGTGTTTCCGGTCTCGACTCACAATTACGAGCTTCGCTACTGGCTCGCTTCGGGCGGCATCAATCCCGGCTTCTATTCGGGCGAGGACGTGACCGGAACGGTCGCGGCCGAAGCGCTGCTGTCGGTGACGCCGCCGCCGCAGATGCCGGCGACCCTCGAGGCCGGCACGATCAACGGCTACTGCGTCGGCGAGCCCTGGAACCAGGCTGCCGTCTTCAAGGGCATCGGCGTGCCCGTGATCACCGACTACGAGATCTGGAAGAACAACCCGGAGAAGGTATTCGGCATCACCGCGGCCTTCGCCGAGAAGAACCCGAATACGGTGCTTGCTCTCACCAAGGCGCTGATCCGCGCCGCGATGTGGCTGGACGAGAACGCCAATGCCAACCGCGCCAAGGCGGTCGAGCTGCTCTCGAAGCCGGAATATGTCGGTGCCGACAAGGCGGTCATCGCCAATTCGATGACCGGCACCTTCGAATATGAGAAGGGCGACAAGCGGCCGATACCCGACTTCAACGTCTTCTTCCGCTACTTCGCCACCTATCCGTACCAGTCCGACGCCGTCTGGTACCTGACCCAGATGCGCCGCTGGGGGCAGATCGGCGAAGCCAAGACCGACGCGTGGTATCACGACACGGCGAAGAGCGTGTACCGCTCCGATCTCTATCTAGCCGCGGCCAAGCTTCTGGTCGCCGACGGCAAGGCCAGGAAGGAAGATTTTCCCTGGGACACCGACGGCTACCGCGCGCCGACATCCGAGTTCATCGACGGCATCACCTACGACGGCCGCAAGCCCAACGCCTACATCGACAGCCTGAAGATCGGCCTGAAGGGCAAGCAGAAGATCGACGGTGCCAAGGTCATCGACGGCTGAGAAAACGCAGCCGGGCCGCTGTTGCGGCCCGGCGCCCTGCTCGCAATCCGGCGGTGGACGCCAAGGGAATATGCAAATGGCATTGGTTAGCGAATATGTTGACGTCACCGCGGAAGAGGCAAAGCGCGCGCGCCGCGAGCGAATGCTCGCGCGCATCAATGGCGCAGCCGTCTATCTGAACATCCTGGGCCTCGGCTGGCTTGCGCCGCTTGCGCGCATCGCCGCCGGCGACATCGTCAAGCCCCAGTTGAAGGAGTTGCGGCAGGGATTGCTGGTGCCGCTTGTCGGCATCGGTGCCTTTCTCCTGGCATGGGCCTTGGCCGCGCCGCAGGTCAAGACCTCGCTCGGTGCCATTCCCGGTCCGGCCGAGGTGTGGGTTCAGGCGCAGAACCTCTATGCCGACCATCGCGCCGAGCGCGCCAAGCAGGCGGCCTTCTACGAGCGCCAGGATGCGCGCAACGCCAAGGCCGTCGCCGACGGGCATCCCGAGGAGGTTCGCCATCGAAATTATGCGGGGAAGCCGACGTATTTCGATCAGATCGTGACCAGCCTCGTGACGGTCGCACTCGGCTTCGTGGTGGCGACACTCGTCGCCGTTCCGCTCGGCATCCTCTGCGGCCTGTCCAAGACCATGAACGGCGCGCTCAACCCGCTGATCCAGATCTTCAAGCCGGTGTCGCCGCTGGCCTGGCTCCCGATCGTGACGATGGTGGTTTCGGCGCTTTATGTGAATCCCTCGGAGTTCCTGCCGAAATCGCTGGTTATCTCCGCGATCACCGTGACGCTATGCTCGTTGTGGCCTACGCTGATCAACACCGCGCTTGGCGTCGCCTCGATCGACAAGGATCTGCTCAACGTCGGGCGCGTGCTGCAGCTGCCGACGTGGCGTACCATCACCAAGCTGGTGCTGCCGAGCTCGCTCCCGCTGATCTTCACCGGTCTGCGGCTCTCGCTCGGCGTCGGCTGGATGGTGTTGATCGCGGCCGAGATGCTGGCCCAGAATCCGGGGCTTGGAAAATTCGTCTGGGATGAATTCCAGAACGGCTCGTCTCAGTCGCTCGCACGGATTATCGTCGCCGTGCTGACGATCGGCATCATCGGCTTCCTGCTGGATCGCGTGATGTACGCGTTGCAGTCCGCCTTCACTTTCTCCAGCCAGCGCTGATGAGGTCCGCATGTCGTTCCTGTCTCTCAAGGGGCTATGCAAGGCCTACGGCACCGGCGCCAAGCGGGCCAGCGTGCTCTCCGAGGTCAACCTCGAGGTCGCCGAAGGCGAGTTCATCGCCATCGTGGGCTTCTCGGGAAGCGGCAAGACGACGCTGATCTCGGCCATCGCAGGGCTGGTGCAGCCCGATTCCGGCGAGATCGTGCTCAAGGGACAGCCCGTGGACGGGCCCGGTCCCGACCGCGGCGTCGTGTTCCAGTCCTACTCCCTGATGCCGTGGCTCACGGTGCGCGGCAACGTGGCGCTCGCGGTCGACCAGGTTTTCGCCCGCGAGAGCAAGGCCGAGCGTGCGGCTCGGGTCGATCGCTACATCGCCATGGTGGGGCTGTCACACGCCGCAACACGTCTGCCTGCAGAATTGTCCGGCGGCATGCGGCAGCGGGTTGCCGTTGCCCGTGCGCTCGCAACCAGCCCGGAGATCCTGCTGCTCGATGAACCGCTGTCGGCGCTCGATGCACTGACCCGCGCCAAGTTGCAGGACGAGATCATCGACATCTGGTCGCGCGACAAGCGCACCGTGGTGCTGATCACCAACGACGTCGACGAGGCGATCCTGCTTGCCGACCGCATCATCCCGCTGCTGCCCGGTCCGGACGCGACCCTGGGCCGGGAGTTCAGGGTGGATATTCCACGACCGCGCGACCGTGCGTCGATCAACGAGGATCCGGCGTTCAAGCGTTTGCGCCAGGCCGTCACCGGCTATCTGATGGATGTGGTCAACGAGCGTGCGGCGGCGTCGGAAGCGGCGGTGCGGACGCTGCCGAACCTCATTCCGATCACGCAAATGGACAAACCGCCGGCAGCCTATCAGCAGGCTGCAACGTCGGTGATCTTCAATACCGATCGCTATCTCGAATTCTCCCAGCTCTCGAAGGTCTATCCCACCCCGAAAGGACCGCTCACGATCGTCGAAAACTTCGATCTCAAGGTGCGCAAGGGCGAGTTCATCTCGGTGATTGGGCATTCCGGCTGCGGCAAGTCGACGGTCCTGTCGATGACCGCGGGCCTCAACGACGTCTCCCTCGGCGGCATCATTCTCGATGGCCGCGAGGTGACGACGGCCGGCCCCGACCGGGCCGTGGTGTTCCAGGCGCCCTCGCTGTTTCCCTGGCTCACGGCACGCGAGAACGTTGCGCTGGGTGTCGATCGCGTCTATCCGCACGCCGCACGGCGGCAGCGCGACGAGATCGTCGACTATTATCTCGAGCGCGTCGGTCTCGCCAACTCCTTCGACAAGCCGGCGGCTGCAATGTCGAACGGCATGCGCCAGCGCGTCGGAATTGCGCGCGCCTTCGCGTTGTCACCGAAGCTGCTGCTGCTGGACGAGCCGTTCGGCATGCTCGACAGCCTCACGCGCTGGGATCTTCAGGAAGTGCTGATGGAGGTCTGGAAGCGCACGCAGGTGACGGCGATGTGTGTGACCCATGATGTCGACGAAGCCATCCTGCTCGCCGATCGCGTCGTGATGATGACCAACGGGCCCAACGCGCGGATCGGCCACATCATGGAGGTCGACATTCCCCGGCCCCGCACACGCAAGACTCTGCTCGAGCATCCCGACTACTACCGCTACCGCCGCGAGCTGCTCGATTTCCTCGAGGCTTATGAGCACGGGGCTGCTCCGAAGGCGCCGGCGGCCGCCCCCACAGCGAGTCCTGAAGCGGCGTGATCATTCATCCACGACACGCTCAAATAATCGACACCCCCGCTCAATCCTTGTGCGCCGCACAAGGATTGAGCGAATCGCAAATTTAGCGTGCGGAAACGCCCTGCAACAAATTCGGTCAAAACGAATAAGGTCCTGAAATCCCTTGATTTCCAGCTTGTGCGCAACTGGCACGGAAATTGAAGCGTCTTTGCGCGACGCCAACGACGACGTCCCTCAACATCATCAATCAGCATCGTGATCTCGCCACCGGGGTGAAGCCTCGGAGCGCGCCTCCGTGGCCGGAGGCTGAGCCTGCAACGACGCAGCGGTGAGCCTGGAAGGGATATCAATGACGAAGAATCCGACTCTGAACTCGACCTGGATTTCCGATTGGCGCCCTGAAGACGAGGCGTTCTGGAATGCAGGCGGCAAGACGATCGCGCGGCGCAACCTGATCTGGTCGATCGTAGCCGAACATATTGGCTTCTCGGTGTGGCTGATCTGGAGCATCGTCACCACCAAGCTGCCGCAGGCCGGCTTCCACTACACCACCGACCAGCTGTTCCAGCTCGTCGCCGTGCCGGGCCTGATCGGCGCCTTGATGCGCTTTCCCTATACATTCGCAGTGACCACCTTCGGCGGCCGCAACTGGACCATCTTCAGCGCGGCGATCCTGTTCATTCCGACGTTGTCGCTTGCCTATTTCGTGAGCCAGCCCGACACGCCGTTCTGGCTGATGCTGCTGATCGCCTCGACCGCGGGTCTCGGCGGCGGCAATTTCGCCTCCAGCATGACCAACATCTCCTTCTTCTTCCCCGACCGGATGAAGGGATGGGCGCTCGGCCTGAACGCTGCCGGCGGCAATATCGGTGTTTCCAGCGTGCAGCTCTTGACCCCGATCCTGATGACGCTGGCCGTCTTCAACCTGTTCCAGGCGACGCCCGTCGACGGCATCTATCTCCAGAATGCCGGCCTGATGTGGGTGCTGCCGATCGCGATCGCGGTGTTCGGCGCGGTGTTCTTCATGAACAACCTCTCCTCGGCGAAATCGTCGGTGAAGAACCAGCTCGCCATCGTCAAGCGCAAGCACACCTGGATCATGGCGTATCTCTACGTCGGCACGTTCGGGTCGTTCATCGGCTATTCCGCGGCGTTTCCGCTTCTGATCAAGACGCAGTTTCCGGCGGTGACGATCTCGATCGCCTTCCTGGGCCCGCTTGTCGGCTCGCTGTCGCGTCCGCTCGGCGGCTGGCTCGCGGACCGGATCGGCGGCTCCATCATCACCTTCTGGAATTTCATCCTGATGACTGGCGCCACGGTCGGCGTGCTCTACTTCGTCGGACAGAAGGATTTCATCGGCTTCCTGTCGATGTTCCTGATCCTGTTCGTGACGACGGGCATCGGCAACGGCTCGACCTACCGCATGATCCCCTCGATCTTCCGCGAGGAGAACCTGTTCGGGGTGCGCGGCAAGGGCGACGTCGCGCGTGCGGCTGCGCTGAAGACCGCGAGCATCGAGAGCGGCGCGGCGGTCGGGTTCATCGGCGCGATCGGTGCGGTCGGCGGCTATCTGATCCCGAGCGGCTTCGGCAAGTCGATCGCCATGACCGGCGGGCCGCAGCTCGCGCTCGCGATCTATCTCGCCTTCTACGCCTCCTGCCTCGCTCTGACCTGGTGGTTCTACCTGCGTCGCAGCCCGCAGGGTGAAGGCGCGCCAAGCCTCGCTGGAGCGCGTGTGTGAGCGTGACCATTTGGCACGAATGTCGCTTCTCCCCGTACGCGGGGAGGAGTCTCTCTGATGACGTTTGACCCATGAACTTCCTCCGCAAGGGCGCGGACGAAGACAGACCGAAACAGACAGGAGAACATCATGACGCCCGAACAGATCACCCTCATCCAGCAGAGCTTTTCCAAGGTCGCGCCGATATCGGAGCAGGCCGCGGTGCTGTTCTACGATCGCCTGTTCGAGGTGGCGCCGTCCGTGCGCACGATGTTTCCCGAGGACATGACCGAGCAGCGCAAGAAGCTGATGGGCATGCTCGCCGCCGTCGTCGGCGGCCTGTCGAACCTGGACTCGATTCTTCCCGCGGCCTCCGCGCTCGCCAAGCGTCATGTCGCTTACGGCGCAGTGGCCGAGCACTATCCCGTGGTCGGTGCGACCCTGCTGTGGACCCTGGAGAAGGGTCTCGGCGAAGCCTGGACGCCCGAACTGGCAAAGGCCTGGACCGACGCTTACGGCGTGCTGTCGGGCTACATGATGTCCGAAGCCTATGGCGCACAGCCGCAGGCCGCCGAATAGGAGATGCCTCGTGAGTGAACCGCTCGTCATCGTCGGTAACGGTATGGCGGCCGCGCGTCTGGTCGACGAGCTCGCCAAGACCGCGCTCGGCCGCTACGCGGTCGCCGTCGTCGGCGAGGAGCCGCGGCTCGCTTACAACCGTGTGCTGCTCTCCTCCGTGCTGGCCGGCGAGACCGGCTCGCACGAGATCGAGCTCCGGCCGGCGGACTGGTGGCGCCATCGCGGCGTCACGGTCCGCTACGGCTATCGCGTCACCGAAATCGACACCGGCCGCCGCGAGCTCAAGATCGCGGGCGAGGAGAGCATGGAATATTCCAAGCTCGTGCTTGCCACCGGCTCGACGCCGCTGCGGCTCAACGTGCCCGGCGCTGATCTCGCCGGGGTGCATACTTTTCGCGATACGCGCGACGTCGACCTTCTGTTGACGCTGGCCGCGGCGAAGAAGCGCGTCGTCGTTGTCGGCGGCGGTCTGCTCGGACTCGAGGCAGCCTACGGGCTCGCCAAGGCCGGCGCGCCAGTGACGCTGCTGCATCTGATGGACCGGCTGATGGAGCGTCAGCTCGATGCGCCGTCCGCCGACCTGCTCAAGACGCTGGTCGAGCGCAAGGGCATCCGCATCCTGCTCAATGCCAGCACGAAGTGCATCCATGGCGACGGTCATGTCGAGGCCGTCGAGCTCGCCGACGGCAACCGCATCGAGGCCGACGCGGTGATCTTCGCTGCCGGCATCAAGCCGAACGTCGCGCTGGCGAAGGAGGCAGGGATTGCGGTGAATCGCGGCGTCGTCGTCAACGACGTCATGCAGACCGCCTCGCCCGACATCTTCGCGCTCGGCGAATGCGCCGAGCATCGCGGCACCTGCTATGGCCTGGTCGAGCCCGCCTATGAGCAGGCGCGCGTGCTGGCGCGGTATCTTGCCGGCCGCCCCGCCGCCTATCAGGGCAGCGTGGTCTCGACCAATCTGAAGGTCTCCGGCGTCAGCGTGTTCTCCGCCGGCGACTTCATGGGCGGGGAAGGCAGCGAGAGCCTGGTGCTGACCGACCGCAGGCGCGGCACCTACAAGAAGCTCGTGATCGCCGACGGTCGGCTCACTGGCGCGGTGCTGATCGGCGATACCGTCGATGCGCTCTGGTATCTCGATCTGATCCGCAATCGCGACAAGGTGGCGGCGATCCGCGCCGACATGATGTTCGGACGCGCGCTCGCGCTTCCTTCGAAAGCAGCTTGATATGACGGTGATCGATCCCACGCTCCGGACCACCCGAACAACCTGTCCCTATTGCGGCGTCGGCTGCGGCGTGCTGGCAACGCCCGACGGCAGGGGCGGGGCTGCGATCGCCGGCGACCCTGATCATCCCGCCAATTTCGGCCGGCTGTGCTCGAAAGGCTCCGCGCTCGGCGAGACCGTGGGCCTGGAAGGCCGTCTGCTCTACCCGATGATCCGCTGCAAGGGCGTGCTGGAGCGCGTCGCCTGGAGCGATGCGCTGGATCATGTCGCCCATCGCATGCAGCACATCGTGGCCCGCGATGGCGCCGATGCGGTCGCGTTCTATCTCTCCGGCCAACTCCTCACCGAGGACTATTACGTCGCCAACAAGCTGATGAAGGGTTTTGTCGGCACGGCGAACGTCGATACCAATTCGCGGCTCTGCATGTCGTCGTCGGTTGCCGGCCATCGCCGCGCCTTCGGCGCCGACACCGTGCCCGGCTGCTACGAGGATCTCGACCAGGCCGATTTGCTCGTCTTCGTCGGCTCGAACGCGGCCTGGTGTCACCCGGTGCTGTTCCAGCGCATGCTGAAGAACCGGCAGGAGCTCGGCGCGCGGATGATCGTGATCGACCCGCGCCGCACCGACACCGCTGATGACGTCGATCTTTTCCTGGGGCTCAGGCCCGGCACCGACACCGCGCTGTTCTCCGGCCTGTTCGTCCACCTCGCCGACAACGGCGCGCTGGATCAGGATTATATCGCGCGGAACACGTCGGGCTTCGACGACGCGCTGGCGCGCGCGCGCAGCATCGCTGGCAGCGTCGGTGCAACCGCGCTTGCCACGGGCCTGTCCGAGCAGGACGTCGCCAGCTTCTTCAAGATGTTCCGCGACACGACGCGCGTGGTCACGCTCTATTCGCAAGGGGTCAACCAGTCGGCGCAGGGCACCGACAAGGTCAACGCGATCCTGAACTGCCATCTCGCCACCGGGCGCATCGGCAAGCCCGGTGCCTCGCCGTTCTCGCTCACCGGCCAGCCCAACGCGATGGGCGGCCGCGAGGTCGGCGGCCTCGCCAATATGCTCGCCGCCCACATGGGTTTCACGCCGCCCGACATCGACCGTGTCAGGCGGTTCTGGAAGGCGCCACGCATCGCCACGCATGAGGGGCTGAAGGCGGTGCAGCTGTTCGAGGCCATCAACCGCGGCGACGTCAAGGCGCTGTGGGTGATGGGCACAAATCCCGCGGTATCGTTGCCCGACGCAGATATGGTTCGCGATGCCCTGAAGAAGCTCGAACTGTTCGTGGTCTCCGAGAACGTGCTCTCCAACGACACGGTCGAGGCGGGCCCGCATGTGCTGCTGCCGGCTCTCGCCTGGGGCGAGAAGTCGGGCACGGTGACCAATTCCGAGCGGCGCATCTCGCGCCAGCGCTCGTTCCTGCCGGCGCCGGGCGAGGCGCGCCCCGATTGGTGGATCCTGAGCGAGACCGCAAAGCGCCTCGGCTTCGGTGACAGCTTCAATTACAGATCCGCCGCCGATATCTTCCGCGAGCACGCCGCGCTCTCTGCCTTCGAGAACGACGGCAGCCGTGATTTCGACATCGGCGCGCTGACCTCGCTGTCTGACGAAGCGTTCGACGCGTTGAAGCCGGTGCAGTGGCCGATGCGGGAAGGCGGGATGCCTGGCGAGCGCTTCTTTGCGCAAGGCGGCTTCTTCACCAATGACGGCAAGGGCCGCTTCGTTGCGCCGGAGGTGCCGGCGCTGCGCAGCGAGACCGGTCCGTCGCGCCCCTTGCGGCTCAATACCGGGCGCATCCGCGACCAATGGCATACCATGACACGCACGGGTCTGAGCCAGCGGCTGGGTGCGCATCTGCCCGAGCCCTTCGTCGAGATTCATCCCGCCGACGCCAGCAAATACGGCGTCGCCAATGACAGCTATGCCCGCATCACCACCGATTACGGCAAGTGCATCCTGAAGGCCGTCGTCAGCGAACGGCAGCAGCGCGGCACCCTGTTCGTGCCGATCCACTGGAGCGCGATGAACACCTCGCACGGCCGCGTCGGCGCGCTGGTGCAGTCCTTCACCGATCCGTTCTCGGGCCAGCCAGAGGCGAAGGCGACGCCGGCCGCGATCGCGCCGTATGAATTCGTGTTCCGCGGCTTCGCGCTGTCGCGAAAGCAGATCGACCTGCCGCAGAACCTGTTGTGGACCCGCCTCACGGTCGCCGGCGGCTTCGGTTATCTCTTCGCGGACAACGCCGATCTGTCGCGCTGGCCCGCCTGGCTCGAGAGCGTCGCGGGCGAGGACGTTGCCGAGTACCGCGACTTCGGCGGCGGGGTCTATCGCGCCGCCTCGTTTGCAGGCGACCGCATCGAGACCTGCCTGTTCGTCGGACCCGCGCACGACGCCGGCGATTGGGAGGTGGTGAAAAGCACATTCGCTGCCGATCACGTTGGCGACGAGCAGCGTCGGATGCTGCTGTCCGGCAAGTCGATAGAGGGCGCCGATTCGACCGGCCCGATCGTCTGCGCCTGCTTCGGCGTCGGCCGCGGCACCATCTGCGACACCATTGCCACTGGCGCGCGCACCGCCGCCGAGATCGGCGCCAAGCTGAAGGCCGGCACCAATTGCGGCTCCTGCATCCCCGAGCTGAAGCGGTTGATCGCGACGACCGAGGTGGCGCCGGCGAAGCAGGCGAAGGTCGCTGGCGCGGCGGGGTAGGGCTGGCTCTCTCCATCGTCATTGCGAGCGCAGCGAAGCAGTCTTTCCGCTGAGGGAATCTGGATTGCTTCGCTACGCTCGCAATGACGGCTTGGATGCAAGCGTGGGCTAACGCTGCGGTCTCGTGCCCCGGACGCAGCGCAGCGTCTCTTCGACGGTGCGCTGCAGAGCCGGGGCCCATGGTGCACCGGGTTGCGTGGCTTCCTGGGTCCCGGCTCTGCGCCGCAACGCTTGCGCGTTGCAGCGCGTCCGGGACACGAGAGTGGTATGGGCTGGTACGCAGCCATGCCCCGCGCCCCAATCGACGCGTCGCCGATTGCGCCTTATGGTGTCGCGGCCTCCCTATTAGCACCCGTAAAAAGCAATGATGTATCTGGAAACGCCGCCCCGCCTGATCGAGACAAAAGTCTTCTCCGCCATGCCCGACAAGTTCCGCCGCAACGGCGTGCGGACGGATTGGGCCGACGCCAACCGGCCGGGCATCGCCACCGATAGCTTCATCGAAGGCCCGTCATTCGACAAGGATGGCAATCTCTACATCGTCGACATCCCGTTCGGCCGCATTTTCCGCATTGCGCCTGACGGCGAGTGGTCGCAGGTCGCCGAATATGAGGGCTGGCCGAACGGGCTGAAGATCGCATCCGACGGCGGCATCCTGGTGGCCGACTACATGCACGGCATCATGGAGCTCGATGCCAAAGCCGGCCGCGTAAAGCCGGTGTTGACCGCGCGCAATTCGGAATCGTTTCGCGGCTGCAACGACCTGCATCTCGCCTCCAACGGTGACATCTATTTCACCGATCAGGGCCAGACCGGCCTGCATGATCCCAGCGGCCGGGTCTATCGCCTCGCATCGAATGGCCGGCTCGATTGCCTGATCGACACCGGCATCAGCCCGAACGGCCTCGTGCTCGACCCGACCGAGACCGTGCTGTTCGTCGCGATGACGCGCGACAATGCGGTGTGGCGGTTGCCGTTCATGAAGGACGGCAGCGTGTCCAAGGTCGGCCGCTTCTGCTCGCTGTTCGGCACGAGCGGTCCTGACGGCATGACCATGGATGCCAAGGGCCGCCTGTTCGTCGGTCATGCCTCGCTCGGCCACGTCTTCGTGTTCGCGCCGAACGGCGAACTGATCGCGCGGATCAAATCCTGCGCGGGACCGAACTGCACCAACGTCGCCATCGGTGGCGCGAGGAGAGACAGGCTCTATATCACGGAGTCGGCGACCGGCAGCGTGCTGGTCGCCGACATCGGCGGATTGAACTCTTGAGCCTGGTCGCGGTTGCCTGAACGGAAGAGCGATAGCGGAGCGAACATGAACACGAACCCCTTCGGCCAGACCGGCGCCAACGTCTCCGCAATCGGGCAGGGTACCTGGTATCTCGATCACGGCGACCGCAAGCGCGCGATCGCGGCGCTCCGGCGCGGGATCGATCTCGGCATGACCCACATCGACACTGCCGAGATGTATGGCGATGCCGAGCTCGTCATCGCGGATGCGATTGCAGGCCGGCGCGATGAGGTGTTCCTCGTTTCAAAAGTGCTGCCGAGCAACGCCTCGCGCCGAGGCACCATCGCGGCGTGCGAGCGCTCGCTGAAGCGACTCAAGACCGACCGGCTCGACTGTTATCTCCTGCACTGGCGTGGCTCCTATGCACTGGAGGACACCGTCGCTGCGTTCGAGGAGCTGGTGAAATCAGGCAAGATCAAGTCCTGGGGCGTCTCCAATTTCGATGCTGACGATCTCGACGAGATCCTCGAGGTCGCCGGGGAAGGCCGCATCGCCTGCAACCAGGTGCTCTATCATCTGAAGGAGCGCGCGATCGAGCATGCGGTGATCCCGTGGTGCGAGCGGCACGGAGTCGCCGTCGTTGCCTATTCGCCGTTCGGTCACGATGATTTCCCCGCAGGCGGCAGCAAGGGCGGCGCCGTGCTGGCGCGCATTGCGGAGGCGCGGCGCGCGACACCGCGCCAGGTCGCGCTGAGCTTCCTTACCCGTGCGACTACGGTGTTCGCGATTCCGAAGGCCTCGTCCGCGGAACATGCCGGCGAAAATGCCGCTGCAGGCGATCTCGTGCTGACGAAAGACGAGATTGCCGCGCTTGATACGGCGTTTCCGCGCGGACCGAAGCCGCACAGCCTGCCCATGCTGTAGCGCACAACGGGCAATATTAACGGAGCATTGACGCGCGCGGCGGCTCGCGCATATCGGCATCCTGTTTTCGGAAGTTGTGAACGGGGCGCATTTGTCGTTTTTTATGGCGCTCGATTCGCATTTTTCCCGAGTTCCAGCCGTGACCCCGCCGCCAGCCGCAGCCGCAAGGCTCGACAGTATTTCCATGCCCATGCCCGAGAGGAAGCATGTCGGCCGCCGCGCACCGGCGCGCGTCGATCATCCGTTCAAAGGCATCGCACTGATCCTGCTCTCGACGGTGTTCCTCGGCTGCTCCGACGTCACCGCGAAATATCTGTCGACCAGCCTGCCCTCGATCGAGATCACCTGGATCCGCTTCCTCACCTTCACGCTGCTGTTTACGCCGGTGATGCTGCCCGCCTCGCCGCTTTATGCGATGCGCACCAAGCGTCCCGGCCTGCACGTGATGCGTGGTGCGGCGCTGCTCGGCTCCTCGCTGTTCTTCATCACGGGCCTCGGCTTCCTCCCGATCGCGGAGGCATCCGCCACCGGCTTCGTCGCGCCGCTATTCGTCACCGCGCTCTCGATCGTCTTCCTGGGCGAGAAGGTCGGCATGCGCCGCTGGCTCGCGACCGCGCTCGGCCTTATCGGCGTGCTGATCATCCTGCGCCCGGGCACCAGCGCGTTTCACCCCGCCGCATTCTTTCCGTTGGTCTCGGCGGCATGCTGGGCCGGCACCTTGATCCTAACGCGCATGATGAGCGGGCGGGAAGCCGTCGTCACCACCATGGCCTATTCCTCGGTGACGGGGCTTGCGATCCTGACCGCGTTGGTGCCGTTCGTCTGGGTCACGCCATCCTGGACCGCAGTCGCGCTCGGCATCTTCATCGGCGTCGCCTCGACCGCGGGTCAGTGGATCGTCGTACTCGCCTATCGCTACGGCGATGCTTCGGTGCTGGCGCCGTTCTCCTACACGCAGCTGCTCTGGGTCAGCATCTTGGGCTTCTTCATCTTCGGCGAAGTGCCCGACGTCTGGACCATCACGGGCGCGGCCTTCATCGTCGCCAGCGGCCTCTACATCGCCCATCGCGAACGTGTCCGCCGCGCCCAGCTCCTGGTGCTGGAAGAGCGTTCCCCGAACGCCTGACGCAAGTTCGCCCCTTGGGCGTCGTGGTATCAGCGCTCCAGACAATGCGGGAGGAGCCGGATGCGGGCCGCGATTTTCAGGAACGGAGAGATCGTCGTCGACCGGATCGTCGAGCCGAAGCCGGGCCCCGGCCAGGTGCTGGTCAGGACGCTCGCCTGCGGCATCTGCGGCTCCGACCTGCATGCACGCCAGCACGCCCATCGCATGGTGGAGATGGCGCAGAAGGTCGGGCGCAAGCCGATGGACCTCAGCCGCGACGTCGTATTCGGCCACGAGTTCTGCTGCGAGGTCGTCGACTACGGCCCCGGCACCGCGCGCAAACTCAAGCCCGGCACCCGCGTCTGCTCGCTGCCGGCACTGTTGACGCCGCAGGGTATCGAGGGCATCGGCTATTCCAACGACAATATCGGCGGCTACGCCGAAGCGATGCTGCTGAGCGAGCCTCTGCTGCTCGAGGTGCCCAACGGTCTTGCGCCGGAGCATGCCGCGCTCCCGGAGCCGCTGGCGGTCGGCGTCCACGCCGTCGCCAAGGCCCACATAAGCGGCGGCGAGGTGCCGCTGGTGATCGGCTGCGGCCCGGTCGGTCTCGCGGTGATCGCCGCGCTGAAGCTCAGGGGCGTGTATCCGATCGTCGCCGCGGACTATTCGCCGGCCCGCCGCGCGCTCGCCGTAAAGCTCGGCGCGGACGTCGTGGTCGATCCCAGGCTGTCGCAACCCTATGCGACCTGGGCCGAGCACGCGCAAATGTCGGACGCCGAGAAGGCCGCGCGGCCGCCGTTCCAGGCGATGCTGCCGGCGCTTAAACCTGCGCTGATCTTCGAATGCGTCGGCGTGCCCGGCCTGTTGCAGCAGGTGTTCGAAGGCGCGCCGCGCGATGCCAGGATCGTCGTGGTCGGCGTCTGCATGGAAACCGACAGAAGCGAGCCGATGCTCGGCATCATGAAGGAGCTCAACGTCCAATACGTGCTCGGCTACACGCCGGACGAATTCGCAACCTCGCTGCGCCTGATCGCGGACGGGCAGGTGGATGCCGCCGCGATGGTGACGGCCGACGTCGGCCTCGACGGCGTCGCCAGGGCGTTCGCCGATCTCGCCAATCCCGAGGCCCATACCAAGATCATCGTGCAGCCGTGGCGGTGACCCCTACACCGGCAGCGCGATCGAATACTTCACCTGGCTCAGCGCAAAGCTCGACTCGATCGAGGCGATGCCGTCGAGCCGAGTCAGCTTGGTCTTGAGGAACGTCTCGTAGGAGGCGAGGTCGGCGGCGACGACGCGGAGCAGATAGTCGCGATTGCCGGTCATCAGATAGCATTCCAGCACCTCGTCCCATTTCGAGATCGCGCGCGCGAAGCGGTTGAGGTCCTCCTCCTTCTGCCGCGCCAGCTTGATCGAGATGAAGACGCTGACATGCAGCCCCAGCGCCTTCTGGTCCACGGTCGCGATATAGCGCGAGATGACGCCGCGCTCCTCCAGGAGCTTGACGCGCCGGTGGCAGGGCGAGACCGAGAGCCCGACCTTGTCGGCGAGCTCCTGCATGGTCATGCGGCTGTCGGTCTGGAGCAGCGCGAGGATTTTTCGGTCAATGGCATCGAGTTCGGGCATTGGGATAAAACCTGGGATTTGTCGCGGTCCATTGGTAAAATATCCCAAGACGAGTGGGTATGGCGCGAAAAATTGAGAAGTCTGGCGCTCCTCCCGGGCGTATCATCGGCCGACCTGTTTCCGGGAGCATTGCCATGCCCGTTGATTCCGCCCGCCTCGACACATTGACCGCCCTCAGCCGCAAGGCGCTGTGGCTGTCGTCGTGGACCATCCACCACGCCAACCATATCCGCGCCAATGCGGACGGGCTCAAGGTCGGCGGCCATCAGGCCTCGTCCGCCTCGCTCGCGACCATCATGTCGGCGCTGTTCTTCCACGTGCTGCGGCCCGAGGACCGCGTCGCGGTGAAGCCGCATGCGAGCCCGGTGTTCCACGCCATCCAGCATCTGTTCGGCCGCCAGAGCCGCGAGAAGCTGGAGAACTTTCGCGGCTTCAAGGGCGCGCAGTCCTATCCCTCGCGCACCAAGGACGTCGACGACGTCGATTTCTCCACCGGCTCGGTCGGCCTCGGCGTCGCGCAGACGCTGTTCTCTTCGCTGGTGCAGGACTACGTCAAGGCGCATGGCTGGATGAAGGACCGCCGCGAAGGGCGGATGATTGCGCTCGTCGGCGACGCCGAGATGGACGAGGGCAACATTTTCGAGGCTCTGGCGGAGGGCTGGAAGCACGGCCTGCGCAACACCTGGTGGGTGGTCGACTATAACAGGCAGTCGCTCGACGCCGTCGTCCGCGAGGGGCTCTGGGAAAAGTTCGAGACCATGTTCCGTAATTTCGGCTGGGACGTGGTGATCGTGAAATACGGCCGCCTGATGCGCGAAGCCTTTGCCGAACCCGGCGGCGAAGCCTTGAAGCGCTGGATCGACAACTGCCCGAATGCGCTCTATGCGGCGCTGTGCTTCCAGGGCGGCGCGGCCTTCCGCAAGCATCTGCACGACGAGATCGGCGACCAGGGCCCGATCACGAAGCTGATCGACAAGCGCAGCGACGAGGATCTGCTCGCGCTGATGTCGAATCTCGGCGGCCATGACATGGCGAGCATGCTCGAGGCGTTCGACTCCGTCGATCATGATCGGCCGGTCTGCTTCATCGCCTACACCATCAAGGGCGTCGGCCTGCCGTTCCAGGGTCACAAGGACAACCACGCCGGCCTGATGACGGTCGCGCAGATGGAGAAGTACCGCGACAGCCAGAACATCCGGCCCGGACACGAATGGGACAAGTTCGAAGGCCTGACGCAGGATGCGGCCGAACTCGAAGCGTTCCTCGCGCGGGTGCCCTTCAACCAGGACGGCCGCCGGCTGACGGCTCCCGTCATCGAGGTGTCCCAGCAGCTCGCCTTCAAGCCGTCGCCGCAGATGTCGACCCAGCAGGGCTTTGGCCTCGTGCTCAACGAGATCGCGCGCAGCGACAGCGAGCTCGCAAAACGAATCGTGACGACCTCGCCCGACGTCACCGTCTCGACCAATCTCGGCCCCTGGGTCAACCGCCGTGGCCTGTTCGCGCGCGCCGAGAAGGCGGATTTATTCCGCAGCGAGAAAATTCCGTCGACCTACAATTGGGACGCTTCGCCGAAAGGCCAGCATCTCGAGCTCGGCATTGCCGAGATGAACCTGTTCATCATGCTCTCCGCGCTCGGCCTGTCGCACCAGATCAACGGCGAGCGGCTGCTGCCGGTCGGCACGCTCTATGATCCCTTCATCGAGCGCGGGCTCGATGCGCTGAACTATGCCTGCTACCAGGATGCCCGCTTCATGGTGGCGGCGACGCCGTCCGGCATCACGCTCGCGCCCGAGGGCGGCGCGCACCAGTCGATTGCAACGCCCTTGATCGGCATGGCGCAAGACGGGCTCGCCTCGTTCGAGCCGGCCTTCGTCGACGAGCTCGCCGTGATCATGGGTTTCGGCTTTGAGCACATGCAGCGCGATCCGGGCGAGGGAGGTTCCGTTTACTTGCGCCTCTCCACGCGCAGCATCGAGCAGGCGCAGCGGATCATGACGCCGGAGCTGAGGCAGGGTATCACCGACGGCGCTTATTGGCTGCGCAGGCCGGGGCCGAATGCCGAGGTCGTGATCGCCTATACAGGCGCGGTCGCGCCCGAGGCGATCGAGGCCACAGGCTTCATCGGCGAGAGCCGCCGCGATATCGGCCTGCTCGCGATCACCTCCGCGGATCGCCTCCACGCAGGCTGGACCGCCGCGCGAAAACTGCGGCGCGACCGCCGCGGCGTGCAGCATCTCAGCCACATCGAAAAGCTGCTGGCGCCGCTGCCGCGCGACTGCGGCATCGTGACTGTGATCGACGGGCACCCGTCCGCGCTCGGCTGGCTCGGCAGCGTCCGCGGCCATCGCGTCGAGGCGCTCGGCGTCGAGCAGTTCGGCCAGACCGGCAGCATCGCGGACCTTTATCGCCACTACGGCATCGACGCGAATGCGATCATCGATGCGGCCGAAAGCCTCACCGTCGGCGCGCCGGTGCTGCATCGGAAGATGGCGGTGTGATCAAGGTAACCGTGCCGTCATTCCGGGGCGATGCAAAGCATCGAACCCGGAATCTCGAGATTCCGGGTTCGCGCTAACGCGCGCCCCGGAATGACATCCGGGGAGCCTTGCCACGCTCCGGCCATCGGCTCATATAACCTCCGTCCGCCGCAACGCTGGCCCCGCATATGGCGGGTTCAATCGCCGGCGCTTTCGTGCAAGGATGCCTGCCGAAACGCCCCCACCATGCCCCCAAGAAGAGGTTAACGATGGTCAATCGCATGCAATTCTACATCGATGGCGCCTGGGTCGATCCCGCCGTCAAGAAGTCCACCGCCGTGGTCAATCCGGCGACGGAAGAGGCGATGTACGAGGTTGCGCTGGGCTCCAAGGCCGACGTCGACAAGGCTGTTGCCGCCGCCAAGCGCGCCTTCGCGACCTTCTCCCAGACCAGCCGCGAGGAGCGCGTCGCGCTGCTCGCCAAGATCATCGAGGTCTACAAGGGCCGTCTCAAGGAGATCGGCGCTGCTGTCTCCGACGAAATGGGCGCGCCGCTGCCGATGGCGGAGAAGCTCCAGGCCGGCGCCGGCCTCGGCCATCTCATGACCACGCTCGACGTGCTCAAGAATTATCATTTCGAGGAGCCGGTCGGCACCGCCATGGTGCTGCGCGAGCCGATCGGCGTGGTCGGCATGATCACGCCCTGGAACTGGCCGCTGAACCAGATCGCCTGCAAGGTCGCGCCCGCGCTCGCCGCCGGCTGCACCATGATCCTGAAGCCCAGCGAGTTCACCCCGACCTCTGCGCTGATCTTCGCGGAAATCCTGCATGAAGCCGGCGTGCCGAAGGGCGTGTTCAACCTCGTCAACGGCCTCGGCCCCGAGGTCGGCGCCGCCATGAGCGAGCACCCCGACATCGACATGATCTCCTTCACCGGCTCGACCCGCGCCGGCATCGACGTGGCCAAGCGCGCGGCGCCGACCGTGAAGCGCGTCAGCCAGGAGCTCGGCGGCAAGTCGCCGAATGTCATCCTCGAGGGTGCCGACCTCCAGAAGGCGGTGACCGGCGGCGTGATGCACATGTTCAACAACTCCGGCCAGTCCTGCAACGCGCCCTCGCGCATGATCGTGCCGCTGTCCAAGATGAAGGAAGTCGCCGCGATCGCGAAGGCCGTCGCCGACAAGACCAAGGCCGGCGATCCGCGCGCCGAAGGCACCACCATCGGCCCCGTCGTCAACCGCGGTCAGTGGGACAAGATTCAGGGCCTGATCAAGAAGGGCATCGACGAGGGCGCTACCCTCGTTGCCGGCGGCCCGGGCTTGCCCGAGGGCGTCAACAAGGGCTTCTATGTCCGTCCGACCATCTTCGCCGACGTCACGCCCGACATGACGATCGCCCGCGAGGAGATCTTCGGGCCGGTGCTGACCATCATCGGCGCCAAGGACGAAGCCGACGCGGTCAAGATCGCCAACGATACGCCCTACGGCCTCGCCGGCTACGTCTCGGGGCCCTCGGTCGAGGATGCCAAGCGCGTCGGCCGCCAGATCCGCGCCGGCAACGTCAACCTCCAGGGCGTGCCCAACGACCGCACCGCGCCGTTCGGCGGCTACAAGCAGTCGGGCAACGGCCGCGAGTGGGGCAAGTACGGCCTCGAAGACTTCCTCGAAGTGAAGGCCGTCGCCGGCTTCAACGCGGCGTAAGCTTTATCGGCTGCACAAACATGACGCCGGAGCGGGAGACCGCTCCGGCGTTTTTCGTTTGCTCCGTCGTCGTTGCGAGGAGCACAGCGACGAAGCAATCCAGATTGTCTCCGCGGAGGGATTCTGGATTGCTTCGCTTCGCTCGCAATGGCGGAGGAGACTTCGTAGGGTGGATTAGCGAAGCGTAGTCCACCACACCAATGGAGATGAGCAGTGGTGGGTTACGCCTCCGGCTAACTAATCTTACTGCGTCATGGGCGCCGC
>NZ_AJQE01000380.1 GCF_000261685.1 Bradyrhizobium genomosp. I (2014) | reverse complement strand
CGTCGCTTCGCTCCTCGCAATGACGAGGAGAGAGAGACCCTACGCCGGCGTCAGCTTCGCCACTTCGCCCTTCATGTCCTCCAGCACGCCCGAGATCGCTGCGACCAGATCGTCGATCTGGGCCTTGGTCGTGATCAGCGGGGGGCAGATGGCGATGGCATCCAGCATGTTGCGCGAGATCACGCCGCGCTCCTGGAGCATGCGGCTGGCGATGCCGCCGACAGCGCCGGGCGTCGCCGCTGCGGTCTTGCGTCCCTTGTCGAGCACGAGCTCGAGCGCTGCAATCATGCCGACGCCGCGGACCTCGCCGACCAGCGGATGGCTGGCGAGCTCACGCAGCTTGCCCTGCATGTAAGCGCCGAGCTCGGCGGCATGCGCAACCAGGCCGCGCTCCTCGATGATCTTGAGGTTTTCGAGCGCAATCGCCGATCCGACGGGATGGCCGCCCGCGGTGAAGCCGTGGCCGAGCACGCCGATCTTGTTGCTCTCGTCCGCAATCGGCTCGAACATGCGATCGTTCAGGATAATCGCCGACAGCGGAAAATAGCTCGAGGTGATCTGCTTGGAGACCACCATCGCGTCGGGCTTGATGCTATAGGTCTCGCAGCCGAACATCTTGCCGGTGCGACCGAAGCCGCAGATCACCTCGTCGGCGACCAGCAGGATGTCGTACTTCTTCAGGACCTTCTGGATCTTGTCCCAATAGGTCGCCGGCGGCACGACGACGCCGCCGGCCCCCATCACCGGCTCACCGAAGAAGGCGGCGATCGTATCAGGCCCCTCCTTCTGGATCAGCGCATCGAGCTCCTCGGCGCGGCGCGTCGCGAAGGCCTCCTCGCTCTCGCCGGGGGCGCCGTCCTTGTAGAAATGCGGCGAGCCCGTGTGCAGGATGTTCGGCAGCGGCAGGTCGAATGAACGGTGGTTGTTCGGCAGGCCGGTGAGGCTCGCGGACGCAATGGTGACGCCGTGATAGGCGCGCAGGCGGCTGATCACCTTCTTGCGCTGTGGCTGGCCGAGCGCGTTGGAGCGATAGGCAATCAGCTTCAGCACGGTGTCGTTGGCTTCCGAGCCGGAATTGGTGAAGAACACCTTGCTCATCGTAACCGGCGCGAGCGCGACCAGCTTCTCGGCGAGGTCGATCGAGGGCCCGTGCGATTTGGCGGAGAACGTGTGGTAGAACGGCAGCGCCTGCATCTGCTTGTGCGCCGCCTCGACCAGCCGCTTCTCGTTGAAGCCGAGCCCGACGCTCCAGAGGCCCGCCATCGCCTCGAAATAGCGCTTGCCCGCCGCGTCGAACACATAAGGCCCCTCGCCGCGCTCGATCACGAGGGGACCGGCCTGCTGATGGGTGCGCGCGTTGGTGTAGGGATGGAGCTGATAGGCCACATCCCGGGCCTCTTGCGAATTGGGCAGCATGGACATTTGCGGGGATCCTTGAAAGCGTCACGGCGCAGGCAGAGCCGGCGTCATCACTCGATGACCAAGATACTTGGCTAAGATACTTGGCTATTGCGACAACACAGAACTTGCAACGCCAATGTGTCGGCAGCAAGCGCTCGGCAGCGTTGCACAAGGACGCACACGCCAAGGGCACGGTGGGCGGCCCCTCACGCCGCGCCGTCGTCGTCCCCATCGTCGGTGGCGGCGATGGCCTCCCTCACCTCCACCAGCGCCATCGAGAGCAAATAAACTGTCGTCTGCAACCCAAGCCTGCGCGCCGTCTCGGCGGCACGCGACAGATCGCTCGCCAGCTCCTTGAGCTCATCTCCCCGTGACAATCTCTCACCCCATCCGCCGGTTGCGGCCGCCTACACCGCAACGGCGCCGCCGGTTCTGATCAGTTCGGCGCTGGAGCGCATTGTAGCAAAATTCCCGATGACATTCACTACCGCTCGTCTGTAGGCGGCGGCATCGTCCGTCCCCGGCTGCCGGCAAGCCACGGCGTCAGTGACCACCTGATAGCGATGGCTGCGGTGAAACCCTTCGACTGCGGTGGCCAGGATGGTCTCGTCCAGGGAGAATCCGATCAGGATGCAGCGCGTGGTACGGATACTGGACATGTAGTCCACAAAGCGCGACGAGCTGTAGGCAGACGGCAGCGGGTGCTCGAACGTCATCTCTCCCGGCCGCGGCTTGGTCGCCGCGGCCCAATCGGTCAGCCTGGATGCCGGATTGAACCAGGCCGCCTGCGCGATGCGTTTCAGATGCATCACCGGCCACAAATTACCGCGCCACAGCGTCAGCAGTTCCAGGCAACGCGCCGTCGCCACATCGCCGTCGAGGACGACATGCCGACGGCCAGGGGTCAGATATTCGACCTGAAGATCCGCACAGACCAGGATCGACGGATCATCGTGGACGGAAGCCAGCATTTTGTTGCGCGCCGCTGCACCAGTTTCAGCTGTCGGCGAGCGCGAGGTCCCGCAGCGGCGAGGTCACGGCCCGCCCCGCCGAGGCATCGAGCACGCCCGGCCGGTCCCAATCGCCCTCGGGGCGGATGATCACGTAAGGATCACTGTCCAGCGTGATGGCGTCCGGGCCCGGCTCGATCTCCAGCAGCATTTCCGTGTAGGAAAAATCCGAGAAGGTGATCTTGCGATTGTGACCGAGCGGCTTGGCACCGAAATGAGCCCAGAAATCGACCAGCCGGTCCTGCGCCTGGCCGTAGATCTTGCGGAAGCCCTTGCGTTTCACATAATCGACACTGGCCTGCACCAGCTTGAACGAGACGCGCGAGCGCCGATATTGGTGACGCACCGCGAGCCGCTCGACCTTGGCGAAATCGCCGAAGAACCGCACCCGCAGGCAGCCCGCAGGCTCGTTGCCGACGAAGCCTATGAAATGCGCTGCGACCATGTCGTTGCCGTCGAACTCCTCCTCGAACGGACAGTCCTGCTCGGCGAGATAGACCGCCGAACGGATAGCGGTCACCAGCATGAGATCGCTTGGATCGCGCGCGAGGCGGATGGTGATGGCGCGGGAACAAGGCTTGGCGACAGGAATCCTAGTACCGTGCATCTGCAAAGCTCCTTGATTGGATGATCGCGCCTGGCACGCGCATCGGCTGCCGATGCCAGGGACGCTCGTAGCACCAAAGGTCGGGTTGGAAGCTCGGGACAGGCGCAAAGCCCGTCGCCTTCATGATGTCGCGTCCGGCCACCGTTGACGGCTGCGCATAGCAATCCGCGCCGCGAAACCTTATCTGCCGCAGATGAGCCGCGGCCTTGCCAAGACCGGCGATGCCGCGCCCGGTCGCCGCGATCGCCCAGATGTAGATGGCTGCGACCTCTTCGTCCGCCGACGCGAGATAACGCGTCTCGGGCGCGGTGAGGCAGATCTCGTCGAGCAGCAGCGCATCGTGCCCGCGGTCATTGAGAAACAGGAAGGCCATGCCGCCGACGAGCTTGCCCTTGCGGCTGAAAGTCAGGATACTCTGAGGATCGAGAGTGAAGTACCGCGCAAGGTCCGTTGCGCCGATCTGCACGCCCGGCACCAGCTGGTGCGCCATCTCCGAAAGCGCCGCAATTTCGGAAAATTGTGCACAGCGAACGTCGACATCCGGGGTCTGCGGCAAGGCATCGAAATCATGCCTTGCGGCAAACGAGCCCCTTTCCATACTCATATCACGCCTTTATCGTTCGAGGCTTTCGTGCCCCGCTATGGCCATGAGCTTAGCGGTTGGGGATCAGGAGTATGCAGCAGTTATTGCACCGGGGTGCTGCGATGATGCAGCACCGTGAAGAAGCCCTGGATGCGTCCTGGGACGATTTGAAGCTGTTTTTAGCGTGCGCAAAATATAAAAGTTTTCGCAATGCGGCCGAAGAGCTCGGGCTCACCTCCACGACCCTGATGCGCCGCATCGACCGGCTCGAAGAGAGCATCGGCTGCAAGCTGTTCCTGCGCGACCAGAGCGGGCTCACGCTCAGCGATGAAGGCACCGCAATGATCGCCGACGTTGCGCATATGGAGCGTCATGCCTTCAACGTCTTCCGCCGCGCCTCGCGATCGTCGAACGACACCTCGGGCACCGTGCGCGTCGCGGTGACGGAAGGCCCGGGCAATTTCTGGATCCTGCCGCGACTGATCGATTTCCAGAAGACCTACCGCAAGATCACGGTCGACCTGCGTTGCGCGATGGAGCAGGCCGACGTCGCGCGGCTTGAATCGGACATCGCGATCCAGCTCGAGCCGCCGACCAATCCCGATCTGATCGTCACCAAGCTCGGCCGCCTCCACATCTATCCCTTCGTCTCCAAGGAGTACGAAAACCTCTACGGCGTGCCGACGACCTTGGCCGATCTGAAGAACCACCGCATCATCAAGCAGAGCGCGCCGCAGGTCGACGACGGCGCCTATGCCCGCGTGCTCGGACTGAACTCGCTCGAGGGCATCGTCGGGATCAGGACCAATTCGTCGGTCGGCGTGCTCTATGCCGTCGAACGCGGCGCCGGCATCGGCTTCCTGCCGACGGTATCGATCGCACTCGGCGCGCCACTGGTTGCCGTCGATCTCGGCGTCAGCCACCACGCCGATCTCTGGCTCACCTATCACAGGGAATTCCGCACCTCCGAGCGTCACAAGATCGTGGTCGACTGGCTGAAGAAGATTTTCGATGCCAGGACTTATCCCTGCTTCCGCGACGAGTTCATCCATCCCAACGCGCTGGTGCCGATGATGACGGCCGCGCGCGAGGGGTTTGGATTGGCGGGCTATGTCGCGGCAACGCCGACGTGAGCGCAGGCGGGCTTCAGCTCACCATTTGTATTCGAAGCCGACCGTGCCTTGGTGCGAGGTGAGCTCGTTGCGGAACTTGCCGTCGTAATTGACGTAAAGCCGTGCCACGTTGGTCAGGCTCAGCGAGGCCGAAGCGCCGGCATCGGCGCCGTAGCGGCTCTCGCCGATGCCGGGGACGACGATGCTCTGGGTCCCCAGGCTGACCTGGACCGATCCCAGGTCCTGATGGAAATTGTCGACGAACTTGCCGTAGGCAGACAGGTCCAGGATCTTCTGGTCGATGATGAAGTAGCGGCCGATCTCGGCCCCGATCATGACGCGCGCACGCGACAGCGCCGTCGAGCCGACGTCGAGCGGATCGAGCCCGCCGGTCTCCTGGAAGGACGCGCTGGTGGCGCGCACATATTCAAGCGCCCCCTTTGGCACGATGCGCATCTGGTCGTTGGTCCAGTAATAACTGATCTCGGTCAGCGCACCGTCGACCGTGGCGAGATAGCCGGCGGTCGCAAACCCAAGACCGGTGTCGCGGCTGGAACGGACCTTGCCGAAACCGTGCACGAGCGCGAAGGCCCAGGTCCATGGGCCCTTGTCGACCGAGCCGTTGAAGCCAAGCTGGGTCAGGTCGAGCGTTGCCGACTGGAGCGCGAGTGGCACGTCGATGTCGGTATGGCTCTGGTCAATGGAGAAGCCGATGTTGACGCCAGGGGCGAGCCGCGCCCCGAAGCCGGCGACGCCGCCAAAGGTCCTGCGCTTGTCGCCGACGAAGTCTCCTTGCGCATCGGTCCGCACCGAGATGCCGTAGCCCTCGAACCAGGTGCGATAGCGCGGATCTTCCGCGCTCGCCGACGCGCCGCCCCCTCCGGGATTGGTACGGAATGCCCGGTTGAAACCATTCGATGCCTGGTTGCCCAGCCGCTCCAGAAATCCGGAACCGAAATTGAGCATGCTGTTGCCGGCCGACTGATCGTAATTGGTCGCGGTCGGCATCGGGACCGGGGTCGGCGACGGTGTGGGCGTCGGGGTCGGCGTAGGCGTCGGACTTTGCGCGCGGACGGGCGTCGCGGCCGACATCGCTATGACCAGCGCAAGCGCGGTCGCAATCGCAGCCGTGATCCGGCGGACGCGGTTCAGCCCGATCGTCTGCCGTGTCCCGGAGAGCTGCGAGGTGCAGCGCATGACGACTAAATCCCGAAGCAAATGGCGGCCCGCAAAAATGCAACACGAGGCTCGCGCCGTGTCGCGATTTGTGCCGAACTGCCACGGAGGGTCAACGGCTCGCCCGCTGCCGCCAAGGCTATTGCCCCCGATTGTGGTTCCGTGGCCACAGGTCGCAAATAGCAGACGATGGCACCCGCCGCGGTCTTGAAATTCGCGCGCGGCTTGCTACCGTGCGAATTTCGTGTTGCAATATCGGACACAATCGGAATTGGCCGCTCGGCTGTGCGTTTCGCGACGTTGAGACTCAAGACTCGAACAGACTTCCGGAAGCCCGTTTGTGGCGTGGCACGCGAAAAGCGGCCGCGTCGTTTTTATATCTAGTGGAGGAGACTAGCGATGCCGCAAAAGGGCACCGTCAAATGGTTCAACCCGACCAAGGGCTATGGGTTCATCAAGCCGAACGGCGGCGACAAGGACGTGTTCGTCCACATCTCCGCCGTCGAGCGCGCCGGACTCTCCACCCTCAACGAGAACCAGGTGGTTGAATTCGACCTCGTGGAGAACCGCGGCAAGTCATCCGCGGAAAACCTCAAGGTCTCCTGATGTCTCTCAACTGAACGCGAGAGATCATGACGTTGCCCCCGGCTCTGCCGGGGGATTTTGTTTGGGGACAGATAACCCCGCAGATAAAGTGCTCGGCTGGAGTAACGGAAATCGCCAAACAACCTTTGCTAACTGGCGAACACCAGCGCCCATCTTCGGCGCACGACGTCTTGCCCACGGATGTTGAGGTGACCACCGCTTTCGAGGTTTTCGGCTCGGAGCTTCCGGAGGAGGCGTTCGAAGGTGTGCTCGATCAGCCGCGGCCAATCTACAAACCGGTCAATTGGTCATTTCGTGGCTCGTAGGCCCCGACACCTTTTTTACCCAACCACCGGCGCAACCAAGAAATTCTCCGACGCCGCGCTTCCGTCCGTCTTGCAGACATCGCCCTCGATCCGGACCTTGCCGGTCGCAAGCAGCCGCAGAGCCTCGGGATAGATGCGATGCTCGACCTCGAGGATGCGCTCGGACAGCGTGTCGGCGGTATCGTGGTCGCTGACGGGCACCGCGCCCTGCATCACGATCGGGCCCGCGTCGGTCTCGGGGATCACGAAGTGCACCGTTGCGCCTGATAGTTTCACGCCGGCGCGCAAGGCCTGGCCGTGCGGATCGAGGCCGGGGAAGGACGGCAGCAGCGAGGGATGGATGTTGAGCATGCGCCCGTACCAGGCCCTGGTGAACTCGGCCGTGAACAGGCGCATGAAGCCGCCAAGACAGATCAGCTCGATGCCGTGCCGGTCGAGCGCTGCCTGCAGCACCTTCTCGAAGCCGGCGCGGTCCCTGCCGAACGGCTTGCTCTCGATCACCAGCGTATTCACGCCGGCCGCCTTGGCGCGCTCGAGCCCGGGCGCGTCGGCCTTGTTCGAGATGACGAGCGAGATTTCGGCCGGGAAGTCCGGAGCGGCGGCGGCCCTGATCAGCGCGGCCATGTTGGAGCCGCGCCCGGAGATCAGGATGGCAACGCGGCGCTTCATCACAGCGCCAGATCGAGGTGGCCGTCATAGACGACCCGGTGCTCGCCCTCGGCCGGGATCACGGTGCCGAGCCGCGCCACGGTCTCGCCGGCATCGGTGAAGACCTCGACGACCTTGTCGACCTTGTCGGGCTCGACGATCGCGATCATGCCGATGCCGCAGTTGAAGGTCCGCAGCATCTCCAGCTCGGCGATGCCGGCCTGC
>NZ_AJQE01000379.1 GCF_000261685.1 Bradyrhizobium genomosp. I (2014) | reverse complement strand
GCCCCCCCCAGCCACTTGAACACCGGCAGCACCGGCAGGCGCGCCAGATCGATCCCGACGCCCAGATCCTTCGGCAGCACGCGCGGGATGTTGTCGGTGAAGCCGCCGCCGGTGATGTGGGCGAGCCCCTTCACCGCGCCGGTCTCGCGGATCGCGCGCAGGCAGGATTTGACGTAGAGCCGCGTCGGCGTCAGCAGTGCGCCGCCGAGCGTCATCACGGGCGCGAACGGCGCCTGCGCCCCGAAGCCGAGACCGGATTGTTCCACGATCTTGCGCACCAGCGAGAAGCCGTTGGAATGCACGCCGGACGAGGCGAGGCCAATCACGGCGTCGCCCGCCGCGATGTCCTTGCGCGGCAGCAGCGTGCCGCGCTCTGCAGCGCCGACGGCGAAGCCGCCCAGATCATAGTCGCCGTCCTTGTAGAGGCCGGGCATCTCGGCGGTCTCGCCGCCGATCAGGGCGCAGCCGGATTCGCGGCATCCCTCCGCAACGCCCGCGACGATCGCGGCGGTGGCCTCGGGGTCGAGCTTGCCGCAGGCGAAATAATCCAGGAAAAACAGCGGCTCGGCGCCCTGTACCACGAGGTCATTGACGCTCATGGCAACGAGGTCGATGCCGATGCCGCCATGCAAGCCGGTTTCGATCGCGATCTTGACCTTGGTGCCGACACCGTCGGTCGCGGCGACCAGGACCGGGTCCTTGAAGCCGGCCGCCTTGAGGTCGAACAGGCCGCCGAAGCCGCCGATTTCGGCGTCGGCGCCCGGCCTTGCGGTGGCGCGCACCATCGGCTTGATCAGGTCGACGAGGCGGTTGCCCGCGTCGATATCGACGCCAGAATCGGCGTAAGTGAGGCCGTTTTTGCGATCGGTCATGCCCGATTTCCAGTGGGTTTGCGGCTGGTTACGTCGAATTCCGGGGACGCGCAATGGCTCGCATGGTGCTCCGCCCTATACTATGTAGATATCAACCGGTTCAGCCTCCCGAGGGGGCCGGATTCGAGGTCAGGCCGGGTGCCGGGAAGCGCTTTCGTGAGTATTCCGAACATCATTACTCTGGGCCGCATCATGCTGGTCCCGATCATCGTCTGGGCCATCGTGTCGAGCCAAATGGAGGTGGCGTTCGCCGTCTTCCTGATCGCCGGCATCAGCGATGCCGTGGACGGCTTTTTGGCCAAGCGTTTCAACATGACGAGCGAGCTCGGCGCCCTGCTCGACCCCCTCGCGGACAAGGCGCTGCTGGTCTCGATCTACATGGCGCTCGGCATCTGGGGCGCGATCCCGCGCTGGATCGTGATCCTGGTGGTTTCGCGCGACATCATGATCGTGGCCGCCGTGATCGTATCCTGGCTGTTCGACCGGCCCGTCGAGATGAGGCCGTCGAAGGTGTCCAAGCTCAACACTGTGGCACAGGTGGCGTTCGCGGCGCTGGTGCTGGCGGCGCTTGCCTTCGGCTTCAAACCGGCACCTTATGATGTCATCCTGATGGGCCTCGTCACGGTCTTCACGCTCTCCTCCGTGTCGCTCTATCTCGTCGAGTGGCTGCGGCACATGAGTACGATCGAGGCCAAATGAGCCGGGATGCGGCCCCGCAAAAGGCCAAGTCCTGCATGATCAAGTCCTGCATGATTGAGTCCCGCACGATCAAGTCCGGCACGATCAAGTCGAACCTCTCTTCAAACGGGCCGGCGCGCCGGCATGGAGCAAAGCAAGCGTGGCAGGCCGCGTCCATCCCCGACAATTGGCGTTTTCACTTCCGCATGCGGAGAGCCTGAGCCGGGACAACTTCCTCGAAGGCCCCGCCAATGCGGCCGGTCTCGGCCTGATCGACAGCTGGCCGGAATGGCCGAACCGGATCATGTGGCTGGCGGGCCCGGAAGGAACCGGCAAGAGTCATCTCGCCGCGATCTGGGCCGAGGTATCGGGCGCCCGCTCGACGACGGCCAATGCACTGACCGCGGCAGGCGTACCGGGCGCGCTCGCCACCGGCGCGCTGGTGGTCGAAGATCTCAAGGCCGGGAATTTCGACGAGCGCGCCCTCTTCCACCTGATGAACCTCGCCCGCGAAGACGGCGCCTACATCCTCCTCACCGGACGCGAGGCGCCGGCCGCGCTGGCGATCGAGCTTCGCGACCTGCGCTCGCGTCTGCGTGCCATTCCGGTGGTCGCTCTGCTGCCCCCCGACGACCAGCTCTTCCGCGGCCTGATCGTCAAATTCTGCGCCGACCGCCAGCTGACCGTGGACGAGAGCGTGGTGGGCTACCTCGCCACCCGCCTGGAGCGCTCCTCGGCCGCCGCCCGGCAGGCCGTGGAGCTGCTCGACAGCGAAGCCCTGCGGCTCGGCCGCCCCGTCACCCGGGCGCTGGCCGCCGAGTTGCTCCGGGACGTCTGATCGACCCGCTGGCTCCCAAAGCCGCCGAGGCCCGTCTTGACGCGGCGCGGCGGCGGAACATCAATGTCATCGAAACGTCATCGCTGTAACACATGCTCCCCGGGGTTTTGCGCTTAAGTCGCAAAGTGAGGCGAGACAGGATGGACCGACTTCTGATGGACTCTGCGCAAGCTGTTGAAACGAAAGAAAAAGCCCCTGAAACTGAGGGCTTGCCGGCGATCGCATCCAGCCCCGAACGGTTCATCAACCGCGAGCTGTCCTGGCTGCATTTCAACCGCCGCGTCCTGGAGGAATCGGTCAATCCCAGCCACCCCGTGCTGGAGCGGGTGCGGTTCCTGTCGATTTCGGCGAATAACCTTGACGAGTTCTTCATGGTCCGCGTCGCCGGCATCAAGGCCCAGGTGCGCGAGGGCATTGCCGAACGCAGCCCCGATGGCCTGACGCCGTCGGAGCAGCTCGCGCTGATCAACCGGACCGTCTCCCGGCTTGCCTCCGACCAGCAGGCGATCTGGCGCGACCTTCGCGGCACGCTGGCCGACGTCGACATCGTGCTGGTCGACGGCAAGGACGTCACCAAGGCGGAACGGACCTGGATCGAGGACTATTTCCTCAACAACGTATTCCCGCTGCTGACGCCGCTCGCGATCGATCCCGCCCACCCCTTCCCGTTCATCCCGAGCCTCGGCTTCACCATCGCGCTCCAGCTCACGCGCGCGGCCGACGGCAAGCAGATGAACGCGCTGATCCGCATGCCCGGCAAGATCGACCGCTTCATCCGCCTGCCGGCCGACGGCAAGGTGGTCCGGCTGATCTCGCTGGAGCAGGCGACCGCCCTGTTCATCAACCGCCTATTCCCCGGCTACAATCTGCACGGCCAGGGCGCGTTCCGGATCATCCGCGACTCCGAGCTCGAAATCGAGGAAGAGGCGGAAGACCTCGTCCGCCTGTTCGAAACGGCGCTCAAGCGCCGCCGCCGCGGGTCGGTGATCCGGCTCGAGATCGACGCCAAGATGCCGGAGGAGCTGCGCAGCTTCGTGCAGCACGCGCTGTCGGCGGCCGACGACGAGGTCTTCCTGGTCGACGGTGTGCAGGCGATGAACGAGCTCTCGCAGCTCACCCGCCTCGACCGCCCCGACCTCGAATTCACCCCTTACGTGCCGCGCCATCCCGAGCGCGTCCGCGAGCATGGCGGCGACATCTTTGCCGCGATCCGGCAGAAGGACCTCGTGGTCCATCACCCCTACGAATCCTTCGACGTCGTGGTGCAGTTCCTGCAGCAGGCGACGCGCGACCCCGACGTCGTCGCGATCAAGCAGACGCTCTACCGCACCTCCAACAACTCGCCGATCGTGCGCGCGCTCGCTGAAGCCGCCGAAGCCGGCAAATCCGTCACGGCGTTGATCGAGCTGAAGGCGCGGTTCGACGAAGAAGCCAACATCCGCTGGGCGCGCGACCTCGAACGCGCCGGCGTCCAGGTCGTCTACGGCTTCCTCGAATTGAAGACGCACGCGAAGCTCTCGATGGTGGTGCGCCGCGAGGGCGGCAGCCTCACGACTTACGTCCATACCGGCACCGGCAATTATCACCCGGTCACCGCGCGCATCTACACCGACCTCTCCTACTTCACCTCCGATCCGACCATCGGCCGCGATGCCGCTCGCGTGTTCAATTTCATCACCGGCTATGCCGCGCCGAGCGATCTGGAGAAGATGGCGGTGTCGCCGCTGACGCTGCGCCAGCGCATCATCGAGCACATTCAAGGCGAGACCGCGCATGCGCGGCACGGCCGGACCGGCGCGGTCTGGATGAAGATGAACGCGCTGGTCGACCCCGACATCATCGACGCGCTCTACGAGGCCTCCCAGGCCGGCGTCCAGGTCGAGCTCGTGGTGCGCGGCATCTGTTGCCTCAGGCCCGGCATTCCCGGCCTGTCGGAGAACATCCGGGTCAAGTCGATCATCGGACGCTTCCTGGAACACGGCCGAATCTACTGCTTCGGCATGGGCCAGGGACTGCCGAGCGCGAAAGCGGCTGTGTATATCTCGTCCGCCGACATGATGCCACGCAACCTCGATCGCCGCGTCGAGGTGCTGTGTCCGTTGCAAAATCCGACGGTGCATCAGCAGGTTCTCGAACAGATCATGGTCGCGAACCTGAAGGATAATGAGCAGAGCTGGCAGTTGTTGCCGGATGGGTCCTCAACGCGTATGAAGGCCGCGAAGGGCGAGGAGCCTTTCAACGTCCACAACTACTTCATGACAAATCCGAGTCTGTCTGGCCGTGGAAAGTCGCTCAAGGAATCCTCGCCGCGTCGTCTCACGCGCCGGAACGAACGCCATCAATCCTGATCGGGGGTTTGCGACGTGAAGCGGCCGCGCAAGCGCGGCTCGACCGTCGCGGTTATCGACATCGGCTCCAACTCGGTCCGTCTCGTCGTCTACGAGGGACTGTCGCGGAGCCTGATCCCGATCTTCAACGAGAAGACGCTGTGCGGCCTCGGGCGCGAGGTGCAGAGCACGGGTCTGCTCGCGCCCGACGCCGTCGACAAGGCGCTGACCTCGCTGAAGCGCTTCCGCGCATTGTGCCGCGTGATGCAGGTCGGGCGCGTGTTCGCGATCGCGACCGCGGCCTGTCGCGACGCTTCCAACGGCGCCGACTTCATCGCCAAGGCCGAGCGGATCTGCGCGGTGAAGATCGAGATCCTGTCGGGTCCGCGCGAGGCCCGGCTGTCGGCACTCGGCGTGATCTCCGGCATCCACCTTCCCGACGGCATCGTCGGTGACCTCGGCGGCGGCTCGCTCGAGCTGATCGACGTGCGCAAGAACGCCGTACGCAGCGGCGTGACGCTGCCGCTCGGCGGCCTCGCGCTCCAGGATCTCGCGCACAAATCGCTCAAGCGGGCCGATCGCATCGTGCGCGAGGAGCTCGATGAGGTGCCGCAGCTCACCGCAGGCCGTGGCCGCGCCTTCTATGCCGTCGGCGGCACCTGGCGCGCGCTCGCGCGCATCCACATCATCCAGAGCGGCTACCCGCTCCAGGTGATGCACGGCTATTCGATTTCGGCCGCCGAGGCGCTCGACTTCTCGCGCCGTCTCCGGCGCCTCGCTGCCGCCGACATGCTCGCCGACATCGAGATCGTCGCCGACGCGCGCCGCCCTCTCCTCACCTATGCAGCGCTTGTGCTCGAGCACATCATCCGCGTTGCAAAACCGAGGAACATCGTGTTCTCGACCTTCGGCGTGCGCGAGGGCCTCCTGCACGAGAAGCTGGCGGAGACCGAACGCAACAAGGACGGGCTGATCTGCGCGGCTGAGGAGCTGAACCAGTTGCTGTCACGCTCTGCGAAACACGCCCGCGAGCTGATCGCATGGACCGACCGCCTCGCGCGCGTCGTGAAGCTGCGCGAAAGCGACGAGGACCGCCGCTTGCGCCACACCGCATGCCTGCTGTCCGACATCGGCTGGCGCGTGCATCCCGACCATCGCGGCGAGCAGACGCTGAGCCTCGTCGTCAACGGCAATTTCGGCGCGATCACCCACACCGAGCGCGCCTTCGTCGGCCTGTCCGTGTTCTATCGCTATGCCGGCCTGAGCGAGGAAAACCAGCCGCCGGCCACCATGCAGGAGCTGCTGACGCCGGCGCAACTCGAACGCGCCCGCCTCCTGGGGGCAGCGTTCCGCGTCGCCCATCTGATCTCGGCAGCGCGACCGGGCGTCTTGCCCGCCACGCATTTCCGCAGCCAGGGACGCAAATTGATGCTGGTGTTCGAACACCGGCTCGGCGACCTCGTCGCCGACCGGGTCGGCAGCCGCTTCCGTCAGCTCGCCCGCCTGATTGGCCGCGCCGGCTCGATCGTGCGGCGCTGACAGACAGCGACAGGGCCGGTTGGGTCTTCAACCAGCAGCAGCGATCCGATCGCGGCTGTCCTTTGGCGCGACGATGGCTTTCAGTCCGCCGAGTTCGGAGCCGGTGAGAACGAGCTGCCACCCATAGGCACTGAGCACGTCCTGAACGATCGCGAGGCCAAGGCCGGCACCTTCACCGCGCTCATCCAGCCTGACCCCGCGCTCGAGCACGCGGACGCGTTCTGCGGGCGCGATTCCCGCGCCGTCGTCCTCGACGGAGATCGCCGGATTCGCGGTGGCATCGGCGCCGATACGCACCCGGCTCTTGGCGTGACGGGCGGCATTTTCCAGGAGATTGCCCAGCACTTCGGCCAGATCGGTGCGATCGAGCGGCACGCTTGGTTCGCCCGTTATGCAGGTCTCGAATTTCAGCCGCTGCGCAGCGGGCGTGCGCGCCAGCGTAAGCATCAGGGACCGGACAAGCGGTCTGAGGGGCGTAGCAATACCGCCGCGCTGTCGTGCCGTCCCCCGCGCCCGGGCGCGTGCCAGCTCGCGATCGACGTGACGGCTCATCGTTTCGCCGACGGCTTCGATTGCCTGGGCGACGTCCTGCTCGCCTCGCTGACGCAAGAGCGCGACATCGGCCGAGAGTGCGGCGAGCGGGGTCTTCAGCCCATGCGCCAAATCAGCGGCACGGCTGCGCGAACGCTCGATCTCGCGTTCCTGGGCGTCGATCAGGCTGTTCACCTCTTCCACCAGAGGCTTGACCTCGGCAGGGACATCGACGGGAAGATGCTTGCGTTGTCCGGAGCGGACGTCCGCGACGCCGCGGCGAAGGGCGTCGAGCGGACGCAGGCCCAGTCCGACCTGGATCGAGGTGGCCGCCGCGAGCACCAGCCCCAGCACGCCGAGCGCCAGCGCCAGCTCCCGGGCGAATTGCGAGGCGGCGGCCGACACCCGGGCGAGATCGGCCGCCACAGCGACGCGCACCGGCGCACGGCGGTCCCCGATGGTGAGCAGCACGCGGCGCTCACTGACCAGGAGCCGCGCGTTCCCGGGCCCGGCGATGACGTGATGGTGCAATTCGCGAGGCGACGGCTCGTCCTGCGGCAGGTCCAGCGCCGTGTCCCATAGCGAACGTGAGCGCAGCAGCTGACCGCCGTCGTCTGATACCTGCCAGTACAAGCCCGAAAGTGGATCGGCAAAACGCGGATCGGCCGGCGGCCGGCCGACCACCAGCTTGCCCTGCGCATCGGCGTCGATCCCCGCGACGAGCTGCTTCAGATAGACGTCGAGGTCGTCGCCGATGGTGCGCGTGACGTGGCGCTCGAACAGCAGCGTCAACCCGGCGCCGGCAATCGTCAGCGCGATCAGGATAGCTACGAGGCCGCCAGCGACCAGACGCAGCCGCAGCGAGCCCCAGCTCATGGCGTCGTCTCCGGTACCAGGTAGCCGAAGCCGCGCCTGGTCTCGATCAGATCGGAACCGAGCTTCCTGCGCACCCGGCCGACCAGCACTTCGAGCGCGTTCGATTCGCGCTCCTCGCCGTGCCCGTAGACGTTTTCGTCGAGCTCTTGCTGCGACACCACGCGGCCGCGATGGTGCAGGAGAAAGGCGATCAGGCGGTATTCCAGCGGCGACAACGCGACGGGCACGCCGCGCAGCGTCACCTTCATCTGACGCTCGTCGAGTTCGACGTCGCCGACGACAATCCGTGGGGAGGCATGCCCCGCCGAGCGGCGCACGATCGAGCGCAGCCGCGCCAGCAACTCCTCCATGCGGAACGGCTTGGGCAGATAGTCGTCGGCGCCCGCGTCGATACCGTCGACGCGCTCGGCCCAGCTGCCGCGCGCCGTCAGGATCAGCACCGGCATGGAACGTCCGTTCGCGCGCCAGCGCTTGAGGACCGCCAGACCGTCCATGCCGGGCAAGCCGAGATCGAGGACGACGGCGCCGTAGTCCTCGGTGTCACCGCGGAACCAGGCTTCCTCGCCGTTGCGGACGGTCTCGACCACATAGCCGGCCGCGCGCAGCGCCCTCTCCAGATCGGCCGCGATCCGTCGGTCGTCCTCCACCAGCAGCAGGCGCATCACTTCTCCTTGATGCGTTCAATCTCGCCGCTGCGCGCATCCACGTACGCTTCGTAGAGGCGGCCCTTGTCGTCGACGACGCGAAACTCGTAGATCCAGCGGCCACGCTCGCGCTCTATCTCGACGCCGGCAATTTGGCCCGGCAGCTTGCCACGAAGGGACGCGAGGATGTCGGCGAGCGACTTGATCTCGCCCGCCTCGACTGCGCGGCGAACCGCGTCGGGCGCGCCTCTATCGTGGTCGCCTGCGGCCGCAGGCACCGGCGCGAGCAGGACGCCTGCCAGCAGCGGCACCGCGAGGAATTCCAGAAAACCGGGGGATCGCATCGGCAGAGAATGCCCCAATCAACCTGACAAATTGCTGACGTGGATCAACAGGCGCCGGTCAGGGCTCTTTTGCCAATGTCCGCGCATCGCCTCCCCGCATGACGCGGCGGGGGCCACACGCCGGAGAGAACCATGCGCAAGACCACCATCATCACCGCCACCGCCGCCTTGCTTGCAATTGCCCCAACAGCTCATGCCGGCAGCCTCGGCCGCCCCTGCACCGCAGCGCCACAGACGAACTGGCTGCCGCTCGAACAACTGCAGGCCAGGATCGAAGCCCAAGGCTACAAGGTTCAGAAGGCCAAGCTCAAGAATGCCTGTGGCGAACTCTACACGATCGACAAGTCCGGCAGCCGGGTCGAATTGTTCGTCGATCCGACCAGCGGCCAGATCGTCGGTCAGCTGTAAGGGGCTGCACCATGAGCGCCATTCACGACACGACCGTAGCCGCCAGCGAGAAGCCGCCGGCTGCGGTCAAGGTCTGGGATCCTTTCGTGCGCGTGTTCCATTGGTCGCTGGCCGGGCTGTTTCTGCTCGCTTATGCGACCGGTGACGAGATGGAGAATGTCCATGTCGCCGCCGGCTACACGATTGCCGGGTTGGTTGCGCTACGGATCGTGTGGGGCTTCGTGGGACCGCGCCATGCGCGCTTCAGCGACTTCGTGCGTTCGCCACGCGCCGTGCTCGCCTACATGCGCGACGTGGCGATGCTCAGGGCACCGCGCCATCTCGGTCACAATCCCGCCGGCGGCGCCATGGTCGTGGCGCTGATCGTCACGCTGATCGGCACGTGCACGACCGGCTACATGATGACGACCGGCACCTTCTGGGGGGCGAAATGGGTGGAGGAGGTGCATGAGGCGTTCGCCAATCTCACGATCGGGCTCATCGTCGTCCATGTGCTTGGCGTCCTGGTGGCGAGCTTCGAGCATCGCGAGAGTCTGGTGAAGGCGATGATCACTGGAAGGAAGCGTCCATCGTGAGCGAGGGTGATTGGCCTGACTGCCGCCTTTCCAAAAGGCGCGAAGACAGCTTGGCCTCTACGGCTATGAAGCAATTAACCGAGATCAACCGAAACGCTCCACGAACGGCGAGCCGCCCTCCACGAAGGCTGGCCCGCTTGAGGCAAATCAACCCATCGACGCGCCGGTGGAGTAGTCGAAACCTGCAATCGATCAACGCTTCGCTCTCCTCCGGGTGGGGGTCATTCTTCATGCGAATCCGTCGCAGAACTCTCCCTCTCACCTCTTCCGGGGGCGTGCTCGCTCGTGCGCTCTTCGCCATTGCATTGAGCCTGCCGCCTTCCGTATCGATGGCGCAGGACGAGCTGAAGCTGAGCGATGCGCAGGCGCGGAATCTCGGAGTGCGGGTGACCCACCCGGTCGCGATCCGGACCGACCTGACGCTGCCATATCCCGTCCAGATCGTGATCCCCACGCCGCAAATGTGGGTCGTCAGCGCGCCGGTGGCCGGCATGGTCGCCACTCTCCTCGTCGGGCGCGGTGATCGCGCCTCGGCCGGCCAGCCGCTGGTCACGCTCGAAAGTCCAAGTTTCGTCTCCCAGCAGCGCGACTACCTGCACGCGATCGCCCAGGAGCATCTCGCCAGCCAGCAGCTGAAGCGGAACGTCGATCTGTTCGAGGGCAAGGCCGTGCCGCAGCGCGTGCTGGAGGCCAGCCAGGCCGAAGCGCGCCAGGCCGCTCTCGTGGTCGCCGAGCGGCGTCAGATGCTGCATCTGAGCGGGATGTCCGACGATGCCATCTCCCGGCTGGCCCAGGAAGCGGCGATCAGCGCAGCGCTCACGGTCAACGCGCCGCAAACCGCATCCGTCGTCGAGGTCACGGTATCGCCGGGGCAGCGGCTCGAACAATCCGCGCCCCTCGTCAAGCTGGCGCGGCTTTCGCCGCTATGGGCGGAAATCGCGGTTCCCGCAGCCAATATTCGAGCAATCCACACCGGCGCGAAGGTCGAGATCGAGGGCTATCCCACACCTGGCAAGGTCGTTCTGGTCTCCGAGACCATCGACCCTGCAACCCAGACCATTTTGGTTCGTGCGGAAATCCCCAACGACGGAGAGCTGCATCCCGGTCAGACCGCCGCTGCCCGCATCGGCTTTCTCTCCGCCGGCGAAAGCGCGTGGGAGATTCCCTACAGCGGGCTGGTGCGGCGGGGCGAACGGACCTCGGTGTTCGCCGCCATAGCCGGCGGCTTCCGGCTGGTCCCGGTCAGGCTGGTTGCGGAAGATCAGGACCATGTCGTCGTGTCCGGTCCCATCACGGACCAGGACGAGATCGCGATCGGCGGCATCTCGGCGCTTCGCGGCATTCTCTCGGGACTGGGGCAATAGATGCTCCGGCGCCTCGTCGCGTTCGCGCTTTCGCAGCGACTGTTCGTCCTGCTGAGCGTGTTGCTGCTGGTGGGCGCCGGCGCCATCCTGCTGCCCGGCCTGCCGATCGACGCCTTTCCCGACGTCTCACCGGTTCAGGTCAAGATCATCATGAAGGCGCCGGGCCTAACGCCCGAGGAGGTCGAGCAGCGCATCACGGTTCCCGTCGAGCTCGAACTGCTCGGATTGCCGAACAAGAAGATCCTTCGCTCGACCACGAAATATGCGCTGGCCGACATCACCGTCGATTTCGAGGACGGCACCGACATCTACTGGGCGCGCAACCAGGTTTCGGAGCGGCTATCGAACATCGCGCGTGATTTCCCCGACGGGGTCAGCGGAGGGCTGGCGCCGATCACGAGCCCGCTGGGCGAAATGTTCATGTTCACGATCGACAGTCCCGCGCTTTCGCTCGCCGAGCGCCGGACCTTGCTGGATTGGGTGATCCGCCCCGCCCTGCGGACGGTCCCCGGCGTTGCGGACGTCAATGCGCTCGGCGGTTACGTCCGCGCCTTCGAGATCGTGCCGCGCAACGATGCGCTTGCCGCGCGCGGCATTTCCTACGACGTGTTTCGCCGGGCCATCGAAGCCAACAGCCGGAACGACGGTGCCGGACGGGTGAACCAGGGCGAGGACAGCGCCCTGGTCCGGATCGAGGGGAGCATCCGCTCGGTGGAAGACATCAAGGCCATCGTGGTCGACACCCGCGAGGGCGTGCCGATCCTGGTCAACGACGTCGCGAGCGTCAAAGTCGGGACGCTGACCCGCTATGGCGCAGTCACGTCGGACGGCAGCGGCGAGACGGTCGAGGGGCTCGTCCTCGGCTTGCGCGGCGCCAACGCCGGTCAGCTCGTCCGCGACGTGCGCGCCCGGCTCGCCGAGCTGCAGCCGTCGCTGCCGAAGAGCGTCTCCATCAACGTGTTCTATGACCGCAGCCGCCTGGTCAACCGCGCGGTCGGCACCGTGGTGCGAGCGCTCGGCGAGGCCACCGCCCTCGTCATCGTCCTCCTGCTGCTTTTCCTCGGCAACTGGCGGGCCTCGCTGGTGATCGCTCTCAGCCTGCCGCTGGCCATCGTCATCGCATTGATCGTCATGCGCGTGGTCGGGATGTCGGCCAACCTGATGAGCCTCGGCGGACTTGCGATCGCGATCGGCATGTTGATCGACGCGCTGGTCGTCGTGGTCGAGAACATCGTCGGCAATCTCGGCAAGCACGAACCGGGCAGGACCGCTCCGCTGATCCATCTGGTGTACCGGTCGGTCTGCGAAGTCCTGGAGCCGGTGGCCTCGGGCGTCCTCATCATCATCATCGTGTTCATTCCCCTGCTGACGCTGCAGGGATTGGAGGGGAAGCTGTTCATCCCCGTCGCGCTCGCCATCATCTTCGCGCTCACCGGTTCACTGCTGCTGGCGCTCACCGTGATCCCGGTGATGACCTCCTATGTGCTCAAGTCTGGGTCGCATCGCGATCCCATGCTGGTCCGGGCGGCGCAACGGGTCTACGCGCCCGCGCTGGACTGGGCCCTGCGGAACGAGCGCAAGGTGATGGCTGCGGCGCTGATCGGCCTGGTCGCCGCGGGCTTCGCCTATACCAGGCTCGGCAAGACCTTCATGCCGACGATGGACGAAGGCGACGTCATCGTCAGCGTGGAGACGTTGCCTTCCGTCAATCTCGACGAGTCGCTTGCCATGAATGCGAGGCTCCAGAAGGCACTTCTGGCCGTGCCTGATATTGCCGGCATCGTCGCGCGAACCGGGTCGGACGAGCTCGGCCTCGATCCCATGGGCCCCAACCAGACCGACACGTTCCTCGTGCTCAAGCCCGCCGCCGAGAGGCAGACCGACAATCGCGAGGCCCTGCTGCAGAAGCTACGCGAGGTCCTGACCGGCTTTCCGGGTATCTCGCTCAGCTTCACCCAACCCATCGACATGCGCGTGCAGGAGATGATCAGCGGCGTGCGTGGCGACGTCGCGGTCAAGATCTTCGGTCCCGACATCGCCAGGCTGAACGAAGCCGCGGCCAAGCTGTCGGCCATCCTGTCCAGCATCGACGGCGCCGAGGACGTCTACACCACGCTGAACGAAGGCGCTCAATACTACACGGTTGCGGTCAATCGCATGGAGGCCGGCCGCCTCGGCCTGACCGTGGATTCGATCGTCAACTCGCTCCGTACCCAGATCGAGGGCCGAACCATCGGGACGGCGCTCGAGGAGGGACGGCGGACGCCGATTCTCGTCCGCGGCAGCGAGACGACGCGGGAGGCGCCGACGCTGCTGGCGAGCCTGCCGCTGACGCTCGCGTCCGGACAGCATGTCGCGCTGTCGCAGGTCGCGCGAATCCAGCGCGTGGACGGGCCGGTGAAGATCGACCGCGAAGATGGCGCGCGCATGAGCGTCGTTCGCGCCAACGTCCGTGGCCGCGACATGGTCGGCTTCGTCGAAGCGGCCCGCCAGAAGGTTGCAACCGAACTTCCGCTCCCGAACGGCTACCGGCTGACGTGGGGCGGGCAGTTCGAGAACCAGCAGCGCGCCGCCGCACGGCTGTCCATCGTGGTCCCGGTCGCGATCGGTCTCATCTTCCTGCTGCTCTTCACGACGTTCGGCGCCATCCGGCAGGCCTTGCTGGTGCTGGTCAACATTCCCTTCGCGCTGATCGGGGGCGTCTTCGCCCTGGTCCTGACGGGTGAGTACCTCTCGGTGCCCGCCTCGGTCGGATTCATCGCGCTGCTCGGCATCGCCGTGCTCAACGGCGTCGTTCTGGTGTCCTACTTCAACCAGCTCCGCGCCCATGGGCTGAGCGAGCATCGTATCGTCGTCGAAGGTGCCATGCGCAGGCTTCGGCCGGTGCTGATGACGGCGAGCATCACGGCGCTGGGCTTGATCCCGCTGCTGTTCGCATCCGGGCCAGGGTCCGAAGTGCAGCGACCGCTTGCGGTCGTCGTGATCGGAGGGCTGTTGTCCTCCACCCTCCTCACCTTGATTCTCCTGCCGATCCTGTATCGCCGCTATGGCGGAACGTCGAAGGGGGCGAAATGACCGACCAGCCGGTCTGTCTCACGCTGATCGTGCCGCGTCAGTTGCGCGAGGAGGTGTTCGACTATCTCACCGAGCAGAACGACCTCGTTTCGGGATTCACGGCCTCGCAAGGATCCGGTCACGGCGCAGAGGTTCGATTGCAGACGGCCGCCGAACACGTGAAGGGCCACGCCGATCAGACCGCCGTGCAGATGATCCTGGCGGGGAAGGACGCAAGCAGCCTGCTCGACCGTCTGCGGGTTTCATTTGCCGGAACCAGGCTCGTCTATTGGACCATGCCCGTGACGGAATTCGGGACGATCGATTGAAACAACCTCAAAAGTCCGTCGACATCGACAGGAGCAAGGTTCGTGGCGCGCCTTGCGCCACCGCCGAGAAACTCGCCACGCCGGCCCAGTAATTGGTGTCGAAGACGTTCTGGACCAGGGCCCGGAACGTGACAGGCCGGTTGTTGATCCGCGTATTGTAGCGCGCGCCCAGGTCGAGCCTGGTCCAGGCCGGAACAACCTGTGTGTTTGCCCGATTTAGATATTGGTGCCCGGTATAGATGGTATTTGCGACCAGCGTCAGCCCGGGAACGAACGGGGTGTCCCATTCGGCGGACAGATTGGCCTGCACCTCCGGCACTCCGATCGGCGTCTTGCCTAGCTCGGACAACGTGCTCGTCTTGGTCAACTCAGCGTCGATCAACGTCACGCCGCCGAGGACGCGAATGCCCGGCTGCACTTCTCCGAACACGGTGAACTCCACGCCGCGATTGCGCTGCTCGGCGTCGGCCCCGAACACATTGCCGGCCCCCAGCTGTCCCGACGGCTTGGTGATCTCGAACAGGCTGACCGTGGTTGCGAGCGGGCCGAAGTCGACCTTGACGCCTGCTTCCTTCTGCTTGCTGAAATACGGCGCAAGGACCTCGCCTTGATTGGCCGCCGTGTTCGGAGCGGTATCGCCCTTGCTGAGCCCTTCGATGTAGTTGGCGTACAATGAAACGTTGCTCCAGGGCTTGACGACCACGCCGACCATCGGCGTGTATGCCGTCTGGTCGTAGGCGGAGGTCACGGCTCCCGTGGTGGTGTTGTAGTTGTTCGACTTGACGCCCTGTTGCCTTACGCCGAGGGTCAGCTGAAGGCGCTCCTGGAAAACCGACATGGTGTCGGCCAGCGCAAGGCCGGTCAGCTGGGTGTCCGACAGCTTCGGCACGGTCGCGGGAGCCGGAACGAGCTGCTGGGGACGAGCGATCGGCGCATAGATGTTGGACAGCACCGGCGTGCCGTTCACCGAGCCGCGCGAAACCTCGTCCATGTAATAGCTGCCCTGGAAGGTCACGGCGTGACTGATCGCTGCGGTGTCGAACCGGGCGCGAAGGCCGACGTCGGCCACGTTCCTGTCGATGTCGAATTTGAACCGCCCCGGGGTCGACGTGGTGTTGCCCGCCGCGTTCAGGATCGTCGGCGTCCCGAACAGACGATCGACCTGGGTCCTGCCGCCACCGGCGTCGGCGAACACCGTCACGGAGTCGGTCACGTCGTATTCGGCACGCGCCAGCAGCGAATTGTCGTGAACCTTGGCCCACTCCCAGGCCTGCGTGACGTTGCGCCGCCCGACCGGCGCGGTCGGGACGGCGACGCCCGTTGCGACCAGGAACGGCCTCGTGGGCGCGTCGAACTTTTCTTCCTGATCGATGAAGTCGAGCGAAGCTCTGAATTTCTCGCCGCGATAGTCGAACGCTGCGGAGCCGACATGCGCCTCCCGCGTCTGATTATCCAGCGGTGTATCGCCATTGTGATAGCTGCCGTTGACGCGGATGCCGAATTCGCGGTTCTCGCCGAACCGTCGGCTCACGTCGACATGGGTGCCGAGCTGGGAGCTCGTCGCATAGTCGGTCGTGACCCGCGTGAGGTCGACGTCACCGGCGCGCTTCGGCACGATGTTGATGGTGCCGCCGACGCTGCTGTTCGGCGCCATGCCGTAAAGCAGCGCCGTCGGGCCTTTGATGATTTCGATGCGCTCGACGTAGTCGGTGAACACACGGTAGTTCGGCGCAACGCCATAGACGCCGTTGAAGGCAATTTCTCCGACATTGCCCTCGCCGATCGGAAAGCCCCGGATGAAGAACGAGTCGAGGATGCCGCCGGTCTGGCCGGTGAAGCGCACCGATGGATCGTTGCTGACGACGTCGGCAACCGTGACGGCCTGTTGATCTTCGATCTTCTTCGCCGTGTAGCTCGTGATGTTGAACGGCGTATCCATGAAATCCTTGTTGCCGAGCAAGCCGACCTGTCCGCCGCGGGCCACCTGCCCGCCTGCGTAGGACGGCGGGAGCGCTCCGGGCCTCGCAACATTGGGGGTCGCTTCCGCCTGCATCCTGGCCCGCTCATTCGCGGGCGCGGTTTGACGGCCCGCCCTTCGGCCGGGATTGGATCGTGGACGTCCGCGCGGCTTTGGCGCATCTGCGGTGACGGTTACCGGCGGCAACGTAGCCCCCTGCTCCGTCCCCGCCGCAGCGCTTTGCGCATTGGCGTCGTGCAGGAGGCCGTCACTGAACAAGGCGATGGAGACCACGGAGGCCACGAATGCCGTAGCGCTGGAGAACCTCGGAAGCGCTTTGACGGTGGACGCCAGAATGGCAATGGGACGGCAAATGACTCTCGACGGCATCTCGCAGCAGCTTCCGGTTCGTTAGGATGAATACCGGAGCGACGTGCCGCGGGAACTGTCATTGAGTCAATGAAAGTTCTTTTATTTTCAATGGTTTAGAATAAGACAAGATCTAAATATGGGGAGAAGCGCTACGCCACGACGCTGACCGATGCCGCTTTGCATCGGTCGATTGCAGCGGGTTCGGCGCAGGCACCGGCGGCCGTCGAAGTTACTTCGCCGAGGCCTTGGCGTGGTGCTCGGACGATTCGAGCGCGGCCTGGGTCATGCTGCGCCGGCGCCAGATCGAGCCGACCAACAGCACGACCGCAACGCCGAGCACGGCGCAGAGATATTCGCCGCCTCCGCCGCCATGGCCGAACTGCGGCGGGATGCGCAGCGCGCCGAGCATGCTGTCCAGCGAGGTGCCGAGCGGACCTTCGAACAGCGCGTGCAGCCGCGGCGCGACGCCGGGATCGGTTGCAATCACCTCGCCCGCGATCCAGCCGAGCAGCGCCGCGCCGGCCCAGACCAGGACCGGCAGCTTTGCGAGCAGCGCCATGATCAGCGCGGCGCCGGCGACGATCAGCGGAACGCTGATGGCGAGGCCGAGGATCAACAGCGGCGCACTGCCATTGGCCGCGGCGGCGACCGCAATGACGTTGTCGAGACTCATGACGATGTCGGCGACCACGACGATCTGGATCGCGTGCCACAAATGCACGCCCGACTCGACGTCGTCCTCGCCCTCGCTTTCCGGCACCAGCAGCTTGGCCGCGATGACGATCAGCGCGAGACCTCCGGCCAGCTTGAGGTAGGGCAGCCCCATCAGGCTGGCGACGATGCCGGTGAAGATGATCCGCAGCATCACCGCTGCGCCGGCACCGAAGATCATGCCCCAAAGCCGGTGCCGCGGCGAGAGACCGCGGCAGGCCAGCGCGATCACGAGCGCGTTGTCGCCGGAGAGCAGGATGTTGATCCAGATGATCTTGCCGACCGCGATCCAGAAGGTCGGTTCGGCCATCTCATTGCGAAACTGGGTGAAGAATGCCCCGATCGTAGCGGGATCGAAGATCTGCCAGAGCCAGCTCACAATACGTCCTTTCGCCCCCGTCGTCCTAACTTGTCGCCTGACGGATCAGCCGACGATCTCGTTGCCCGAGAAGAACTGCGCGATCTCGATCGCGGCGGTCTCCGGTGCGTCCGAGCCGTGCACGGAGTTCTCGCCGATCGACTTTGCGTAGAGCTTGCGGACGGTGCCCTCGGCGGCCTTGGCTGGATCGGTCGCGCCCATCACCTCGCGGTACTTGGCGATCGCGCCCTCGCCTTCCAGAACCTGCACCACGACCGGACCCGAAGTCATGAAGTCGACCAGCTCGCCGAAGAACGGGCGCGCCTTGTGGACGGCATAGAAGGTCTCGGCCTGCTCCTTGGTCATGCGGATGCGCTTCTGCGCGACGATGCGCAGGCCCGCCTTCTCGATCACGGCGTTGACCGCGCCGGTCAGGTTACGCTCGGTCGCGTCGGGCTTGATGATCGAGAAAGTGCGTTCGATGGCCATAATGTCTTGTCCTTGGGAAGAAAGCGGTGGTTCGGGGTTGCGGGGCTTATATCGGCGCCTTTGCCGGACGGCAAGCGACCGCCGATGCGGCCCGCACAGGCGCTTCGCCGCAGGAACGGGCTGCCAATTTCAGCATGGATGACAACAATTTCACCCGGATGAACCCAATCTGAAACCGCCGTCAGGGTTCGGTTCAGCTTCGCCGGCGTAAGGTCGGGTCCATCGAAGCCGAAGCCTGATCATCAGGCCGACCGTTTCGGCGGCATTTCCCATCGGCGCGATAGCCCCGCGCCGGCAGTACCGAGGAGATCACCATGTTGAGGAAACTTTCGCTTGCCGCTGTCGCCGCGGTCGCGCTGGGGGCCGCGCTGGCACCGACCTCGGCCTCCGCTCATTGGCATGGCGGCGGCTGGGGCTGGCGCGGCGGCGGCTGGCACCACGGCTACGGCTGGGGTGGCCCGCGCTTCCATGCTCCCGTCTCCTACGGTTATGGCGGCTGCTATGTGCGCCGGCTGGTCCCGACCCCCTGGGGACCCCGCTGGCGGCTGATCAACCGCTGCTACTGAGCCCGTCAGCACCTTCCCAAAGGTACCTAGGCCCCCAGGTACCTTCCAAGAGAAGCCCCGGCGCTCCCCTCGCCGGGGCTTTGCCTTGAGCGGAAAAAGCGCCGTTCATACAATTTTTGCGAGAATGCCCGGCATTGCCTGCCCTTGGCGAAACTATTTGGCCGCCAATGACTTGGTACCGTGTCCTTACTTTCAGAGCACGGAACCCCCGATGGCTAGCCTCCTTGCCGATGACAGCGAACAGATCGACCGGCGCACCAGCCGCTCGATTTGCGACGCAGTAGGCGAGCGGCTGCAGCAGAGCCTCCGGCCCGAACCTCGCCTCCCAACACATCTCGAGCAGCTCCTCGACGAATTGAGGCAGCGCGAGCGCGAGCCGCACTGACCGGCGCGTGATCCGGAAAGGTGCAGCGGTTTGCCTGCGCGACGAACGCGGCAGGCGTTTGCGCGGAGATCATGCTCGAACCATGACCACGGAAAAACGGGTTGCGTTTGATCCCGCCTGCGGTGACAAGGCCGCATGCTTGCTATCACCGACCTCTCCATCCGCCTCGCCGGACGTCTTTTGATCGACCAGAGCTCCGTGCAGATCACGCCCGGATCACGCGTCGGCCTGGTCGGGCGCAACGGCACCGGCAAGTCGACGCTGTTCAAGGTGATCCGCGGCGAGCTCGCGGCCGAGCACGGTTCGGTGACCCTGCCGCCGCGCTGGCGCATCGGCAGCCTCGCGCAGGAAGCGCCGAACGGTCCCGAGAGCCTGATCTCGGTCGTGCTCAAGGCCGATCTCGAACGCGATGCGCTGCTCGCCGAGGCCGAGCACGCGACCGATCCACACCGGATCGCCGAGATCCAGACCCGGCTCGTCGACATCGACGCGCATTCGGCTCCGAGTCGCGCCGCCGCGATTCTCTCCGGCCTCGGCTTCTCCGCCGCCGATCAGCTCCGGCCCTGCGCCGAATTCTCCGGCGGCTGGCGCATGCGCGTCGCGCTCGCCGCCACGCTGTTCGCGGCCCCCGACCTGCTGCTGCTCGACGAGCCCACCAACTATCTCGACCTCGAGGGCACGCTGTGGCTGGAGGATCACCTCGCGCATTATCCGCGCACGGTGATCGTGATCAGCCATGACCGCGACCTCCTGCAAAGCTCGGTCGACCAGATCCTGCATCTGGAGCGCGGCAAGCTCACGCTCTACAAGGGCAGCTACTCCTCGTTCGAGGAGCAGCGCGCCGCGCGCGAGCTGCTCGATGCCAAGGCGGTCAAGCGCCAGGAGGCCGAGCGTGCGCGCCTGCAGGCCTTCGTCGACCGCTTCAAGGCCAAGGCTTCCAAGGCGCGCCAGGCGCAATCGCGCGTGAAGATGCTGGAGCGGCTGAAGCCGATCACGGCGCTGGTCACCGAGGACGTGCGCGAGATCAGCTTTCCGGCGCCGGAGAAGATCCTGTCGCCGCCGATCATCGCGGTCGACAACGCCTCGGTCGGCTACGATCCGGACAGCCCGGTGCTCAATCGCGTCACCTTGCGCATCGACAATGACGACCGTATTGCGTTGCTGGGCGCCAACGGCAACGGCAAGTCGACGCTCGTCAAGCTGCTCGCCGGACGCCTTGCGCCGTTCTCCGGAAAGGTAACGCGCGCGGACAAGCTGTCGATCGCCTATTTCGCCCAGCACCAGCTCGACGAGCTGAATGAAGATGCCTCCGCCTACGACCATGTCCGCAAGCTGATGGGCGATGCGCCGGAGGCGAAAGTGCGGGCCCGCGCCGGCGCGATCGGCTTCTCCGGCAAGGCCGCCGACACCAAGGCAGGCAGATTGTCGGGCGGCGAGAAGGCGCGGCTGCTGCTGGGCCTTGCGACCTTCTTCGGCCCCAACATGATCATCCTGGACGAGCCGACCAACCATCTCGACATCGACAGCCGCGGCGCTTTGGCCGAAGCGATCAACGAGTTTCCCGGCGCGGTGATCATGGTCTCGCACGACCGCTATCTGATCGAGGCCTGCGCCGACCGGCTCTGGATCGTCGCCGACCGCACCGTCACCAATTACGACGGCGACCTCGACGAATACCGCCGCCTGGTGCTGTCCACACGCAACGCGGAAGCCCCGCGCGAGCGCAGTGCTGCGAGCGAGAAGCCGCAGCGCGCAAGATCGGACAATCGCGGCTCGCTGAAGAAGCGCATCGCGGATGCCGAAGCCGAGATCGCCCGCGTCAGCGAGATCATCACCAAGATCGACACCGCCCTCGCTTTGCCCGACATTTTCACGCGCGATCCCAAGCAGGCCGCGCAATTGTCGAAAGCGCGCGCCAATGCCGCCGATGCGCTGGCGCGGGCGGAGGAGCAATGGCTGGAGGCGAGCACGCAGTTCGACGAGGCGACGGGGTAGCTGAGCTCTCGTGTCCCGGACGCGGCGTGGCATGAAATGACGCGACGCCGAGCCGGAACCCACGCGTCAGCGTGCATGCGGCTCCTCGGCCCCGGCTCAGCAGCGCATCGCTCACGCGCTGCGCAGCGTCCGGACATGCGTCCCTCGATAGCGGCCGATCCGCCTACGCGTGCTTCTTCTTCGGCTTCACCGCCTTCGGCGCCGGCGGCGGCTCGGGATTGCCCTCGATCGAGGACAGGCGGCCGGAGGTGAAGGTGTAGATGCCGGCGCGCGGACCGGTGGTCCAGGTCACCACGGCGACGCGGCGGCCGATGGCGTCGTTGGACAGGTTGACGCTCGAGGGCGCGCCGATGCCACGCACCACGTCGCACTCGGTGTGGCCGAGCGCGACCGTGCCGCCCATCGGAGCGGGAGCCGTCGTCGAGGCGTTGGCATCGGCCGGCCCGGGAGGCGGCGCCATGCCGGGACAGGCGCCGTCGGCGCTGACGAGGTCCTCAGGCCCCACCGGCTTGTCAGGCGTGAGCGGGGGCGATTCGATAGAGATGTTCTTGATGAAGAGACGGCCGGGTCTCTGGAACCATTCGGCGTCTTTCGACAACAGATCGGTCCCGCCCGAACAGCCCGCGACCAGCGGTGCTACGGCAGCCAACGCAATCATGATCGAGCCGGGAAGCCTTTGATGTCGCACGATAAACTAATTCCCCGCGTGAAGGACCTGCCCTAAACGATTGTCCCAACATCCCTTTGCGGCACGAAGGTGGCCGAAGCCAGCGTCGCCCGAAAAGTGCAAATTATCATTAATTGCGAGCGACCCTAATTCCGCTTCTGCCACCGGCCCCGTTCATCGGCCTGCCAATAGGTGACATCAAACCCCCTCGCCTTGCAATCCGTCCAGGCCGTGCGGGCGAGCGCAAGCGCGTCCGGATCGTCGCCGTTGAACAGCAGCACCATGCGCTCGTAGCCCTGTGAGTCCTCCGGCAACGCGGCATTGTCGATCAGAAAGCGGACATTCGCACCGTTGGGATTGCCTCCTTCGATCGCCAGCACGATCGGCTGATCGGCGGCGTCGGTCCCCCGCCATGTCGCGTGCGGCAGGAAGGAATCGTCGCGATAGGTCCACAAATGCGCGTCGAGCGCATCGGCGCGCTCCTCCGAGCTCGACTGCACCACGACGCGCCAGCCGCGCTCGAGCGATTTCTCGAGAAGCGGCGGCAACACATTCTCCACCGTCATGTTTTGCAGATGGTAGAACAGGACTTCAGTCATCTCAGGTCATTTGCGCTCGTAGTGGTCGGAGACCAGGCGATCGAGCAGGCGAACGCCATAGCCGCTTCCCCAGCTCTGGTTGATGTCGGTCTTCGGCGCGCCCATGGCGGTGCCTGCGATGTCGAGATGCGCCCAAGGCGTGCCGTCGACGAAGCGCTGGAGGAATTGCGCTGCGG
>NZ_AJQE01000378.1 GCF_000261685.1 Bradyrhizobium genomosp. I (2014) | reverse complement strand
GCGCCCGCCGGTATTCTTCATGTCGGCGAACTGGGAATCGATCAGCTTGTCGTATTCGGGGCCGAGCGGCATCCGCCAGACCTTCTCCCCGCTCTCGACGCCGGCCACGAGCAGCCGGTCGGCGAGCTCGTCATTGTTGGAGAACATGCCGGCATGCTCGGTGCCGAGCGCCACCATGATCGCGCCGGTCAGCGTCGCCAGATCCACCATGAATTTCGGCTTCACTTTCTTGGCGACGTACCAGAGCACGTCGGCCAGCACGAGGCGGCCCTCCGCGTCGGTATTGATGATCTCGATGGTCTGACCGGACATCGAGGTGACGATGTCGCCCGGCCGCTGCGCGTTGCCGTCGGGCATGTTCTCGACGAGGCCGATGGCGCCGACCACGTTGACCTTGGCTTTGCGTGCAGCGAGCGCATGCATCAGGCCGACGACGCAGGCCGCGCCTCCCATGTCGCCTTTCATGTCCTCCATGCTGCCGGCCGGCTTGATCGAGATGCCGCCGGTGTCGAAACAGACGCCCTTGCCGACGAAAGCGACCGGTGCCTCGCCCTTCCTGGCCCCGTCCCAGCGCATGATCACGGTGCGGCTCGGCCGCACCGAGCCCTGGCCGACGCCGAGCAGCGCGCCCATGCCGAGCTTCTGCATCGCCTTGACGTCGAGCACCTCGACCTTGACGCCGAGCTTGCGGAGCTGACCGGCGCGGCGTGCGAATTCCTCGGGGAAAAGCACGTTCGGCGGCTCGTTGACGAGGTCGCGCGCGATGATCACGCCGTCGATGACGTGGCCGGCCGAGGCGAACGCCTTCTTCGCAGCGCCGGCATCGCCGACCGCAAGCGAGACGTCGGCGCGCGAACCGGCCTCCTCGCCCTCCTTCTTCTTGGTCTTGTAGCGGTCGAACTTGTAGGCGCGTAAGCGAAGGCCCGAGGCGATCGCCACCGCCTGCTCGCTCGTCATGGCGCCGCCGGGCAGTTCCGCCATGACGGTCATGGCGGTGGTGCCGGAGGGCAGCTTGCTCGCCGCCACCCCGCCGAATTTGAGGAAATCGTTCGCCTTCAGGCCGGTCGCCTTGCCGGCGCCGATCACGATCAGCCGGGTCGCCTTCACGCCCTCCGGCGCCAGAATGTCCAGCGCGGCCCCGGTTTTGCCTTTGAAGGCGGCCGCGGCAGCCGCGCGCTTCACAAGGTCGACAGCGCCACCCAGCGCCTTGGCCGTCGCCGGGCCGAGCTTCAGGCCGTCGTCACAGAATACGACCAGGATGCCACGGGGGGCGGCAGACAACGGGACAAAGCCGACCTTGATGGCATCGGACATGGATAACTCCTCCAAAATATGGGGCTTTTCGTCGTTCGGAAGTTCCAGCCACAAACCGGAGCTGAACGGCGATTCACAGGACTTTCGCCACTATGGGCCACCCGCCCGGCAGATGCCAAGCACCGCCGTGGCCGTCGGGCCACAAATGGGAAATATTAACCATATGATGAGGGTGCCACGGGGCAGCCATTTTGTTGACGGATCAAAGGGATGGTAGTGAGAGAATGAGCTGGCGGAAGAGCTGCTGGCCAACCTTGGGGATCCCCTGACCGGGATTGGTTGGACAGCCGGAGCTCCGGCTTGCGATGGGGCTTGGTGGGAATTCGTGCGGTAGCGCATGGGGTCGATCGATAGGTATATCTTCCGCACGACGCTGGCGTCGTTCGCGCTGGTCCTGATCAGCCTCACCGGCGTGATCTGGATTACGCAGGCGTTGCGCGGCATCGACCTGATGACGAGCCAGGGCCAGACCATCCTGACCTTCCTCGGCATCACCGGCCTGGTCATCCCGGCCCTGGTCCTGATCATCTCGCCGATCGCGCTGATGATCGCGATCTCGCACACGCTGAACAAGCTCGCGACCGATTCCGAGATCATCGTGATGAATGCCGCCGGCTTCTCGCCGTTTCGGCTGTTCCATCCGTTCTTCTATGCCACCTGCGTGGTGGCGCTGCTGGTCGCCTTCATCGCGGCCTATCTTGCTCCCGACGGCATGCGGCGGATCAAGCAGTGGGACGCCGAGATCACGGCGGACGTGCTCACCAACATCCTCCAGCCCGGCCGCTTCGCCCAGCTCGACAAGAACCTCACGATCCGGATCCGCGAACGCCTGCCCGGCGGCATCCTCGCCGGCATCTTCATCGACGACCGCCGCGATCCGAACGAGCGCGTCTCGATCGTGGCCGAGCATGGCGAGGTCGTGAAGAACGACACCGGCTCGTTCCTGGTGCTGGAGACAGGCAATCTCCAGCGCTTCGAGGCGGGCAAGCGCGATCCGGCGCTGGTGGCCTTCGGCCGCTACGGCTTCGACATGTCGAAGTTCTCGGGCCAGGGCCGCGACGTCACCCTCGGCATCCGCGAACGCTACCTCTGGGAGCTGTTCTCGCCGTCCGAGGACGATCCCGTCTACAAGCAGATTCCCGGCCAGTTCCGTTCGGCCCTGCACGACAGCATCCTGGCGCCGATCTATCCCTTCGCCTTCGCGGTACTGACCTTCGCCTTCCTGGGGGCGCCTCGCACCACCCGCCAGAGCCGCAATTTCTCGATCGGCTCCGCGATCCTCGCGGTGTTCGGCCTGCGCATGGCCGGCTTCGCCTGCTCAGTGATGGCGGTGAAATCTCCGGGCGCGGTGCTGGTCCAATACGCGATGGTCATGGGCGCCATCGGCCTTGGGCTGTGGATGATCATCGGCGGCGTCGTGGTCGAGCCGCCCCCTGGCCTGATGGAGGCCATCAACAGGTCGAACGCTCGTATCGCCCGCCTGTTCGGACGCCCGGCCACCGCATGAGCATGCTCACCAACACACTCGGGCGCTATTTCGCCGGCCGCTTCGTGGTGGCGGCGCTCGGCGTGTTCGCCAGCATCTTCCTGCTGCTGGTCCTGGTCGACTACATCGAGATGGTGCGCAAGACCTCCGGCCTCGCATCCGCCTCCGCGATCATGGTGGCCGAGACCTCGCTGTTCCGGGTGCCGCAGCTTTTGGAGAAGCTGACGCCGTTCTGCATGCTGATCGGCGCCATGACCTGCTATCTCGCCCTCTCCCGCCGGCTCGAGCTCGTGGTGGCGCGCGCCGCCGGCATCTCCGCATGGCAGTTCATCTCGCCGGCGCTCGGCAGCGCGCTCCTGATCGGGGTGATCGCCACCGTCGCCTACAATCCGATGTCGGCCAATCTGCGCGAGGCCTCCAAGCGCATGGAGGCGGAGCTGTTCGGCTCGGCGCCCGGCGGCGGCATCCAGGACGCCTCCGGCTTCTGGCTCAACCAGGTGACCAGCGACGGCCAGACGATCATCAATGCGGCGCGGAGCGAGCAGCAGGGCATCCGGCTGACCGGGCTCACGCTGTTCCGGTTTGACTCGGACCAGCACTTCAGGGAACGGGTCGAGGCGCGCGAGGCGACGCTCGAGGCCGGCCGTTGGCTGTTCAAGGGCGTCCGCCGCTTCTCGCTGGATGCACCACCGATCGAACAGGCCAGCCTGGAGATTCCAACCACGCTGACCGAGGCTCAGGTCCGCAACAGCTTTTCCACACCCGAAACTGTGTCATTTTGGCAACTACCGAGCTACATCCGCTCCTCCGAGAGCTCTGGCTTCGCGACAGCCGGATACCGACTCCAGTATCAGAAGCTTCTGGCACAGCCGTTTTTGCTCGCGGCCATGGTGATGCTCGCGGCCTCCGTGTCGTTGCGCTTCTTCCGGATGGGCGGCGTGCAGAAGATGGTTTTGAGTGGCGTGGGCGCAGGCTTTCTGCTCTACGTTCTGTCGAAAGTAACTGAGGATTTGAGCAAGGCTGAGTTGATGCATCCGATCGCTGCGGCGTGGTTGCCCGTTGTGGTGGGCGGCCTCACCGGCTTTTTGGCCTTGCTCTATCAGGAGGACGGATAGTGACTGCCGTCCACCGAGGGCTCGTGTCTCGTCTGACGCGGCGCACGTCGGTGCGCGCGAACGGGCGTGGCTGGTCGATCCGCAGATTCCTGATTGCTGTCGTCGCGGCTGCCTCGCTCGGCGGATTGATCGACGCTGCCGCCGTGGCGCCGGCCGGCGCCCAGAGCTTCACCTACAATCCGCTGCCGCCGCGTCCGAAGCCGCCGAAGGTCGTCAACGACAACCAGATGCTGGTTCAGGCGACCGAGGTCGACTACGACTACAACAATTCGCGCGTCTCCGCGGTCGGCAACGTCCAGCTGTTCTACAACGGCACCAGCGTCGAGGCCGACAGGGTCATCTACGACCAGAAGACCAAGCGGCTGCATGCCGAAGGCAACATCCGCATGACGGATGCCGACGGCAAGATCACCTATGCCGAGATCCTGGATCTCTCCGACGATTACCGCGACGGTTTCGTCGATTCGCTGCGCGTGGACACGGCCGACCAGACCCGCATGGCCGCGAGCCGCGCCGACCGCTCCAGCGGCAACTACACGGTGTTCGAGAACGGCGTCTACACGGCCTGCGCGCCGTGCAAGGACGATCC
>NZ_AJQE01000377.1 GCF_000261685.1 Bradyrhizobium genomosp. I (2014) | reverse complement strand
GAAGAAGCCGCCGCTGTGGCAGGTCAAGGGTGCGCGCATCATCCACGACCAGCAGGAGAAGATGCTGTATTTCGAGACCGCACAGCTCGAATTCTTCGGCGTGCCGCTCGCCTACATGCCCTATTTCTCGACGCCCGACCCGACCGTGAAGCGGAAGAGCGGCTTCCTGATCCCGGGTTATATTTCCGGCACGGACAAGACGGGCTATGGCGTCGAGGTTCCCTATTATTGGGCGATCGCGCCCGACATGGACGCAACCTTCACCCCGCGCTTCCTGTCGCGGCAAGGCGTGCTGCTGCAGGGCGAATTCCGACAGCGCCTGATCGACGGCGCCTACCAGATCCGCGCGTACGGCATCGACCAGCTCGATCCCGGAGCGTTTGCCGGGCAGCCCGGCGACCGCCAGTTCCGCGGCGCCATCGACACCAAGGGTCAGTTCGCACTGAACGACAAATGGGTCTGGGGCTGGGACGGCGTCCTGATGTCCGATTACTATTTCTTCTCGGACTACCGGCTCTACCAGTACCGCGATCCGCTCGGCTCGTTCCTGTTGCTGCCGACGGAAGCGCTGTCGCAGCTCTATCTGACCGGCGTCGGCAACCGCAGCTTCTTCGATGCGCGCACGATGTACTGGTTGAGCTATTCGGGCAACCAGAGCCAGGTGCCGATCGTCTACCCGGTGATCGACTACTCCAACGTGCTCAACTATCCGGTGTTCGGCGGCGAGTTCAGCTACAAGACCAATTTCGTGAACCTGTCGCGTGACGAGGCGGTGTTCGATCCGATCACGACGGTCGCCAACACCAGCAGCCTGTGCACCACGGCGTCGGCCGATCCTCTGGCCCGTACGCCGTCGCAGTGCCTGCTGCGCGGCTTCCCCGGCACCTATACCCGCCTTACGGCGGAAGCGCAGTGGCGCAAGTCCTTCACCGATCCGCTCGGCCAGATCTGGACGCCGTTCGCCAGCCTTCGCGCCGACGCGATCAACTCCTCGGTCTCCAACCAGCCCGGCGTGTCGAACTACCTGCCCGTCGGCGACACCCAGGCGTTCCGCCTGATGCCGACCGTGGGCCTCGAATACCGCTATCCCTTCATCAACGTTCAGCCCTGGGGCTCGACCACCGTCGAGCCGATCGCGCAGATCATCATCCGGCCGAACGAGACCTATGCCGGCAAGCTCCCGAACGAGGATGCCCAGAGCATGGTGTTCGACGCC
>NZ_AJQE01000376.1 GCF_000261685.1 Bradyrhizobium genomosp. I (2014) | reverse complement strand
TTCGGCCAGTCCTACCAGCTGTTCGGCCTGAACTCCTTCGCAGTCCAGGACACCATCAACACCGGCCTGGATTCCGGTCTGGACAAGCCGCGGTCCGATTATGTCGCGAGCGCCAGCTACTCGCCCAACAGCACCTACACGTTCAGCGTCCGCTCCCGCATGGACGAGCAGACCTGGAACGTGCAGCGCTTCGAGGCTGAAGGCCGCGCCAACTTCAATCGCTGGGCGGTCAGCCTGCTGTACGGCAATTACGCGGCGCAGCCGGAGCTGGGCTATCTGACGCGCCGCGAGGGCATCCTGACCACGGGCTCGCTGAAGATCGCGACCAACTGGGTGGTGTCGGGCTCGGCGCGTTGGGACCTCGAGGCCAACAAGATCAACCAGTATGTGGTCGGAGCCGGCTATGTCGACGATTGCTTCGTGCTGGCGGCGAACTATGTAACTTCGTATAGCTATGCCGCGGGCACCGCACCGCCCGTGCTGAGCCACGCGTTCATGTTCCAAATCGGGCTGCGCACGCTGGCAAACTCGTCGACGACCAGCGGTTCCACCGGCCTCCAGTGAACGGTTTGAAGTGCCGGCCGCGTTTGCCTCACCACAACGCGACTGACATGCGAGCGACATCATGACGACTCCATTGCCTGTCTTCCGCCTCCTTCTCGCCATCGGCGCCGGGCTGATGCTGAACGCCCTGCCCTCGCCGTCGCGCGCGCAGAACATCGTCGTCATGGTCAACGGCGACCCGATCACCGATTTCGACATCGAGCAGCGCTCCAAGCTCGACCAGCTGACGACGCAGAAGACCCCAAGCCGGCAGGAGGTCATCAACCAGCTGATCGACGACAAGGTGAAGCTCAAGGAAGGCAAGAAGTACGGTGTCGACCCCGGCGTCTCCGACATCAACCAGTCCTATGAAGGCATGGCGCAGCGCATGCGCATCACGCCGGACCAGCTCACCAAATCGCTCGAATCCAAGGGCGTTCGACCCGAGACGCTGAAGAGCCGCATGAAGGCCGAGATGGTCTGGACCAGCCTGGTGCGCGGCCGCTACAAGGAACGCCTCCAGGTCGGCGAGCGCGACGTCGCGCGGGCCGTGCAGGCGCAGACCGGCGAGAAGCTTCAGATCGAGGGCACCGAATACAAGATGCAGCCGATCGTGCTGATCGTGCCGCGCGGCTCGTCCGCGGCGTTCCTGGAGACGCGGAAGAAGGAAGCCGAGACCTATCGCGCGCGCATCGGCAGCTGCGAAGAGGCCAATTCGCTGTTCCGCTCGACGCCGAACGCGACCATCCGCGACAGCATCACCAAGACCAGCGCGGAACTGCCCGAGGCGCTGCGCAAGGTGCTCGACGATACGCCGATCGGGCACCTGACCGCGCCGGAGATGACCAAGGCCGGCATCGAGATGGTGGTGCTGTGCTCGCGCAAGCCGACCATGATCGACACGCCGAAGAAGCGCGAGGTCCGCGAGAAGATGTATCAGGAGAAGTACGAGAAGACCCAGAAGGCCTATCTCGAAGATCTCCGCAAGGCGGCGATGATCGAATATCGCAACCGCTGATGGCCAAGCCCCTCCCAGAGCCTGCCATCAGGTCCACAGCCAAGCCCCTTGCCCTGACCCTGGGAGAGCCCGCCGGCATCGGCCCCGACATCACCATCGCAGCCTGGCTCAGGCGCCGCGAGCTGAACCTGCCCGCCTTCTATCTGCTCGGCGACGAGGCGCTGATCGCGCGGCGCGCCAAAGCGCTCGGCGCCGACATCAGGATCGCCGCGGTGAGCCCCAATGAGGCCGCTTCCGCCTTCACCGATGCCCTGCCCGTGGTCGCGACCGGCGAGCGCGCGAGCGCCGAGCCCGGCAAGCCCGACGCATCCAGCGCGCCGGCCGCGCTCGCCTCGATCCGGCAGGCTGTGATCGACGTGCGCGCGGGTCGCGCCGGCGCCGTCGTCACCAACCCGATCGCCAAGAGTGTGCTCTACCGCGCCGGCTTCCGTCATCCCGGCCACACCGAATTCCTCGCCGAGCTTGCCGCAGAGAACGGCCGCGTTCCGCAGCCGGTGATGATGCTGTGGTCGCCACAGCTCGCTGTGGTGCCGGTGACCATCCACGTCTCGATGCGCGACGCGCTGGCCCAGCTCACCAGCGCCCTGATCGTCTCGACCGTACGCATCGTCGCCGCCGAACTGAAATCCCGCTTCGGCATCGGAAAGCCGCGCATCGCGATCTCCGGCCTCAATCCGCATGCCGGCGAAGACGGATCGCTCGGCCACGAGGAGCAGACCGTCATCGCGCCGGCGCTGAAAGTGCTGCGCAACGACGGCATCGAGGCCAGGGGCCCGCTGCCCGCCGACACCATGTTCCACGAGGCCGCGCGACAGACCTATGACTGCGCGGTCTGCATGTATCACGACCAGGCGCTGATCCCGATCAAGACGGTCGCCTTCGACGACGCCGTCAACGTCACGCTCGGCCTGCCCTTCATCCGCACCTCGCCCGATCACGGCACCGCCTTCGACATCGCCGGCACGGCCAAGGCCAATCCGGCCAGCCTGATCGCGGCGCTCAAGCTTGCGCGCCGCATGGCCGCGTCGCAAAGCTGATGGGCGCGATCGACGACCTCCCGCCGCTGCGCGAGGTCATTCGACGGCATGCGCTATCGGCCAGGAAGTCGCTCGGCCAGAACTTCTTGCTCGACCTCAACCTGACCGCGCGGATCGCGCGCGCGGCCGCGCCGCTGGACGAGGCGACGATCGTCGAGATCGGCCCCGGCCCGGGCGGGCTGACGCGGGCCCTCCTCGCACTCGGCGCCAGACGGGTCGTCGCCATCGAGCATGACGAGCGCGCGATCCCCGCCTTGCAGGACATTTCGGCGCGCTATCCCGGCCGGCTCGAGATCGTGCATGGCGATGCCATGACCTTTGATCCGCGTCCGCTGCTCTCGGGCGACCGCGCAAAAATCGTCGCCAATCTGCCCTACAACATCGCGACCCAGCTTCTCATCAACTGGCTCACCATCGAGCCCTGGCCGCCCTGGTACGAGATGATGGTCCTGATGTTCCAGCGCGAGGTCGGCGAGCGCATCGTGGCGCGCGAGAACGAGGAGGCCTATGGCCGGCTCGGCGTGCTCGCCAACTGGCGCTGCGAGACCAGGATCCTGTTCGACATTGCGCCGTCCGCCTTCGTGCCGCCGCCGAAGGTCACCTCCTCCGTCGTGCGCCTCGTGCCGCGCGCAGAGCCGCTGCCGTGCGAGCGCAAGCTGCTCGAACAGGTCGCAGCCGCCGCCTTCGGCCAGCGCCGCAAGATGCTGCGGCAAAGCCTGAAGTCGCTCGGCGTCGATCCCGCACGGCTGGCGAGCGCCGCCGGCGTCGATGCAACGCGGCGCGCCGAGACCATTCCGATCTCCGGCTTTGTTGCCATGGCGCGCGAATTGGCCGATATACGCGGCGAAACGTGAGAGAAGCATGATCCGGACCCGAAGGGCCGCGTTAGCGCAAAGCGTGAAGCGGTTTTCCGATCAGATCATGCTCAAATGGCGAACCGAAGCGAACGCTTTGGCGCAAATTCCGGAGGAAAGAAAATGGCGTTGATGCGTCGGCAGTCCCTGGTCAAGTTCGATGCGCCGCTGTGCGAGACCATCGTCGACACGCCCAAGCCGCAAGGCCGTGAAGTGCTGGTGCGCATCGAGCGCTGCGGCCTCTGCCATTCCGACCTGCACATCCAGGACGGCTATGCCGATCTCGGCGGCGGCAAGAAGCTCGACACCACGCGCGGCATGACGCTGCCCTTCACCCTCGGCCACGAGATCGCCGGCGTCGTCGACGAAGTCGGCCCGGACGTAGCAGCCGGCCTCGTCGGCGCCAGGAAAGCCGTCTTCCCATGGATCGGCTGCGGCCAGTGCCGCGATTGCCAGAACGGCGACGAGAACCTCTGCGTCAAGCAGCGTTTCCTCGGCGTCTCCATCGACGGCGGCTTCGCCAGCCACGTGCTGGTGCCCGACGCGAAATACCTGCTCGACTACGATCCCCTTCCCGTCAACCAGGCCGCGACCTTGATGTGCTCCGGCGTCACCGCCTACGGCGCGCTCAAGCGCCTGGTCGACCGTCCGCGCCAGCGCAACCTCTTGCTGATCGGCCTCGGCGGCGTCGGCATGATGGGCCTGTCGTTCGCGCAGGCGATGTTCAAGCAGCCGATCACGGTCGCCGACCTCTCGCCGGCCGCCCGGGATACCGCGCTGAAGAACGGCGCCGCAGTCGCCTACGACCCGTCCGAGCCCGACGTGATCAAGCGCATCCTGAAGGAGACCGAAGGCGGCTTCGACGAGATCGTCGATTTCGCCGGCAACGAGAAGTCGATGGCCTTCGCGGTCGCCGTCGCCGCGCGCGGCGGCAAGATCGTGGTCTCCGGCCTGATGGGCGGCCAGTTCACGCTGCCGATGGTGCAATGGGTCTACAAGCGCATGACCATCGAAGGATTCATGGTCGGCACGCTCAGTGAGGCCCACGAGCTGATGGCGCTCGCACGCGCCGGCAAGATCAAGCCGACGCCGATGCGCGAGGAGCCGATGGGCGACGTGCAGAAATGGATCGACGAGCTTCGCGCCGGCAAGGTCGTCGGCCGCATCGTGCTGAAGAACTGATCCACTCCAGCGGCGGGCCCGACGCAAGTCTCGCCCGCCGCACGGAACGCCTTCGGCCGCGCCGCGTTGGCAGCGCATGTCGATCCGTTGCACCGTTGAAAGCGCATTCTTCGTCGCCTGGAGCTGCCTGGAGCAGAGCGGCGAGCTCGGCCCGCCGGACGAGAGTGCGAATTTCCTGCTCGACGCCATCGAAGCCCAGATTCGAACCGGCGAACGCCGGCAGTTGATGCTTGCCAACAGGGCGATCGACGCCTTCCGCGCGCATGCGGCCCAACGCCATCCCGCGGGCGATGGCCGAGCACGCGTCGGGTGATGTTCATCGCCGCCCCTCGGGCCCGCCGTGCAAAGCGCACGGGGTAAGACGCTTGGCAGCCGGACGGCACGCCGATCCGCAGGCCGACTATGTTCACTTCTGAACAGACTCGGCGAGATCAACGCTGCCGGACCTGCACGCACGCAACCGCCACTTCCGACTCGGCAATTCTCAACCGTTCAAGAAGCCCTTGTGTGCACTTTGGAACCGTCGGTTCCGTCACGGAAACGTAGGGTTCTGATCGGCGCCGATTCCCGGCCAGCCAAGAGAAGAAACTGTGACCGGTCGGCCCCAGAACGATCTGCTCCGGCAGCTCACCTCCCGAGACTTCGAACTCCTCGCCCCCCACCTCCAACCGGTCGAAGTCGAGATGGGCTATATCCTGCATCACGCCGGCGACGCCGTTGCGGCCATTCATTTCCCCTGCGGTCCCACGCTCGTGTCGTTCGCCGTGCCGGTCGAGGACGATCGCGAGGTCGAGAGCCTGCTGGTGGGACGCGAGGGGGCGGTGGGCGTTGCCGCCGGCCGCAATGCTTCGCTCGCCTATTCCCGCATCGTCGTGAAGCTGAGCGGCACGCTCGTCCGACTGCCGCTGCGCGCGCTCGAGCAGGCGCAGCAGAGGTCGGCCGCGCTGCAAGAGATCTTTTCGCGCTATGCCGACTGCCAGTTCGCGCAATTGCTGCAAACCGCGGCGTGCAACGCCGCGCATTCGATCGAGCAGCGCGCCGCCAAATGGATCATCTCCACGCAGGATCGGATCGGCGGGGCCGAGATCCCCCTCACCCACGAGCAGCTCGCCGGCATGCTGGGCGTCTCCCGCAGCTATGCCAGCCGTGTCATCCAGATGTTCAAGGCGAGGCGCATCCTCGCCACCCGCCGCGGCGCCATCATGATCCTCGACGCACCGGCACTCGACGCCAGGGCCTGCTGCTGCAACGATTGGGTCAAGAAGCACTTCGACGAAGTGCTGGGCGCGGCCACCGCCGGCGACTAGCATTTGATCGCATCTGATCGCTCGCAAGAGGACCTCAGGTTTGGCGCAGCGATTGGCGCTTCAGATGCAGATAGATCGGACTGAAATCTCCGAGCTGCCGCAATTCGCGCCATTTCAGCACGATCAGCTCGCCGTCCCGCAGATCCATTGCTCCGCTCCGCCTGAGCTCGGCGAGCGTCCGGTTCACCGTTGCGATCGCCATGCCCAGCGTCTCGCCGAGCTGCGCCAGGCTGATCGGCACGCGGCAACGATTGCCACGGACGAGTCCTGCCTCGCGGGCGCGGTAGAACAGCTCGCAAAACAAGTGCGCCATGCGCGCCTGCATCGGCCGGGCGCTGTTGTTGGTGATGGCCTCGCGGAAGATCGCGGCATCGCGCAACGTCTCCCGCCACACGGCCAAGCTAAAGGTCGGCCGCCGCCGGAACGCGATGAACAATTCGCGATGCGGGATGAAGGCGACCGAGGCCGGCCCCAGCGCGCTCAATCCATGGTCCATCTGGTCGATGAACAGGCCCTGCGCATCCGGCAGGTCGCCGGTGAGGTGGAACGCAAGATATTGCCGCCGCCCGCTGCCGAGCAGGTGATAGCGCGCGACCATGCCGGACACGACCAGCGCCGAATGCTCGGGTCGGTCACCCTGACGGATGAAGTCCTCGTTCGGCAGGAAATCGCGCACAGTGAAAGTGAGCGTGCGGATCTCGGCGATATCCTCCGCGGTGAGCGCGGTGTGCCCGCAAAGGTTCCGGATCAGCACGTCGTGGGCTTTTTCCATGGGGCCGCCAAAAATCGCGCCGGGTCTATCAAATGATACGCCTGGCTTGGGTTCAGCGGACTAGAACGCAAGTCGGAAGCACAGGTTGCTAACCGGTTTGCGATCGGCCCGGGTCGCATCCCACCGATCACTCGCAAGCGCACCGAGCCCGTCCGTCTCATGAGCCCTACGACCATTCTGGAGCGCATCCGCACCCTGTTCGCATCTGAAACGAGCGCGCACCTCGACTTCATCAGCGATGCCTTCGAGAATGGCACGTTGAAGGAGCCGGTCCGGCCGATGTCGGATCGGGAACTCGCCCGCGCCATCCGCGAGTTCCGCTCTGAGCCAGTCTCCAACTGGACCCTCGCCAAGCTCTCGCGGCGCTTCGCCGAAGTATCAAGGCCGCCGAACGACTGAAGCAGCACGCACGCATGCCGCATCCAAAGTTCATCGCGCGTCTGCAGGACGCAGCGGCACGTCGAGGATGCCTGCGGACTGTCGATCGTCCACGTCAATCGCACCATCCAGGAGCTGAGGCATCGTGGATTGATCGCCTGGGGGCAGCGAGATCGAGCTGCTGCAACCCGAGGAGTTGCGCCGCCTTAGCGGATTTCGCGCCGGACTAGCTTGGCGACGTTCCGCCGCCCGTGGCAAAACCGCAAGATCGGTCGAGCACGTGAAGCCCGCCCGCGCTTTAGCTGGTGCTGCCACGGAGAACGGAACGATGACGGCGGCGCTTCAAGACCACCATGCCCGGATGCAGCGGGTGCTCGATCACATCGACCGGCATCTGGACGACGATCTGGACCTGGATGCGCTGAGCGGCGTCGCAGCCTATTCGAAGTTTCACTTCCACCGGCAGTTCACGGCGACCTTCGGGCTGTCGGTGCATCGCTATATCCAGCTGGCCCGCATGAAGCGCGCTTCATACCGGTTGGCCTACGGCGACGCCGAGAGCGTCACCGACATCGCGATGGATGCCGGCTACGACGCACCTGACGCCTTCGCCCGCGCCTTTCGGCAACGGTTCGGCCAATCGCCGTCGTCGTTCCGGAAGTCTCCCGATTGGGAGCCGTGGCTTGCGGCCTTCGGGCCTCTCGACAACGCGAGGAGCAAGTTCATGCAGAAGACCTTTACGACCGACGACGTGACGATCCGCGACGTGCCGACGACGGCAGTCGCGATCATGGAGCATCGGGGCGAGCCGGCGACGCTGCCCACCACCATCCAGCGCTTCATCGCCTGGCGCAAAGCCGCCGGCCTGCATCCCAGGACAAGCCCGACCTTCAATGTCTGGCGTTCCGAGCGGCGGCCTGCCTCGCCTGCCGACTATAGCGTCGACCTCTGTGTCGGAACCGACCAGCCGATCGAGCCGAACGGCGAAGCGATCAGGTGCGGCGAAATTCCCGGCGGACGCTGCGCCGTGTTGCGCGTCGTCGGCAACACTGGCAATCTGGAGCCCGCCGCGCTCTACCTCTATCGCGACTGGCTCCCGGCCAGCGGCGAGGAAGCACGCGACTTCCCGATCTATTGCCAGCGACTGAGCTTCGTCCCGGAAGTCCCCGATCACGAGGCGACCGCGGATCTATTCCTGCCGCTGAAATAGCGGTCTCGGGTGGCGGGGCCTGCGCTTCCGATTAAAGGGAAGGCGACGTTGCCGTTGGACTGAAGTTCCGTCACCACACCTACAATCATTCCGGGATGCGGGCGCAAGCACGCGGGCCCGGAAATCCATCGGGCCGCATGCTTCGACGTGCGATGGATTCCGGGCTCGCCCTTTCAGGGCGCCCCGGAATGACGAGTGGAGACCGGGCCCACCGCTCGCGAGGCGTCGGGCAAAACACCCTGGTCAAGCCCTCGTCGCAAAGATATTTCACTTTTCCGAATTTCGGATTTATGGCATACACGCGACATCCCGGCCCCTGCCAAAGGGGCGCTTCGCGATCGTCA
>NZ_AJQE01000375.1 GCF_000261685.1 Bradyrhizobium genomosp. I (2014) | reverse complement strand
TCTTCCGACCCAGATCGTCGCGCTATAAATAATCTCGAAAAGGATCAATGAGGACAGAGTGTGCGGGCGGCCGCCGGCGCTCAGGCTCACCGCCCGCAGCAAGCCAGCGTTCGATAGTCCTCACGCTCATGGCGATCTGCGGCGCGATCCCGCGCGGCGACAGACCGGTGGCGCGCAAGTCGAGGATTTCGGCATGAAGTTGCGCGACGATTGAGAGCCGCGGGCGACGGCTCGTCAGATTCTCGAAAGTTTGTTCATAGTAGGACTAGCTCAATTGATTGCATGACGAGAGGCTAATGTGGAACCGCACAATTTTGACGTAACTGCCGGGCCGCGGTACAGGTCTCGCAAGAGCATCAACCCGACCGATCCGGGCAAGACGACTTTGAGCAGCAATTAAACGAGGTGCGCGAAGCCGATAACGCGATCCCTGACGGTGGGCCACGCGGTAGGCCCTCTACCAATGTGTCTAGCTACACCAGCAGTCCCCGGCCGAGCCGATGAGTGCACTTGCCAGGAGCAACCTCTTGCCAAGCGAGGTCCTCATCAACGATGAGCGTAACACAGCTGAGTTGAGAGCAGCGAAGAGGCCAAGGGCCCTAAAAAGTCCGCAAGGCGTTGCCATTGAGCAGCAGCTGAGCGAGTTCGCCAATTCAGGCGGTGGTGGAGCAATGTCAGCAGCCTCCGCGATGTAGCCGGCTCAATCAACTGGGATTGTGGTACGGGGGCATCAGTTGGACAAGCGGCCTGTTTATCCGAGGATGCTCCCGAAATCTTGAGGCTTGAGGAGGCTCTCATCAAAGGCGGGATGGTCGCCGGTGGGGCGAAGCAACATGCAGGCGCTCTTCTTAGCTTTAGCCGTTGGCTCTTCGCAAAACGCAGACCGAGCATTGTTGCTCGGCAGGACAATAAGTCGCTGAGCAATGGCGGTGACGTATACGAGTTCGTCGGAAAGGGAAATCCCAAAATCCTCCTTGTAGCATTAGACCATCTCCGCACCTTTCGGTCGACGGGCGAAGTCATCGTACGCCAACGGAGCGGTCGCGCCCGCCCCCCGAACGTGGCCCCCATCCATCCCGAAAGCGCGGCACTGATGGAACCGACGCTCATCGGCGACGCCGCTGCACAGCACAGGGCCTCGTACGAAGCTAGCAGTCGGCGAGAGGAGCTTCGGGACGGGCAGGAGGATCAACCCGCCCCGTCGGCTTTCGTCCAAGGGCACGTCGCGATCAATCCCGAGCAGCTTCATCAGTGGGAGCTTTTGCAAGTGCTGGATCATCTTGATCATCAACCCATTCCGTCACCAGCCTCCGTCCCTTCGGACAAGCTTCAGCGACTGGAAAAGGACTTACAGGGCGAGTTGCACCGACACCCTGCCGCGTCGTTCTCCGCCGATCCAGAAGAGTTTAGTTTCGATCTAAAGCAATTCTCTCCAGGGGAGCTTCGGCGATTGCTTGATAATCAATCCATGCCGTCCCCCGTCTCCGTCCCCTCAGAGGAGCTTCAGCGACTAGAAAAGGACTTGCAGGATGACTTGCGCCAACACCCTGCCCCGTCGTTCTCCGCCGGTCCAGAAGGGCTTAGTTTCGATCTAGAGCAATTCTCTCCAGGGGAGCTTTGGCGATTGCTCGATGATCAATCCATACCGTCGCCAGTATCCGTCGATCCAGATGACTCGGCTCTAAATTTAGGGCAGTCTGATCTTCCCCGAAAGAGTGGAGGGGTTTAAGCGGCTTTTAGCTCCATCTCGATCGGGCGATATATCGATGGCGGAATGGAGCCGGGTTCGGCTCGTAGAAGCCCTCGATGAAAGCAAAGATAATGCGCTGGGCGTCGGCGCGGTTATGGTTGCGATGACGAACCAGTGTATGGAGGAAGCTCTCCATCGGGGCATTGTCGTAGCAAACGGCCTCGCGGCTCATCAACGCGGTGATGCCGGCGCCCGCGAGACCGCCTCGTCTCATGCAATTTGGTTCTTTGGTGAGGGTTGCGGAATTCACGGGCGCGAATAAGGTCATAAGATCAGAATCGCAATCGATGCCCGCGATTCGCCCTTGCTCCATGCCTTCCGCTCGCTGGTTTCCCCCGAGCTTACGATCGTCCAGGTCCTTCCCCATGCCGATAAAGTGGTGCTCGTTGCTCGGTCGAAGGTCGCGCTCTCGTTTCTGTCACGCTTAGCCGACTTGCCGTGGTAGGGTTCGGTCCCATGCGTCACGATAACGTCGGAGCAGAACGGCGCTTGCGATGATCAGAAGAATATCAACGTAGATATCAACAGATTGAGCGCGTGTTCCGTTTGGGGCGTGTGTGTGATGATTGTCGGGTAATGAATGTATGACAGTCCGACGCTTGCATATATCCCCGGAGCGAGATGCGCGATGTATGTTCCCGTGACTGCTGTGCTATCGCGGTGCGCAAGCTGGCCTTTTGCCAGAGCAGCATCCACTGCAAGCTTACTCCAGGCCGTGTTGGTCGCCACGAGAGCAATCAGATCACTGGGCCGGCTATCAAAAGGTCCCTTTGCATAAAGACGAAGCTCGTAATACCGGCTGATCCTGTTGCGCTCAGGTGGAGCTCCCATGACGGAGAAGCCGCCGTAGATGCCGCGAGACGGCGACCCAAGGGCGTCACTCTGCCAGAGCTGCCTGTCCGCAGCGATGTAGTGAAAATTATTTCCGCTCTCCCTTTGTTGCTTGGGATCCGCCAAATTCGTGTAGCGGCTCCTGTTCAAACCAACGCCCGCCCGCAGCCACGTGTCGGGTACGCCGGGAGCAGCCTTGCTCTTGTAGCCGGCTTCTTCGACAAGAAGGATGCCTGCATTGGCCGTGCTCCATTTCAAGCCGGTGGGATTCTCGGTTATATGGGCATAGGCACCATCTGGACTGATTGAGCGCTGGACGGAGACCTTGTTGTACAAGCGAGCGTCAAAATTGTACTTCAAGTTGGCCGCTGGCGTGGGCGCGGCATTGGTGCTCATCCCAGCCTGGAACAAGGCAGACATGTTCGATCCTGTGATTCCTCCGAACAATGTGCCGGTGAATTCATTCTGGTTTCTGAGGTAGCCAAGTTTGAGTTCTAGTGTCCTGTTGAAGAAAGTCTGGTAGTAGGCGAGCGTATTGAGTCCCACCCGATCTGGCCCTGGGCGATCCCACGTCCAGTATTGCTGCTCGGCCCCTACGACAATCTGTCCGTCGGCAATGCCAAACCGGCTCAGATCGTAGGTGACGATCATGAAGTTCGCCGACGCGAAAGTCGGATTCTGGCCCATATAGAGCTGGTTTGCGATAGTGCTTCTGGCTGCATGCGGTAGCTGGTTGCTTGCAAAGGAGTTATGTGTCCACCCGATATAGCCGATGCCGACGTCCGCCAGCGCAGATCTAACGCCCCCCTTGTCCTGATCAATCGTATCTGCAGGACCAGGGATGGGGAACCACAACCCTTTTTCACGCAGATTGTCGTACCTTTGGAAGGGATCGATCGTTTTTTGCGGTCTCGTCTGAGCAGCCCTGTCCGCATTGCCGCGCTTCTCCAAAGGCACTCCGGGACCTGCTGCTCGCGCCGGGGCAGGAGGGCGGATTGCCTGACAGATCAGGTCGATCGGGAGCTTTGCGGCCCGGTCGGAAGTCTTTCCTCTTTTGCTGGCCTGATCCACAGGGTGGTTACTAGGATCAAGTCCGCTCGCGGTTTGTGCCAGTACGGGATTGCCGACCAGACAAGCCGCTAGCGAAAGTGCGATAGCAAGCCCAGATTGCTTGCCCCTTGGTCTTAAATTGAAAGAAAGTGCTGCCGTAGCCGAGTATGTCCGGGGCGAGGTCGTCGCAAGAAGGCAATCACGCATGGCGTAGTTCGGGTCCATGTCTGCCGGCCATGAATATGCGGCCTGATTGGCCCGAAGTGAGCTCGCGGCGGCGTGTGGCACGCGCCTGCTTCCACATCGTCATTGCAAGCGCAGCCAAGCAATCCAGACCCCCCCGCAGTGGCAGTCTGGATCGCTTCGTCGCCAGCGCTCCTCGCAATGACGAGCAAGCGGCATCGCGGCTGTCGTTTCGCGTCCGTGGGGGAGGGGGACGAGCCAGAACTCGATCTATCCGAACAGAGCCACTCAGGCTTCCTGAACCTCTCAGCTCGCGGCGCGAGGATGATCTGGTCCGAAACTTTGGTTGTGCGTGACGCCGGTGCGCCCAGAGCCAGCGGAGAGCGCTGGCTCGGCAAATGCTCACGAGCGCGCGGAGCGTTCTGTCCTGGCCGCCAAAGCGTTGCGAATGTCCACCTTGCTCACTGTGCGTCAGGCGAGTCTGGCGGTGGTGCGCATCTGCATCGAAGGCGGCTTTCTGGACCAAACGGCAGCCACCCGAAAGCAAGGCTAGCCGTGCAAGAGGCTTGGCTTCACGAAGCGTTTCATTGGTATCGTTGTCAGCGAAACACGAGACGATCGGCGGGCTTGAAGGCCGAAGAGCTTTTGGATTTGCGCGCGCGGCAACCACACCACAACATCCAACGTGATAGCGCAGGGGACCGGAGGAATCAGCCATCGAGCAGCTTTGGCGGATATCGGCGAGCAGTTGCTTTCTGCCGTCGGCGCGGCAAAACCTGTCTTGCATCCAAAACCTTGATGTGCGCGGCGTTCGTTGGTTACGCTTGCCACGTGCCCGTCATCTCGAACAACCTGCCGGAACTGGTAGTTGATCAGGTGCAATGTTTGCCGGTCCAATCGCGCCATTGCGGCTCGGCCGATCAGCCGTGGCGCTTACGTGGCGCGTCCCAGACGAGGTTGCTGGTCTGGGCAATGCGTGAGGCGGGGCTCCATCGAACACTTGCAGGAATCAGTGGACGGTTTGCATTCGTGCCGGGGCACGGTAAAAAATCTGCAAGGTTCTTCTGAATGATGAGAGAATGCTGCGCCATCGCCGACTACGACGAGAACCATTGCTCGCTGGTGGCGCTATCATTGAGAACGCGCGCAAATTGTCGCGTTGCTCAAGAAGGAGCGTTTCATAGGAGTAGGCGCAGCCGATCGGGAAGCTCACCAAGATTGATTATTGTCGACGCTGGCAGCTCCTGGAACGCGGGAGCATCGCGAGCTATCGCGTCGACAAAATAAGCCTGCTGGAACGAGATCTTGAGCGAGGGACAATGGACTTGATTGATCAAGCGGCCGCTTCAGACTTGCGGCCGCTCTTGCACGGGCCGTCAAGACGGATTCTCCCGGTTTTGGTGCTCCCGCTTATCCTCGTCGGCTCGTGTGCTGCTAGCGCCTGGCTTTGGGCTAACCTTGAAGAGCCTGTCGAGACGCCGGAAAGCAGCGAAGTCGCTTCAACGATGAGCCTGCCACCGGAGGACAGGGCATCCTTGTCCGAGATAAAGTGGGCACAGCAGAAAAATGGTGATGAGATCGCAGAACTCAACCGCCGGATCGATGCCCAGCGGGATGTCCTCAAAGGGGTCCTGGATCAGATCACCATACTGACTTCGCGGATCGATGCGCTGCAGAGTTCAACACCTGTCCCTTCTGCTGCTTCCGAGCCTCCTTTGTCGCCAGCCCGGGCTGTTTCGAGCGCCGCCAGGAAACGCTTCGGGCGGTCCAAACCACAGGGACCTGTTTCCGTCGGAGGCGCGCCAGTGATCGCCGGACCGAAGACAGCCGAGCCTTGAGTCTGGGACGCTGCAGGCGTCGTCGAGTGTCCAACTGTGCTCGAGGAGGTGGACCGTAGCTTCGCAAAGCTGCCTCCAGCCGTAAATTTCCCGAAGCTGGTGCGGGCGCCGGCGTCTCCAGCGGCACGTCGCTGAGGCCGTCACCATCATCAAGAGCAGTCAAGGGGAGGTGGGGCAGAGCCCTTTCGGCATGATCGAGCCGTGGCCCTGAACGGCGGAATCCGCTGCGCTTCTCCTTCAAATCAGCTTCCCTTTAGTCAGCCCTCCCGGTTTGAGGCCATATCTGAAAGATCGTTGTCATGACACCGCCGCTGCATCCTCGAAATCTGGCCTGTCTGCCGGAGGTGCCTCTTCAGATCATTCCGTCGCGAAGAGCTTAAATGTTTGAGATCTGCTCACATGCGCGGCTTAGTTAATAGGGATACGGTCGAGATAGGTGTCGAATGCGGCAGCAACAGCACGAACGAGAAACCGGTGTTCCTGCTTGACCCGAATGAATCCCTCTTCAATGTCCACTATCCCGTCTTCGGCGAGCATTCCCAGCCGGTCGGCCGAATTGAGAAGAGGAATTGGATCAAATCCGTGAGCAGCACAGATCGCTGGTACGTCGGCCTGCAAATCGCACATCAGACGCTCGATAATTGCGGCGCGGAGGCGATCTTCGGGGGAGAGGCAGTAGCCTTTTGAGGTTGCCGGACGACCAGCCTGAATGTGTTGGTGATAGGAAGCGGTTGCGCTCTCGTTCTGAACGTAACCCTCACGCAGACGGCCGATGGCTGACGGACCTAAGCCGATCACGGTTTTGCAGGTATCAGCCGAATAGCCCAGGGAGTTGCGGCGAAGCTGACCGGCTTTCTGCGCCAGCGCGAGCTCGTCGTTGGGCAGGGCGAAATGGTCGAGCCCGATCTGGCGGTAGCCAGCCGAGACCAGCGTATCTGCGATAGCCGCGGCTTGCTCGGCGCGGGCGAGATTATCCGGCAGCGCCGTCTCATCGATCTGGCGCTGACGTTTCATATAGGAGGGGACGTGAGCATAGCCGAAAACTGCAAGCCGGTCTGGCCGCATGGCCAGAGCCGTCCGTGTAGAGTCCACGCAAGATCGCACCGTCTGATGCGGCAGTCCGAAGAGGAGGTCGAAATTGATGCGGCTTATCCCATGCTGGCGAAGGCTTTCGACGACAGACGCCGTCTGCACCTCGCTCTGGACGCGGTTGACCGACCTCTGAACCACCCCGTCGAAGCTTTGCACGCCGATGCTCGCGCGATTGACGCCGGCCACTTGTAATGTTTCAACCATCTCGGCTGTGAACGCACGTGGGTCGATTTCTATGGCGATGGTAGCTGATTTGCTGAACGCGAAGCAGCGTCGCAGGAGTGCCATCAAGGCGAGAAAATCGGCCGGTGCAATAGTAGTCGGCGTCCCGCCGCCGAAATGCACGTCGCTTACCGGCAGCGCGCGAGGCGCTTGCTCTGCGACCAAACGTATCTCGGCATGCAGCGTCGCCAAGTACTTGCGGATCGGTCGCTCGCTGCGAGTGAGGCTTGTAGGGAAGCCGCAATACCAACAGATAGCACGACAGAACGGAACGTGGATGTATAGCGACACGGGATCGTCGGGCGGCAGCCGCCTCAACCATGTCTCACAAGTCTTAGCACCGACGGTCGCGGAGAAATCCGGCACGGTCGGGTATATGGTGTACCAAGGCAGGCGAGCGTCGCAATACTTGTTCAGGAGATACGTCTGCAAAGCCTAACTTTCTCATGGTCGAGCGGCATAAAGCTGACCGATGCCCACTGTTATGTCTTTGCGTTATGTCAAACGCGTCTAACGGTTCCTGAGATCTGGCCTGCTCTCGACGTCACGGCCAAACGCAGCGTTGGGGTTCATGCCTGGAAGTGAGCGCCGCTCGTCCGCAATTATTCGGACGTTTATGGTGGCATATGAATTTCTACGAGGACGCTCGAATTAGCGCGGTGTACCGCGACTAGCCGTGCGCAGTATCAATCGCTCATCGGGCAGCGTCGTTTCCGCATTCCCCCTGGCGTGCTGCCTTTTTGCGACGGAAACAGGGATCTTAAAACCTCAGCAGGGCAGCTGAGCTTGTTGCTGGACTTCCGAGGAAAGGCCGACGTGGTTGCTCCGCAATCGACGGATGCCTCCCGTTCAAGGCCGGAGCGTCACGGAGATAAGTGACTTGCTAGAGCAGAGCGCGATGTGCGATGTGCGATGTGCGATTGCAGCACGTGACGCTGCGTGCGATTCAAGTCTTTTGTAGCAGCTCACGAAAAACTTTTTTGGTTTCCAGCATAAAATCAATGAGCCTCAATTCCGCCACGCTGCTTGTCTCATTGCCGCAAGCATCATCACGGATGTACTGATGATGTTGGGGTGGCCCCGGCGCACTTCACGCCCCCGGCAAAGTGCGTCGGGACGCCTTGGTTCGCCGGCGTCTCGTTCAGATCCAAATACATGTCACTAACTCACAACGAGTTGGACGTCGTGCTGATGGCAAACGCGAGCTCGGAACGATTTGCTGTACTTTCTATTCTGCTTCATCGGTTGAGGCGTTTTGTTTCTGATAACGCCGTTGCAGCTGTTGATCGGCCAGATCGCATATCTATGCAGCGAGTCTTCATTGGCGTCGCATCAATGCGATGGACCTCCAGATTCGGTTCCACATAAGTCGCCTGGTGAGGCGTCGATCATCCCGTCACAAAACATTCCTACGCTGCGAGCTGGAGGCCATGTATGCAGGAGCCGGGGTGTAAGGTTGTGCCTCATGATTACAGAAAATGGGATTCGCATCCTGGCGTTCCAGTCCATTCACACTGGATCGATAAAGTGTCTGTTTCGAAAACCAATCGAGCGTGGACATCATCTTCGTAATATTCTCCATGAGGACGCAGCCCACACGCGCGCGAGAAAGGAGATTGCGCGGCCTTGCAGAAATACTATATTGAGAGTTCATCGCCCTATCGCTCCTAACCAAGTCGAATGCGCACCCTGGCGCGGTCCTCAGGGTAGTGAGAGCTTGCCGGATCGCCATCGATCAGGTGCTCTTCGTCCGGCACGCTTGATTGAAGCGTCGCGCCAGGCCATAGCCGAGATCGGCGTACGCCTCGTTTGCTCGCCCGGCCTGCCCGACGTTGATCCTGCAGGTCGATTGGAAGCGCGAATCGGATGCGATCTAGTACTGACCGTCCGCCTCAGGACGATGCGGAGCGCGCTCGGATCCGCCTCACCCTCGCTCGACCCTACGGCTTTTCGCGATCGTGTTGGCGGCTTTCAGTGTTGGGCAAGGCGCTCGGACCAGGCTTGAGCCGCGGCTCGCAGAAACCTTGTACTTCGATCTGACCGCGCTGGGATCGCCCGCATGAAAGATGCGCGTTTCCACTTTAAGCGCGAACCAATTGAATGCCGGCAACGAGCAGAACGGCCGCCAGTATGAATCTGATGGCTGTCTGGCTCAACCATTTCAGGCCGATTACTGCTCCAGCGACCGCCCCCGCCAGCGTGAAGATAGCGTATAGAGCCAAATCCGGAGAGGGAAATTGCCCGGTGAAAAGAGCTCCGACGAAGCCGACTGTGGAATTGGCCAGGATAAAAGGGGGTGATAGCGCGACGGTCTGCCTCGGTGATGCCCAATTCAGTGCGATGAGCGTCGGGGCGAGGAACACACCGCCGCCCACCCCAGTCAGGCCAGAAACGAGGCCAAGGACCGCGCCAATGCTCACGCTTTCCCGGAGCGGAATTTCGCCGACGCGATCGACAGCTCGTCCCCGCTGCATGATCATCACTGCGCTCGCCAGAAGAAGAACGAGTCCGGTTAGTGTTTTGTACATGTGCTCCTCGAGCACAATCAAGCCACCGGCAAGCGACGCTGGCATTGACGAAAAGAGAAGAGGGCGCAGGATTGTCCAGTCAACGACCTTGTTGCGGTTGAACAGCCAAGTAGAATAAGCCGCGACGACAATGTTGAGACCAAGCGCCGTGGGGCGCGTCTCTGTCGATGACATACCAAAAAAAGCCATTAGCGAGAGGAATGCAGTCCCGCCAGCCTGGCCAACGCTCGCATATAGCAGGGAGATGATCGCGAAGAGCAGGGAAGTCATGCTTCACATATCTTGGCGACGATCTTCGCCCGTTTTATTAGCAAGCCCATCATGATTCGTGCATCTGGTGCGGCCTAATTGTATTTCCGCTCGGGGCGGATCTAAGCGGTTCGCCGGAATCGTGCGGCCGGAGGTGTAGTCAGTTCAAGTTCCTTAGCGAGTGCCATGTGTGGACCCTCCCATCAATTGCCGAGGTTGGTAGTTGACTGGGCCCCAATAGGGGGCGTTTGAGGCCCTGAGAGGACGGCACTCGAGGGGGCGGCCGAGGTGAGCTGCCGAGGTGAGCTGCATTTGTTGCTGTAGCTTACCCCGTGCCGCAGCTCGCAATGGTACTGTCGCCTTCCCTCCCCATGTCATGAATGCTTCGAGGCACCTACCTCGCAACCAACCGTCCGCATTCGAAGTCCTTTTGCGACGATTGATTTTGGCGAAATCAACAGTTGGTATGGCACTTGCTAGTCCGATCTGGGGGCCTCTCCTTCTGGAATGCGCATGCAAAGTGTCTTCCGCATCAAACAGGTTTCGCGACTGCGCCTATCGCTTGTTGCGTTTTTGACGTGGCCCATTTCTGTCCGTTCGGTTCGTTTGTACCGGGCCTGCCGGACGGGCCCGATGAAATGCCGGACAACGATGCGGGGAGTATGGCGTCTGCATCGGATCTTCCGTTCAGCTCATCGATCGCGTCACCGACGCTGTCACACGCCGAGAATCAGCGACAGGTTAGCGATGGATGATTCGCAAGATTGGGAAAAAAGATGACACTTCTGTTGTCTTCATCTCAAAGCAGGGAATTGGTACTGACAAGACGCAGATCGAGTCTCGCACTGAAAGGTGCGTGCTCTACCTTACGTGTAGTTCAGAGCCCAAGATCTCCTCGTGCTCGCCCGAGAGACAAAGCGAAGCACCGTTCGGACGCAACTGCGTTTTCTCGCCATGCAAGCTAAACCGACCCAAGCATCTAGCCGTGCGTGCGCTCGGTTCTTGTCGCCAGCACAGTCCCGGGGCCCTCGGCCCTTCTATCACTGCCGGCATGAGTAAGATGGAGCATCCTTGTGTTCGCATGGAGTCGATCCGCACGGACGACAGGCGATGATCTCCGAGTTCGCCAGCTCGCCATCAGCGAGCACTTTGTCGATCGCCTCGGAGCAAGGATGATGACGCTATTCGGTTGTTTGACGATGCGATCATCCTGGCGCAGTCGCCGGCAGAGCAACGAATGCGGCCAATGGCGTCGGAGAAGGAAAATCGTTATGGGAAATTGGGATGATCCTGGAAATCAGCGAGAATGCAGTCAATTTTCATGTCAAGAATACGATGGGAAAGCTGGGTGCGACCAGCCGGATTCAAGCAGTCGCGATAGCTATTCGCCTCGATGTTCTTTGAATTCAATTGAGGAACGACCGCCAACTGTCACATCTTTGGCTTCCAGCTTCTGGCAAGTTGAGCACGGTGCTTTCGGTGAACTCGCAGATATAACCCTCCTTTGGGCAAGTCTGCATCTCGCGCTGGGTGAGGTTCTGGGGCTTCGTAAGGTCGGTAAGATGTGGAATCGGCCGATCTAATGCTCACTGGTCGGAGCATGGCTCTCTCCACCAGCGGGTGATTCTTTGCTCAGATGAGCCCGCACCGCTTGCTCGGGACGTCGGACAGGGGTCTAGGGAGAGGAACAGCTGAGGAAAGAACCCCGACCGCGGGCCGGGGTCCCGATTCATCCAAACGCGTGGAGATCTTTATCTGGCGAACGGCCAGCCAAACTTGTAGTTGAGCCGTGCCGTGATGAGATCGACGTCCTGGTGCGCGCGATCCGCGCCAAGGGCCGCTGGGAAGCTTATGTTGCTGCGCTGCATGAACAAGTGGTTATACTCGACGCCCGCTGACCAGTTCGGCGTGAGGCTGACTTCGGCACCGGCGCCCAGCACGCCACCCCAACGCACATCATTGTTTTTGCCAAGCTCGGTGCCGGTTGCCACCGAGTTGACGTAATAGGTGTTGCTGGTCACCGCAGCACCGCCCTTGCCATAAAGGAGCACAGCATTGAACGCGTATCCGATATGGCCCGTGAGTAGGCCGAATGCATCTGTCGTGGTGCCAACGGTGTCTGTCGGGAAGGCGGTGCTGACATTGGAGCCGCGGAAGTCGGCCCAGTTGCCCTGGCCTTCGAGGCCGTACACCATGTTGAAGATTTGCCAACGATAGCCGATCTGGCCGCCAACGGTACCGCCAGTCGAATTATGGCAGCCCTCGGAAGTGATGCCATTGAAATCCCAGCAATTGTGGCTCGTTCCCCAGCCACCGTTTGCGCCCATATAGTAGCCGGACCAATCGATAATCGGGGCCGCGACCGGCAGCGGTGCCGCCTTGACCTTGACGGGCTGCCCGGCCAGATCCGTGCCGAATGAGGGGGCGGCCGCACAGAGTGCGCCGATGCATGCAGTCAGAATAAGAATCTTTTTCATTCGCGTGTTGTTTCCTTTAGGTGCCCCAGGCACCGTGCCGTTTAACAACATGAACGCGAATTGCTGTAACTGGCGCACAACATGTCTTGGAAAGAAACGTGCCCAATCGCCCGCGGCGTCAGATTGCGGAGCTCGCGGTTTCCGCTGCTTTGCTTCTACCGAGACGCTGTGGCTCGGCAGTGGTCGCCTCGCGCGGATCATCCTCTTTGAAAATGATCGTTCATGATCACCTGCGACGCGGAGCAAAGCCAAAAGGTGTTCGGCTCCTTCCGTCGCTAAGCTGCGGCAACGCCCAGCCGCACTTACAGTACTGGATCGATGGCACGCCTCAGGCGCTTAAGGTCATTCTTCCGGCAACACGGACGTGCTATCGCTTGCAATCGCGAGCAACGCGATGCCGATCGATTGCAGGCTCGATCGCTTTGGCTCTGGAACGACCACAAGTCTAGCTCGATGGTCCGTCAACTTCGACCTTGATTGATGGGTCGGGAAGCCCACTGCGTGCTAGACAGTGCTCTTGCTTGAAGTTGCGCAAGATCGTGCCGAGCTCAAGGTCACCGTGGTCGGTTTCCTGGCGCGAGCGAATACCAGCGCGGCCGCCCCGTCTCGCCGCCGTCTGGGCCTGGTGTTCAGCTTCCTGGTCTCGGCCGCCAGAGGAGCTGTAGAGGCAACAGCTTTCTCGAGCGCTCTCGTTTCAGCGGGGCCGCACATGATTAGAGAAAAGTCTGCTCGACCACGCACTGGCCCGAATTTTCCACCGTATGAGGCGCCCTAAATGCCTTAACGGCGCCGGATGCTCTCGCCGCAATAGGCACAAGCGAGTCATTGCCCGGTCGACGGTGCCAGTTCAGCCCGCAAGTTGCGTATCGCCTCGTTGGCCAGATTCAAAGCATTCCGTTCGCCGTTTCTTATCGAGCACTCGAGGTAAGTGCGCAATCGGCTATGAAGGACGGCCTTCAGATTATGTGCCAGCAGCGGATCCTTCTCGACAAAGCTCCAAGCCTTGTCAAATGCGACGCTCACAACGGCATCTGGCACCTGCACCTGCTCGGAAAAGATCTGATCCATCTCTAACGCTCCTCGACATCCTGATACAAGGAAGTACCTTCTCAAAAGCAACCGGATTGTGTTGCGTGTCTCAGCACGAAAGACATCTGCTCTTCAACCTCTTCCACGCTACTCCCGGGACTTCAGGAGAGGATATAGATGCTTGTTGAAGTTGCGATGACCGAACGCCGTAATGCCCGCGCAATTCGAAGAAATTCTGAAAAGAGTGAAGCGAGTACGAGTTGTCGTGCCCTTCATTGCCGTCGTGGGCCTCTTGGTCGGTCACCAAATTGTGGCTTTTCCTTCATTCGGAAGATCGGCCCCCACGGGTTGCGGTTAAAGCCCAGCATGATGAAAAAGGCCGCCTACTCTTTTCCCACTCTCAAGAAGCGTTCAAACCGCAATGGCGCTTGTGACGTCGGATTTGGGGTGATGTAGCCTGTTCCGGATGAGACTTGTCTGCTTTGCGACAAGTCTCGACGCCTATTGCCGTGTGATATTCACCTGCGCGTGGCTTTCTGCTCCGGCCGTGGTGTTTGTTACCGGTCAGGCGCCTAAGAGAGGGAACGAGATGCAAGGGCAATTGCACTTTCCCCACGGCGGATTCTTAGTCGTTTGGCAAAGAAGGGCCGGGCGCCGTCGGTGTGGGTTCAATACGGAGTTGCGTAGGAAAGCCGGCGCAGCGTGGGATCGGCGGCGCGCTTCCGAGCTTTGGATACTTGCAGCTCGTGAAAGGCGTCGAGGGACAGCAAGGCCCAGCTAGATCGAATGCGTCGCCGGCGGCGTGAGATAGAGCAAGCCTGATTTCGAAAGTGGTGGCGAACTGTTGCCATATGAAAGGCCAGCGGAAGCGGCGCGCTTACGGACGGTGAGCCCATAAACAGCAAATGTCGATCCCTGGTGTGTGCGGCCTAAGTGTAACTGTCAGCCCAGCCATAAACGTCCGCTCAACGCCATCAATCTCCAAAAAGCGCAAATGAAATCTCAGTCCGCTGCCGCACGTGAAAGAATGAGCTTGGCGATCGTCAATCGATTGGCGGAAGTCCGCAGCGCGGCCGGTAATGCCGCCACAGTCTGATCAAAAAGGCGTCCCAGAATCTGAAGGTCCTCGGGGTGGTAAACGCCACGGTCTTGCGACAATCGCATTCGTCCGTGGCCGGTTCTTGTATCGCCAAGCTGGCCGAGCTCCAGTTCCGCGGTGATCATTTGGCCTATGAGGGCATTAAGTAATCGGATCGCTTCCAGCTCGTTGCCTTCTTCGCGCATGAGCCCAGCCACGATGTCGAGTTGCAGGTCGACGCGATCCTCGAGGTTTTGTATGCGTGAATTGGAAGGGTCAAGTTCCACGGTATTTCTCCAAAGTGGTGAAATGCAAGACAGGCGGAGTAGAGGTATCGTTTCCCGTTCGCCAAACGGCGGACGCTTCGCTGGACAAATGACTGCTGCACAGGAGGCGCTTCCGGTCCCCTGGAAGAGGGGGCACATATGTGCCGCGAAAGGATTGCAAAAGTGCAATGAGCGTCTAGGGAAAAACGAAAAGCGTTGCCGATGGCGCGGGATTTGAATGGATTCTCGAGCCGCCCAGTGCGTTCGGCAACAGCGGTGACTCTGTTCGGGGCCACACAGCTGATTGTACTGCTCTGCTTGGAGCCGCGGCAACAGCGCCGGACTGTTGAGGCGACCCGCCTGGTCAGAGCGAAAGGTCCAGCCCGCACCCCTGCGAAGGCCAACTCACCTGCCCGAGTTCTACGCTGCGGAGGCATTTACCATCGCCGAGTGTGCGTGATAGCTGTCTTCTTAGAGCAATCAAGTATCATGCCCAAAGGGGCAGGCAACGTCGTGTAGATTGCGCGCCAACTGCGACTGGTCACCGCACTGCATTCGTGCCCCCACGTGTCTTGCCGTCAAACATTGCTCGAAGCAGCCAAGAAGCACGTGATTTGCTCTGCGACCAAGTGATCCATTATCACGCGACATTCGTGAACACTGCCTTCCGTAAGCCGGCGATCGACTTATGCGGTGTTTGGCTTCAATTAGTAAAATAGAAAGTGTTGATGGGATGCATCCAGTTCGTTGATAGCGCAGGCGAGCAATCTCACCGCCTTCATCGGAGCCGGTTGATTGGTTCTCCTGCTATCCGGGCTAGGAAGCATAGGGAATGCCCGGGCAGGCGGCTGAGCCGCTGATGACCCGCCATGCTTGAGAGCGCACGAAGTAGCGGAACGAGTAGCGTTGACTTGGACGCCAAAACCTTGGTGCCCCCGCGGCCAAGAGAGGCATGCATCCCGGCGCCGGCTATCCACCAGCTCTCGCTACCCGTATACTCGGCTATAGTCTAGGTAGTGGGCCTGATTGCTTCGTGCCGTCCCGCTGTCTCTTCCATTCGTGGATCTGAGATTGCGCGATATAATCCAGGCTAGAGAATGCGTAGATGCTGGTCGGGCACGAATCTGACAGAAGGCGAACGCCTCCAACAAAATCCGTGCTTGTCCATAAAGAATCGTTAGCTTCGCTTTCCTAGTCCTCAACCTTCGATCACTGGCTGCATAAGGGGCATGCCTTCAAACCTAGCAGAACGGTAAATGGCCGCCTCCGAGGCCAGTGCTGCAGACGGGATCAGACAAGGGGGCTGCTATTTGTCTATCATCGGGCGTAGCACCTTCGGCAGGGCGGCGCTCGGTAGCTCTGCGAGCGCCGCAGCGAGCGCGAAAAACGCTGCAAAAGCAGCGAATATAAAAGCGCTAGCGAGCATTGCTGCGACAACGTTCTGAGGGCGTCTCATCATTCGAGATACTTCGCGTGGGGAATGCTGCGTTGCATGAAAATCAGTACTTCTTGACACGCTCGACATGACCGTCGCGCCAGCGATAAACCAAAAATCCAGAAGCCGAGTTGTCCCTCCTTTTGTCGAACCGGTCGATCGGTCGGGAACGAAGCGCGCTGGCGACCCGGTCAGCATTGAAGGAGCCGCTCCGGTTCACCGCCTCTGCCCAGGCTTGCACAGCGGCACAAGCGTATAGTGTGTAGCCTTCACCGGGCAGCCCGGAAGCTTTGAGTCCGGCGACCGCACTGGCAGCATTGGCGTTCCCAGCGGGGTTGGGCATGAAGGTAAACAATGTGCCATTCCCAGCGCTGCCGGTAATGGCCCAGAATTCGGAGGTCATCAGCGGATCGTTCGCCATGACCGTGAGGTCTGCTTTTGCTTCTGCTGCCTGGCGTACCAACAATCCGACTTCGGTGTGGTAGCCGCCGATATAGGCGACGCGCAGCCGGTCCTTCTCCATTCTTGAGAGCAAGGCTCTGAAGCCCCTTTCACCGGCAACATAGCTTTGCCGGCTCACCTGCCGTCCCAATCGATGAAGCCGGGCTTCAACCACGTCGACAATCCCCCTGCAGCAGTCCTCTTGTCGTCCAGCACCGCGATTTTCTCGAGGCGATAATTCGTGTGAATGTACTCGGCGGCAACGGCTCCCTGTTGGTCGTCGGGCCGCAGATCCGAAAGACAGTCTCAAGGCCGTGCTCTGTTAGTTGAGGAGTTGACGAGCCTGGTAACACCTGGACGATGCCAGCTTCTCGTAGATGTCGGAGGCCGGGATCGACGAAGAGGAACAAAAATGGCCAACCACCAACAGGATCCGCTCTGTCGTGAGCTTATTCGCGACTGCGACAGCTTGCCTAGGGTCGCAGGCGTCGTCAGCGACGCTCAATATAGTTTTGGCATTATCGGGAAGCTGGCCTGAGGCGTTCAGGACCTCGACCGCCGCAGCCGCACCATCGCGCATTTGCGCGCCGAATGCAGCGCTGCTTCCGGTCATTGGGCCAGCCACGGCGATCTTTATTTCAGAGCCGCGCGCAGACGGAGCGACGAGAGCGCAGAAGAGAAGCGCCGCAGGCGCAAGAGAGGCATGCCGCTTATTTACCATTGTAGAGCTTCCAATGCTCACCTGAAGTGAACCGCAACTGGTTGTAGTCAACCACGCCTGTAGACAGGCGTTGCTTGCTGGGCAAACCTGCGTTGGCCGGGCGAGCCGCCAACTACGGTAAGATCTACAACTTGACGTTACGTGCGGATCAAGCCCTTTTGGGAAGAGCGATGGAGGCGTCAGGGACGCGGATCGACCGGCGGTGACAATCCTTCCGTTTGATTCCGTAAAACTCCAAGCCGCGTCGGAGAGCGGCCGGTTCACCTAGCGTTTCTTAGCTTGCCCTAACCGGCGTGTGGAACCCGCCATGAATGCGTCAGTAAGGCTGATCCTCCAATCCGCCAAGGGCAAGATCGAGATATTGCATTAGACAGGGATCCCAACCAGCCAGACTGCGGGGCGCGCTTAATCGTGCAAGTACCTTCAGGATCATCGAAACACGTGAATCGTCGCCGGCGATTTCGCTGATCAGCAAGCGTGCTGCAACCGCGACAGCCTTTGCGCGCTCTCCGCAAGGGTGCTCGCCCCCATCCATGCAGTCGCGAAGATCATCACGGATTCGCCGCCAGCGGTCCTCTCGCTCCGCAGCTAAATTGCAGGTGCACCGGGACGTCTGACTCCGCGTCTCGGCGCGCGACATGGCGTTCAGGGTGGCAGGCAGCTCATCCACACTTACCTGCGCCTCGCTGTCGATGGTCATGTTGCGCAAACGGTCGCGCAACAGAGTTGTGCGCGCGACTTGGACTTCTATGCGCTCTAGATGTTTGCGCAGCAAGTCCGTGAGTGAGGTCGTCCCCTCCATAGCTTTACGGATCTCCACGAGCGAGAAGCCAAGCTCACGCAGCGCGCGAATCTGATGAACCCGTTGCCCGCTTTCGCGGTCATACATCCGGTGACCGCCCTCAGTGCGCTCTGTCGCTGCTAGCAGTCCAGTGTGCTCATAATGGTGCAGCGTGCGCACCGTTACTCCGGTCGCCTCTGCAAGTTCGCCAATGCGCCATCGACGCCGTCTTGGTGTAGCGCTGTTCATGTTGTTCAATTTCAAAGCCTACAACCTGACGTCACGTATGATTCAAGCGGATTTCTAAGCTCCAGTTGAATCGCCTTTAATTCATGCGCGCGAGTGGTGACTATCCTTAGAATGGCGGCTGATCAACCCTCAGGAGAAAGGGTGATCAACAAGTTCGCCAGGCGTGCCAGTTCAGCCTCGCCAGCCGCCGTACGCTCCAGGATAAGTTTGGCGATTGCTGCGCAGTTTTCTGGACTCCGCATCGACGGAGGTAGCGCGTCGACGGCGCCGTCATAAAGCCGTCCGAGGGCAGATAGCTCTTCTGGATCGAACACCCCGCTGCAAAGCTTCAACGTTCAGCTCCTTGTTTGAAATTGAGTCAAGCGCAGCGCACGTCGTCAAGACGTTTGGCTGCGGTAGGGCCAAAAGAAGTCATACCTGCGGCGCAAAGCGATGAGGATGTGATGTGCTGCTGTGTGATGCGTTCAGGCCACACGCGTTCGCGATGCTAGCTTCGACGGCACGGCAAGTCCGACGATCTCTATGCTCACAATGAACGGTGGTAGGAATCCGAATAAGCTGATCATCTCCGTTCATCGGGAGCAACTACCGACCCAGGGAGTTGACGGCAAGAGCTCCGTGCCTGGCCTACCTTCTTGAGAGAGCTGCGCCCTGCCGCGGCCGTTGCAACGTAAACGCCTAGCTTCAGTGCGAAGGCATTGCTCCGTCGCTCGCCGGCCCCGTTCCGTTCCCGTCCCTAAAAGCATCAAGTCGGCAGTCTGCCGTTTCTCGCCCCCGAGGCGGAGGTGCGAAGAGCGAAAGCGCCTCTTGCCTGCCGCAAGGATCCTTTCCCCCGGCAATAAGAGCAAGCCAGGCGAGCAGGAATTGTGTGTTGAGACAAGTGTTGGAATGTGAGGTTCGTAGACTTCGCGAATGTGCTTACGGCAACGGTGAGACGGATCGCACGAAATGTCCCGGGGGCTCCGCGTCTTCCGGGCTGCTGGTCACACGGAGCTCTTGTGTAGTTGCCATGCGGGTGGCCTCCTGAAACAAAATGTCCCTCATCCACAGACTTCCCGGGTCGCTGTTGTGAAGTGAGGGCCATTGGACCGCCTCGGTGAAGGCGGGGAATGGATGCGGAAGCTCAACGATCCGAAGGGGCATCGTTCTTTGGAAATGCCTCACGAGCCCTAATGGCATCGTGCCTATGCGGTTCGTCCCAACTATGAGAGGCGGGATCATGCTGAAGCTCTGCACGAGGATGTCGATGCGCCGCGTGGGTCCGAGATCAGTCAAAAAGGAATGCTCAACTGGCGTCCGGGGCGCACCTCCGTGCTTAACTGCAACGTGACCCATCGACATATATCGATCGAATGTAAGCCGGGGTTGTAATTCCCTATTGGTGCAGCAGCCTACGCAGACGAGTCGCTCCTCGAATAGGGCCGCTCTGGGGTGCGTGCTGGACATGAAAAAATCTGGCCGGATAACAAAATCGACTTCACCGCGGCGGAGGAGCAGCTCGTGTTCATCGGTCGGCGCAGCCAATTCGAAGCTGACGGCGGGGGCTTCTCGCGTGACGCGTGCTACGACATTTCGGAAGAGCACAACTGTTACGAAGTCAGAAAGGACGATCCTGAATCGGCGGTTCAATCGAGCTGGGTCGAACGGATGTCGGGCCATAATCGAGAGTTCAATGTGCATCAGAGCCTCGCGCACAGGAGCCGCGAGCCCTTCCGCGCGTGAGCTCAAGACAAGTTCGCGCCCCCTCATTCCAAACAGTTCATCACGGAAATGCTTGCGCAGCCGGGCAACGGCTGCGCTCATTGCCGGCTGACTAAGATTGATCTTGCGTGCGGCTGACGAGAGGTTGCGCTCAGTTATTAGAGCATCCAGCGCGACCAGAAGATTTAGATCCAGACCTTTGAAACGCATCTCTTCCTATCCGGCACAAACGTCGTTGCTGCGCAATAGCGTGCGGTGGCGCCAGCGCCTGGAGCAATCGTCTTGGCCCGCCCCAATGGACATCGGCTCATTCCTGCGCCCGGGAAAGGAAGCTTGCGAGATGACCGCAACAATGGAGAGCAGGCGGAAAGCCGATCGGCAGCGGCGGGAAAGCGTCGGGAGCTCCAAGCTAATTGGTCTTGCCGGTTCCGGCCGGCCACGCAGCAGGGTCGTTCAGTCCGCTGATGGCAGATCAGCCCAGTGTTCGTCAGCGTGCCAAAGCGCGGTGTCGACAGCTGGGTCGTGCAGCGCTTGTCACGAGAGCAACCTACAACCTGACGCAATGTGCGGTTCAAGACATTTTAGTGATAGAGCCAAACATTTGTACGGCAGGCATATTCTTCTGCGATGGTTGCCGGACGTAGCCTGAATGCGTCGTGAGCGCATCAAACCGCACCTTCGAGGTCACCACGCGCACAACTGGAAAAGGCTTCGCGACCGATCGTCGCATTGCGCGTCTGTGGCTCCTTCTCACCTCCATACCCTGGAGAGACGAAAGAAAACGGGGCACGTCGAAGGTTCTACAGTGTGCCGGGGATGTTCAGAGCGCAGCTTAAGGTAAGCCTAACAGCGCCTGCGAGTTGGAGGCTCCTGGTCCCCAGATGCCATGTTGGATGCTTCCTCGAGCAATATCCGACGCATCCAGATGCTCGCGGGGTCGGTATTGTGGAATGAGGGCCACTGCAGGGCCTCTGTGAATGTGGGCAGGGGGAGGGGCGGTTGGATGATCCGCAACGGCATCCGCTTTTCGAAGTGCCTGGCCAGTCGTAAGGGCATCGTGCCGATACGGCTCGTGTCTAGCAACAGGGGCGGAATCAGGCTAAAGCCCTGCACGACGACCTCAATTCGTCTCCTCAGGCCGTGCTCAAGCAAAAACCATTCTTCGAGGTTCGGTCTCAGTGCGCGTCCGAACTTGGCAGTAACGTGCCCCATCGAGATGTATTGTTCGAACGTAAGCTGCCGGGATAGCTGCTTGTTCGCGCGGCATCCGACGCATACGAGGCTCTCGTCGAACAGCGTCGCCTTAGGGTGCGCGCTCGACATGAAAAGTTCCGGCAGAATGAGAAAGTCGACCTCGCCCCGCCGCAGCAGCTCATCCGGTTCATCAGAAAATGGCAGCAGTTCGAAGCGCACCGCGGGGGCTTCTTGCGCCATGCGGTCCACAATTCTGCGGAAAAAAACGATCGTCATGAAATCTGAGAGAATGACCCTGAAGCGTCGGCTCGATTGAGCAGGGTCGAGCGCGTCCCGCGATATGATTGAGAGTTGGATGTGCAGCAGGGCCTCGCGAACCGGACCTGCAAGCGCTTCCGCGCCAGGTGTCGGGACGAGTTCGCGACCTCTCATAGTAAAGAGTTCATCGCGGAAATAGGTGCGCAGCCGTGCGATCGCAGCGCTCATAGCAGGCTGGCTCAGATTGATTTTGCGAGCCGCCGCTGTGAGGTTGCGCGCCGTCATCACGGCGTCGAGCGCAACGAGAAGATTTAGATCAAGTCCCTTGAACCGCATGTGATGAGTCTATCCATCGTGTGGATGTGTTCTATCGAAACAATCGATTTTACCAAACTGGGGGAGGTTGGATAGCAAACTGAAGTTTGGAAAAAGCAATTAGACGCGCCACGATGGTTTCCGGTCGTTCACGTGAGCTAAGAGAAGAGCTCCCAGACGTGGGAGCGCACCATGGGCGCGCGTTGTTGTTTCTCCTTAAGCGTGGCCGTTCGAACGCCAAGCGCGTCCCGATAAACGTTGGTATGCGGATATCATCCGTTTCCATATTTCAGGTTTACCCGCGTACAATTGAGGGCGCGTTCAGCCTCATTCTAGTGTCGAAGAATAGAGGCAGACGCAGGTTGCGGATGCCAAGAATTCCAGGCGCCGTTCCAAATGGCTCGCCTGTCCAGTGCATGTGGGGCGTGTCGAAGATGTATAAAAGCCAGTGTGATCTGATGCCGCTCCGATGCGCCATCGATGAGGCTTGCGCGCCGATGGCCGGCCCTCAGACGTCAAAGCGCCGGAGGGCGATGCGACTGCAGGCACAAAAGCTCGCTGGTGCAGACAGGTTCTGGCTAGCCCAACCGCCTCGTCGGCAGCTTCCGAGTTATCGTGAGCGCGGCATCAACCGCACGAGGGTGCAATCAAGCGATCGCTCCGTCGCGCAAAGGCCAGCGGCGCGGAGTAGGCGAGCAGTGCCGAGCTCCGACAGAGCATGGCGGCGCATCTCAGCATTCATCGGCGGTTCGGCGAATAGCGAATTGACGTGACCATCCCCGCTCTTCATTCCACCGGCGCAAGGAAGCTCGCCATGAACATTGCCGTCTCCCCGACTGCGGAAGGATCTTCTGGGCGCGCTCAAGTGCAGTGGAGCCTTCGTTGGGAAAGTGAACTGCAGCTCGCCGATCATGCCGAGCTCGCGGAGTTCTTCCGCAAGAGTTACGGACCGACGGGTGCGTTCAATGCGCAGCCGTTTGAGCGGAGCCGAAGTTGGGCTGGAGCAAGACCCGAGCTCCGCGTAATTGGTTACGACGCGCGCGGGGTAGCGGCTCACATCGGGCTACTGCGCCGCTTCATCAAAGTTGGTGAAGTCGATCTCCCTGTGGCCGAACTGGGGTTGTATGCGGTGCGCCCCGATCTCGAGGGGCACGGGATAGGCCACGCAATGCGCGTGATGTATCCCGCACTCCAGGAGCTCGGCGTTCCATTCGGATTTGGCGCGGTTCGCTCGGCCCTCGAAAAACATTTGACCCGACTGGTCGAAAGGCAGGGGCTCGCCACCCTGATGCGTGGCATTCGCGTCCGCTCCACCTTGCCGGATGTCTATCCAAATTTATCGCCGACGCGCATCGAAGACGTGATCGTCGTGGTGTTTCCGGTCGGACGCTCGATAAGCGAATGGCCGGCCGGGACTGTCATCGATCGTAACGGGCCTGAGTTGTGACAGAGCGTTCCACCCTATCTACTGTCCGCTGCGACTACGCTGACGCGGGCGGAAGTCGAGCTGTCCATTTGACCTTTGACGATGGGCCAAATCCATTTTGTACGCCAGAGGTGCTCGATGTCCTGGCGCAACATCGGGTCCCCGCGACATTCTTCGTCATCGGGACGTACGCGACGGAGCATCCTGAACTCATCCGACGAATGATTGCGGAAGGGCATGAGGTTGCGAACCATACGATGACCCATCCTGATCTATCCAGATGCGGACCTACGGAGCTACACGACGAGGTGCTGACGGCGAGCGAAGCCATCCGTCTGGCGTGCCCGCTGGCCTCGCCCAGGCATATGCGAGCGCCTTACGGCATATGGACGCGAGATGTGCTCGCAGTGGCGGCGAGCGCTGGTCTCACGGCTCTGCACTGGTCGGTCGACCCTAGAGATTGGTCCCGCCCCGGGGTTGATGCAATTGTGAATTCCGTACTGGCGAACGTACGCCCGGGTGCAATTGTGCTCCTGCACGACGGATATCCTCCCGATGAGGAGGGATTGCCCAGTGGCTCTACGCTGCGCGATCAGACCAGGACGGCGCTGGCATATCTCATTCCAGCACTACAACGGCGCGGGTTTGTAATCCGTCCACTCCCTCAACTCCACTGAAAAAACGACACCCCATGGACCTGCTCGCGACGACCAGTGCTGCCGCCGTTTCATCTTATGCGCTCCTATCGACGATCTATAAGAGCGTGCAAGCGCTTTATGCTCAGCCGGCGATCAACTCATCGCTGGACAACCTTGGACAAGCCGAGGTGGTCGTTCCTGCTGTGGACGTGATCGTGCCGTGCTTCAACGAGAATCCGAACACACTCGCCGAATGTCTGGAGTCGATTGCCAGTCAAGACTACGCCGGAAAGATGCAGGTATATGTGGTCGATGACGGATCGGCAAACCGCGACGTTGTCGCGCCTGTACACCGGATATATGCGAGCGATCCGAGATTCAGTTTTATCTTGTTGGCGAACAATGTGGGAAAGCGCAAGGCGCAGATCGCAGCGATACGCAGCTCATCCGGTGATCTGGTTCTCAACGTCGATTCCGATACGATACTTGCTGCCGACGTCGTCACGAAGCTTGTATTGAAGATGCATGACCCGGGAATCGGTGCGGCCATGGGTCAGCTGATCGCGAGCAATCGCAACCAGACCTGGCTGACCAGGCTGATCGACATGGAATATTGGCTCGCGTGCAACGAAGAGCGCGCGGCACAGGCGCGCTTCGGTGCCGTCATGTGTTGCTGCGGCCCATGTGCCATGTATCGGCGTTCCGCGCTCGCCTTGCTTCTTGATCAATATGAAGCCCAATTCTTTCGTGGGAAGCCGAGCGATTTCGGCGAGGACCGCCACCTAACGATACTCATGCTCAAGGCGGGGTTTCGAACCGAATACGTTCCGGACGCCATAGCAGCCACAGTCGTCCCGCACAGTCTTCGGCCATATCTACGACAGCAACTCCGCTGGGCGCGAAGTACCTTTCGAGATACGTTTCTTGCTTGGCGCCTGCTGCCAGAGCTCGATGGTTATTTGACGCTAGACGTTATCGGGCAAAATCTCGGCCCATTGCTCCTCGCCATTTCATCACTTGCTGCGCTCGCACAGCTCCTGATCGATGGCTCTATACCCTGGTGGACGGGATTGACGATTGCTGCAATGACTACGGTCCGGTGCTGTGTGGCAGCGCTTCGTGCCCGCGAGCTGCGGTTTATCGGCTTCTCGCTCCACACGCCGATCAATATCTGTCTCTTACTGCCTTTGAAGGCCTATGCGCTTTGTACATTGAGCAATAGCGATTGGCTATCTCGGAAAGTCACCGATATGCCGACGGAAGAGGGGAAACAGCCTGTCATCCTGCACCCGAATGCCGGACGAAGTCCTGCTGGTGTAGGGGGGCGCCTGCTCCTATTCGTAAGGCGGCGTTATCGCAGCCTCCATCGAGCCTGGCGGCGACGGAGAGTGTTTCCGGTCGCGATCGTTCGACTGTCTACAAATAAGTGGTCGGCTGATGACTCAGGACGAAAACCATCAGTTATTAGAGCGAGAGTTGGCTGTCGACGACCCGTGGCGCCTCGACACTAGTGCGTTCGAGCAGCAGCGATACGCGCAAATGCTCCGGATGTCGCGCCGCGACGGAGATGCGGCGTCTGCGCTCGAAGTAGGATGTGCAGCCGGTGCATTCACGGAGATGCTGGCGCCGCTATGCGAGCGACTTACGGTCGTGGATGTCATGCCGCAGGCAATCGAGCGAACGCGACTGCGGACCGGGAAATGGTCACATATTAGTTGGGTGACCTGCGACATTCAGCGGTTCTCGACCACTGAGCAATTCGATTTGATTGTCGTGGCTGAGGTTCTTTACTACCTCAGGGACGTCGTCGAGATGCATGCGGCTATCCGCAACCTGGTGAGTATGCTTGCGCCAGATGAGACTCTCATTTTCGGGTCTGCGCGTGATGAAATATGTCAACGCTGGGGGCATGCTGCCGGTGCTGAGACGGTGATCGCTCTCTTCAATGAGAGCCTATCAGAGATCGAGCGCCGGCACTGCTGCACCGGGTCGGCGAGCGAAGACTGCTTGATCGTCCGGTTTCTGAAGCCGGGCGGCGCGTCGGCACAATCAAACGCCGGTCATTAGGCCAGGAGGACGTATGCGCATCTGCGGAATAAAGTTGACACATGACGGAGCAATTGCTGTCGTCGAGGACGGTCGGCATCTTTTTTGCGTCGAGCAAGAGAAGCGCGGCAATGGTCCTCGCTATCAGTCCGTCGACAATCTCGATGCAGTCGTCTTCGCCTTGGCGGAGCATGGCCTGAATCCGCGCGACATCGATCAGTTCGTGATTGATGGCTGGGACGGGGAGAATGAATCGCAGTTCCAGCTCCTAAGCGGAGCGGTGCCGGTCGCGCTAAAAGGCGCGCCATATGTCGAGCGTCATGCTGAGGGCCTCCTTGATTCCGTCGACGGCTATGGCCTCCTCCTCGGAGGCGAGGAGTTTCCATATAAGAGCTACCCGCATGTCACGGGCCATGTCGCCTCAGCATATAGCACCAGTCCTTTCGCCAGCGCGGGGAAACCCGCGTTGTGTCTGGTATGGGACGGCTGTATCTTTCCACGCCTTTACTATGTCGAGCCCCAGGGCGCGCGGCTCATCGGATCGCTGTTTCCGATGATTGGCCATGCCTATGCCGCCGCGGGCCTTCACTTCGGCCCATACCGGCAGCCGAACCGCTCCAGTTGGGATTTGGGCATTGCTGGCAAGCTGATGGCCTACATCGAGCTTGGTTCCGTGGACGAAAGCATCGTGGAAGTGTTCCAGGAGCTTTATGAAACGCGCTCAGCGGCTGACACGGAGCAGGCTCGTCGCTACCGCGAAAACATCAACAATGCGGAAGCGTCTCTCGCAGTTATTCACGACTTCTTCGAGTCAAGCGCATTGCGCCTGAAGGCCAAGCGCGCGGAGGACGTCCTCGCGTCGTTTCATGTGTTTCTGGAACGTCTTCTCGTTAAGGAGATCGCGATGGTTCTGCTACGGCACTCGTCGCTTCCGGGAGCGCGAAATCTATGCATCGCCGGAGGTTGCGGTCTCAACATCAAATGGAACAGCGCGCTTCGCGCGACCGGATTATTCGATGATGTCTGGGTGCCGCCGTTTCCAAATGACAGTGGCTCGGCAATCGGCGCGGCGTGCGGCG
>NZ_AJQE01000374.1 GCF_000261685.1 Bradyrhizobium genomosp. I (2014) | reverse complement strand
GCTGGGAGCCGTTGGAATGGTCAGTTTACAGTGGCCCCGCCCTGCAGGAGAGCGAGGTTCCGCCGGACTGGGAGGCGGCGCCGTGCAGTCTGCCTGAACTTGCCTCGATTCTTGCTGACAACAAGCCCGTCATCTTTCTTTCCGGGTGTGCCGGGCTCGGGCCGCGGGCGTTGGGCGGTAGAAGCATTCTTGCGGCCCCAACGTCCCCGGAGATGAAGGATCATCTCAACGACATCAAACGGCGCGAACACTTCCGGCCGGTGGTGCCGATCTGTCTGGAAGATCGTGCGCCGGAGATCTTCAGCCCGGGTACGCCAGATCCTTACATGCTATTCGATCACCAAACCCGGGCGAATTGGCGCGACAAGATCCCGGCAGTGGTACATCTCGACGGCTCGGCGCGGCTGCAGACAATTTCCCGCAACTCTCCTCACAAAATTGCTGCGCTTCTCATCGAATTTGAGCAACTCACCGGCATTCCGCTGCTCTGCACCACGAGCGCCAACCTCCATGGACGGGGATTCTTTCCCGATGCTGCGGCGGCATGCCAATGGGGGCGCGTCGAGCATGTGTGGTGCGAGGGCATGCTCTGGAGCAAAACGGTCATCAAGAAGTCATCGCCTACGGAACGACTTCTGTCAGCCTAAGATGAACATGTCCAATATGGCGATCGACCTTGTCGGCGTGAGAAAGTCATTCGGGGACAAGGTTATCGTCAATGACCTGTCGTTCTCGGTTGCGCGCGGAGAGTGCTTCGGGCTGCTTGGGCCAAATGGAGCTGGCAAAAGTACGATTGCACGCATGCTCCTCGGCATGATTTCCCCCGATCGAGGCAAGATTACGGTCCTCGATGAGCCTGTGCCTTCCCGCGCTCGTGCGGCGCGCGTGCGCGTAGGCGTGGTGCCGCAGTTCGATAACCTTGAGCCCGAGTTCACCGTGCGGGAGAACCTGCTTGTGTTTGGCCGCTATTTCGGCATGAGCGCTCGCACGATCGAAGCGGTTGTGCCCTCGTTGCTTGAGTTTGCGCGGCTTGAAAGCAAGGCGGACGTGCGCGTCTCCCTTTTGTCCGGTGGTATGAAGCGGCGGCTGACGCTGGCGCGCGCTCTGATCAATGATCCACATCTACTCGTGATGGACGAGCCGACGACGGGGCTCGATCCGCATGCTCGCCACCTGATCTGGGAACGCCTGCGGGCTCTTCTTGCGCGCGGCAAGACGATCCTCTTGACCACTCACTTCATGGAAGAGGCCGAACGCCTTTGCGATCGGCTATGCGTGCTTGAGAGTGGATGCAAAATCGCCGAAGGCAAGCCAGACGCCTTGATCGACGAGCATATCGGCTGCAACGTGATCGAGATCTATGGCGGTGATCTAGATCAACTCCGGGAGCTGATCAGGCCGTATGCGCGGCATATCGAAGTGAGTGGAGAGACGCTTTTTTGTTACGCGCGATGTCCGGACGAAATCAGCGTGCACCTGCGCGGGCGAACGGACCTTCGCGTTCTGCAGCGCCCCCCGAATCTCGAAGACGTGTTTTTGCGGTTGACCGGGCGCGAGATGGAGAAATGAGCGATGGATGATGGTTATGCGTCGGTCATGCCGGCTAATGCGTACAATTGGACCGCGGTATGGCGTCGAAATTACTTGGCATGGAGGAAAGTCGCGCTTGCATCGCTTCTCGGCAACCTCGCAGATCCCATAACCAATCTGTTTGGCCTTGGCTTTGGGCTCGGACTCATTGTGGGACGGGTTGAGGGGACTTCGTACATTGCGTTTTTGGCGGCGGGTATGGTCGCGATTAGCGCTATGACATCCGCGACCTTTGAAACTCTGTACGCAGCCTTTGCTCGGATGGATGTCAAGCGCACCTGGGAGGGAATTTTGTTCACACAGCTCACGCTTGGCGATATCGTTCTAGGTGAGTTGGTGTGGGCGGCCAGTAAGTCCGTTCTAGCCGGGACAGCAATCGGGATTGTCGCTGCCACCCTGGGTTATGCATCCTGGACGTCGGTTCTTTGTGCGATACCGACAATCGCCCTTACGGGCCTTGTCTTCGCCAGCCTGGCAATGGTCGTCATATCTCTTGCGCCAACTTACGATTACTTCGTGTTTTACCAGTCGCTCGTCCTTACGCCCATGGTGTTCTTGTGTGGCGCGGTCTTTCCGACGAGCCAAATGCCCGACTCATTTCAGCACTTTGCCGGCTTGTTGCCGCTGGCACATTCGGTCGACCTTATTCGCCCAGTGATGCTTGAGCGCGGCGCCGACAATGCCGCCCTACACGTAGGCGCGCTCTGCGTTTACGCGGTCTTGCCCTTTTTCGCGTCGATCGCGTTATTTCGGCGCCGCCTGCTGCGTTGACGTGAGTTCAGCGAAACGGAGAAGTCAAAGCGATGCAGTGTCATGATGCGTTCCGCGGTAGCTCGCGAGTGACCTGGTCTGTCAGAGCAGCTTGTGAAACGGCCTTGAGAAGCCGCGATCGAGCCAGCTCTACGGCCGCCTGTTCGGCCGATCGGACCTTGCAAAGTCGTGTTGTGCTGCCTGGCACGCGCACCGGCTGCGCGTGACTGTACAGATTAGATCGGTGGGACGGCATGGCCTTCCATGGAGAACGGGATGTTGAGCATAGGACTGAGTGGCGGCCTTGACAGAATCTATGAAAGCTCTCCGGAGCTGCCGAATACATTTCTTCACGATGGCGCTGCGGTACTTGTGCAGGACGGCCGCGTAATTGCTGCTGTCGAAGAGGAGCGCCTCAACCGCGTCAAGCACTCCAACAAGTTCCCCAGCAATTCGATCCGATACTGCCTTTCTACCGCAGGAGTCGAGCTCGGCGACATCGACCGTATCGCGTTCTACGCGACTGAAGCTTACTGCAAAGCCATGCTCGAGCGCCTTTCTGTTTCTCAGCCCGTTCCGTTGGACCCCAAACTGTTGCTGCGGCAGCTGTTGGCACGGGAATTCGGGGCCGAGATCGATCCGTCCGGGTTTCCTTCGTGAATCACCACGAAGTACATGCCGTGAGCGCGTTTGCCATGTCCGGGTTCGAGCAAAGTCTGGTGTTTGCGATCGACGGCGGGGGCGATTTTCTCTCAGGCTTAATGGCGGTAGGGTCCGGGACCGTAATTGCGCAGCTTGTAAGTTTCCCGGAACACAACTCTCTTGGGCTGTTCTATCTCGAGACGATCCGATATCTCGGCTGCGGGATGTTCGACGAATACAAAGTGATGGGGCTTGCACCGTATGGTGATCCCGATCGCTATCGCGAGCTCTTCGCGCAGTTCTACGAGTTGTTGGACAGCGGTGGCTATCGCGTTCACCTGGATCGAATCGGACCAGCCCTTTTGCGCAACATCCAGGTTCGGCGAAAGGGAATGCCATTCACCCAACAGCATCGAGATGTCAGCGCGTCGCTGCAGGAAGCGCTGGAGCGGATCGTGTTTCACACCCTGCGGCACCATCGTAAAGCGACGGGCATGACACGCCTGTGCCTAGCTGGCGGGGTGGCCCATAATTGCACGCTGAACGGTAAGCTGCTTTATTCCGGGCTATTTGACGACATCTTTGTTCAACCCGCGGCGCACGACGCCGGTTGCGCACTCGGCGCTGCATTAATGGTATCAAGCGAGCTAGGCAGGCCAGCGCCGCGCGAGCGACTGCCGGACGTTTATTGGGGGCCCGATCTTGGGAACGAGCAAGCCACAGAGCTTGAGCTCAACGCATGGTCAGGCCACCTCGACATTCAACGAAGTGATGACATAGCATCCAGTGCGGCGGACTGGATGGCAAATGGCGCTGTAATCGGCTGGGTTCAGGGGCGCTCTGAGTTCGGCCCACGTGCGCTTGGTAACCGCAGCATTCTAGCGGACCCGCGGCCTGCGGAAAACAAGGATCGCATCAACGCGGTGGTCAAGAAGCGCGAGAGCTATCGCCCCTTTGCGCCATCTGCATTAGAGGAGGATGCGAGCGAGTTCTTTGAGCTCCCCGACGGCACGCGGCAGCTCCCCTTCATGAACTTCGTAGTTCGCGTGCGTGAAGCCAAGGGTAACGTGCTCGGTGCGATCACGCACGTTGATGGGACGGCTCGGCTGCAGACCGTATCGCGCAAGACAAACCCCGCCTACTGGGACGTCATTAATGCGTTCAAGAAGCGAACGAGCCTTCCGATTCTTCTAAATACCTCATTTAACAACAATGCCGAGCCGATCGTGCAGTCCGTGTCAGATGCGATCACCACGTTTTTGACGACTGATCTGGACGGACTTGTTGTTGGGCCGTTCCTCGTCAGGAAGCGGCCAGCATCACTGCAGGATTGGAGTGCGCTGGCTGCGTCATTGCCGCCGTACGCATCCCTTCATCGTGTTCGCTCCCACATAGCGCCAGATCGGCAGGAAACGGTCTGCGAGATCCGCATGGGACATTCCGCCCACTCTAGTATGCGTATCTCACCTGAGCTTTTCGAGATCTTGATGCGAATCGAGGGCGAGGCGTCGCTCGGGTCGCTTTTCGACACAGCCCTGCTGGACCAGGCCAAGCGTGAAGATCTTGTGAAGGAATTGCGGCTCGTATGGGAGCTTCGGGGCGTTCGCCTGCATCCGCTGCACGCGGCTTGCGGTCACGATAATGTACAAAGCGGAACATAGCCATGACTGATGCGCATGGCCACGCCCATGCGTGCATGTGAGGGGACCAGGCCATCCGATGCAGAGCGGGGCATCGGGCATCGGGCTTCGGGCAGGTCGATGCAACACCGTTGAAAGGACGATCGTATTGAGAGAACGCGGCCCGTCACGGATAGCCCTGCTATGAAGTTCTACCGATGCAGCTCGCCGGCACCGCGATTTCAGGCCGTGACGCCGGGCGAGAAGATACGCGAGACGTCTGTACTGACGTCTCTTGTCCAACCAGGAGCGCGCGAAAAGGCAAGGCAGATGGTTAGCGGTTCGAGCAATGATCGGTTCGTAGTGTCCCGGCGACGTACGGGGTTTGGCGACTGTCTGTGGTCACTCGCGGCAGCCTGGCGATTTGCAAAGCAGACAGGACGGACGCTAGCCATTGATTGGCGGGGATCTTGTTATCTTGATGAACCATTCACCAATGCCTTTCCAGTCTTCTTCGAACCGGTTGAAGACATTGGCGGAGTGCGAGTAATTTGCGATGACGACATCAATACGCGTTCGTTTCCAGGACCATTCTTTCCAACATGGTGGAACAAGCCATCTTTCGATTGCATCTATCGACCGGACGAGCAGATTTTCAGGGAACGCGATCAACTCGATCAACTGTTCCAAAGTCAGAGAGATAGTGACGCTAACACGGTTGTGTGTGATGCCTGCCTGATGTGGCGCTGCGATCAGGAAGCGGAACGCGAAATCTTCCGGAGTATTAAGCCGCGGCCTGAAATTCAGGCCCGGATTGATGCTATCTACCGCGAGCACTTTGAGCCGTACAGCGTAATCGGCATTCATGTCCGGCATGGCAATGGCGAAGATATTATGGGGCATGCCCCTTACTGGGCGGACACGGAGCGCGCCTTGCGGCAGATCTACAATGCCATTGATGAGGCCAGGAGTTTATCCCACGCAAAACCTGTGAGGGCGTTCCTGTGCACGGACAGTGCGCTCGTCCTCGAGCAGGTTTCGGTTAAATTTCCCGATGTCTTCGCGATTCCAAAGCAGTTCCAGGCGCCTCAAGCGGGCCCATTGCACCATCCCGCCCTCGGAGCTGAAGGCGGCTTTTCTGCCCTCACCGAGATGTATCTCCTTGCCCGCTGCGACACGGTGATCCGTTTTCCGCCAACGAGCGCTTTTACGCGCTATGCGCGTCTTTTCGCCCCACGCGTTATAGAATTCGATTTGAACGATCCGGGCCGGTTGATCCTGATTGAAGACAACTCGCAAGCGCTTATGGCTTCGTGAAAGTCGCAAACCCGCGTGATCGATCTCACCGCCGCTCTTTACGTCCGATAGCCGTGGAAGTTCTTCTCCGGGCGACGATTTTCTGGCCCGCGGGCTGTCATTGCCGCAACGTTCCAGGGGCGAAGAGAACGAAGCCGCGGCCGAATGCGTTCGGCTAAGGCGCGGCTTCGACAACAACGGCCCTAAAGTGCCGCTGCGTTTTACAGAAGGAGCACGCCTTCGTCTTCGCTTCGGGCGGGCCGCAGACGGAAGCTAAACAACGCTCAATCACGGATGAACATTTCAGCTCGCCAGCTCATGCTTGGAACTAGCGCCGCGAAATCCAGTGCCGCTCAGAGCATGGCGCGATAGATCAAAAGTGGCCGCCGACGAATCTAACGTGCAAGCTTGGTACATCAGTTTTATGTTGGGGCGGCTAATGGCCGTGGCCGTTATCCCCGGGCATTTTTCGACTTCGACGAGAGGCGCCGGCCAGCCGCAGGCTCGTACGGTTGTGCGATCGTGAAAGCGAACGCGGGCTGGGTAGCCCTTTCATGAAGCGGGCGAGTGCTCGCGAACTTACGTAGCAGAGTCACCATCGCTGTCAGAAAGCTCACCTCCGCTGTCTTGAATGCGCCAAGCATTCCGCGTGCGCGACATTAGGACGCAAAACGGAAGCGCATTTACGTACATCGCAGTGGCGCAAATCCTGCTACGCGTGCGCGGGCGCAAAAGTAGAGGAGGCGGCCGTGGGTCTCGATCTGCCAAATGACAATCTGATCCGAGGTCCGCTGCCCGAAGCACATTTGGATCGCCTCGTTGACGCCGTTAATGCGCGCGTTGATCGTGGAGAACCGAAGGTGATGTTACTCACCGGCGCATCGCGCGGAATTGGCCATGCCACTGCCAAGCTATTCTCGGAGGCAGGCTGGCGCATCATTTCTTGCGCACGCCAACCGTTCGACGGCGAGCGATGCCCCTGGGAGGCTGGGAATGACGATCATTTCCAGGTCGACCTCGGCGATCATCGAATGCTGCCGCGCGCAATCACCGAGGTTAAGAAACGCTTGGCCGGTGCGCCCTTGCACGCGCTGGTGAATAATGCGGGTGTGTCGCCGAAAACGCCCACAGGCGATCGGATGACATCGTTGACCACCTCAACCGATACCTGGATGAGGGTCTTTCATCTTAATCTGGTGGCTCCGATCCTGCTGGCGCAGGGTTTGTTTGATGAGCTAAGAGCCGCGTCAGGATCGATCGTGAATGTGACTTCAATCGCGGGCTCGCGGGTGCACCCATTCGCCGGTAGCGCCTATGCGACCTCGAAAGCTGCGCTTGCGAGCCTCACACGCGAATTGGCCCACGACTATGCGCCGCATGGCATTCGCGTCAATGCGATCGCGCCCGGCGAAATCAGGACCGACATGCTGTCGCCCGACGCGGAAGCGCGCGTCGTGGCAAGTATCCCGCTGCGCAGAGTGGGTACTCCGGACGAAGTGGCCAAGGTCATCTTCTTCCTATGCTCGGATGCGGCGAGCTATGTTACGGGTGCCGAGGTGCCGATCAACGGTGGCCAGCATCTGTGAAGCGGCCGGCCCGGCGGCGAAGCTGACTTGAGCTTCCCAACGGACTCACGTTCTCCGCTGACCACGCGCATACAATCAACAGAAAATGAATCGAAGGCACACGGCAAGTTTACTGTCGTGCCATGAAAAAGTGTCACGGTTCGATGTCATCTCGTCAACACTTGGCGCTAGATCGAGAGTGACATGCAAAACGAACCTCGCCAATCCGGACATGGGTCCAGGGAGGATGATCAAGGAAACGGAGACAGGCTTATGCTGCATATCCCCTCCTCGAGCGAAAGACCTGCCTCGCAGCCGGAACCGGAGCGTGCCCCCCCGGGGGAGCCGTCGCATGAGAGCGCGCTGGCCGGCATCTACGAAATATCGAAAATACTAAATGCTCCCGGCCGGCTCGAAGTCACCTTGGCCAACGTTCTCGGTCTTCTGCAATCGTTTGTGCAGATGCGACACGGCCTCGTCTCGCTGTTCAACGATGACGGCGTTCCAGAACTTACAGTTGGCGCCGGCTGGAGCGAAGGCACTGACGAACGTTACCGGACGTGCGTGCCGCAGAAAGCAATCCACGAGATCGTAGCGACAGGCAGGTCTCTTATGGTCGAGAATGTAGCCGCCGAGACGGCCTTCAGCGCTGCCGACCGGGAGGTTCTCGGCGCCTCTGATAGTATACCGGTAGCGTTCATCGGGGTCCCGATTCGCGTTGATTCGACGGTCGTTGGTACGCTGACGATCGACCGTATCCCGGAAGGCAGTTCAAGTCTTCTCGAGTACGATGCGCGGCTGCTCGCCATGGTCGCGAACGTGATAGGACAAACGATCAAGTTACATCGCTTGTTCGCCGGCGATCGCGAACAATCGTTGGTGGACAAGGACCGGCTAGAGAAACAGACAGTTGATCGTGGGCCGCCCGCTCGCGAGCGCAAGCAGCTTCAGGCACACGGGATCATTGGCGACAGCCCGGCGCTGAGCGCACTGCTTGAGAAGATTGTCGTTGTAGCCAGATCAAACAGCACGGTTCTGCTGCGTGGCGAATCCGGTACCGGGAAGGAGCTGGTAGCCAAGGCCATTCACGAGTCGTCCGTTCGTGCTAAGCGGCCGTTCGTTAAGCTGAATTGCGCGGCGCTCCCCGAGACGGTCCTGGAATCGGAATTGTTTGGCCATGAGAAAGGTGCCTTTACCGGTGCTGTCAGCGCCCGCAAGGGGCGCTTCGAGCTTGCTGACAAAGGGACGCTATTTCTTGACGAGATCGGAGAGATCTCACCTCCGTTCCAGGCGAAGTTGCTGCGAGTTCTGCAAGAGCAGGAGTTCGAGCGCGTCGGCAGCAATCACACGATTAAAGTCGATGTTCGGGTGATAGCTGCGACCAACAGGAACCTTGAAGAGGCTGTGGCAAGGAGCGAATTCCGCGCGGACCTCTACTATCGTATTAGCGTAGTTCCCTTGTTGTTGCCGCCGCTTCGCGAAAGACGCAGTGATATTCCGCTGCTCGCAAGAGAGTTCCTCAGAAAGTTTAACAGCGAGAACGGCCGCTCTCTTACTCTGGAGGCGAGTGCGATCGATGTACTGATGAGCTGTAAATTTCCGGGAAATGTCCGCGAACTCGAGAACTGCATCGAGCGGACCGCGACACTCAGTGCCGGAACATCGATTGTAAGAAGTGACTTTGCATGCAGCCAAGGCCAATGCCTTTCCACGACGCTTTGGAAAAGCACATCGTATGGCAAGACAGACCCGGCGGCACCGATGCAACCGGTGCCTGCAAAGTCCATCATCCCGCTGGCTGAAACGGCCCCTCCGCCGCAGGCTGTCTGCGAACCGGGCTCATTGGCACCTTCCGGCACAGTTCTCGTTAGTGGTGCGAGAATGGCTGATCGCGAGCGGGTCGTTGCGGCTATGGAAAAGTCTGGCTGGGTGCAGGCCAAGGCAGCGCGCCTACTCGGGCTAACCCCGCGCCAAGTCGGCTACGCGCTGAGGAAATACGGAATCGAGATAAAGCGGTTCTGAGCGCCCCGCATCGGCCTGGACTGATTCCGCCAAATCGATAAGTGAAGACGGTCCGCGTAGTTAATCTAGCAATCTGAGGGGAATGGACCGCCGGGGGCGTCGGCTTGCCACGACCCCGAGAAGGGCTCAACTATTCAGCGACAGATGGGGCGGAGAGCCTCACTTGCGAGTCGCACAATCGCGAACCGCCGGTTGCTCGAAATGCAAAGAGCTATCATCCTTATCTCAATCAAGCCGGATTGGCGAACGCAATGCTTAATGACCCTCGACCGGTCCGGGCCTGCAGGGGATTAGCGGCAGTCAATCCGCAAGCAGTCCCGCCGCCACTTGCCAGCGTGGTGCTGCGAAACAGCGCTGTCCGAGCCTGCTTTGTGCCGGCATCCCTTTCAGGAAGCGCGGGGTAGAGAGGGCGCACTACCCGGTGTTAAGCCTTGTGACAGCGAGCGGTCCCAAGCGGCGGGGATGGTACAAGACTTGCTGTTCTCTTCCCAACTGACGTAACTTTAGGAGCAACACCTTGCATAATATTGTCTGCATCAAGCAAGTTCCGGACTCGGCGCAGATCCGCGTGCACCCCGTGACCAATACAATCATGCGTCAGGGAGTGCCGACCATCATCAACCCGTATGACCTATTCGCGCTCGAGGCCGCGCTGGGGCTGCGCGATCGGTTCGGTGGCGAAATTACCGTGCTTACCATGGGGCCGCCATCGGCAGAGGAGTCGTTGCGAAAGGCGCTGACTTATGGTGCTGATCGCGCCGTCCTACTTACTGATCGCTGCTTTGCGGGCTCGGATACGCTGGCCACTACGTATGCGCTTGCAACAGCGATCCGGAAAATTGGCAAGGAATATGGTCCGGCAAACCTCATCTTCACGGGAAAGCAGACCATCGACGGCGATACAGCGCAGGTTGGTCCTGGCATCGCGAAGCGACTGGGCGTAGGGCAGCTAACTTACGTTGCGAAGGTCAGATCCGTGGACGTCGCCAATGAAACAATTGAAGCGGAGCGGCGCTCGGAAGGCGGTGTGCAGGTTCTGCACACTAGGTTGCCCTGCCTCATCACCATGCTTGAGGCGACGAATCAGATTCGGCGAGGCGCGATGGCGGATGCCTTGCGTGCCGCGCGAGCCAAAATCGTGAAATGGAGCGCGCAAGATGCAGGTGTCGAAGACATCTCCAAATGTGGGCTCAAGGGCTCGCCGACTGTCGTCAAACGTGTGTTCGCTCCCCCTGCGCGGGCCGAGAGGGCGGCGCTGGTTGAGTCCGCCGAGCAGCCGGCGCAGGCGCTAATAGACGCAATCTTCTTGAATCAACCGAAGCTCGAAACCGATCTGGCGACACTTGCTCGTGACGCCCGATCTGGACTGTCCGGGCAATGTTAGCAACGCGCTCCAAGAAATGTATCAACGCTCGCACCCGAGTCGATGAGAGCGCAACATGTCGTTGTGCAACGCGGTAAGCTACCATAAGAGTTTGCTATGCCATCCGTCGATCTCGCCATCGGCTGAGGCCGCATGTTCCGTAGAGCACGTTATCGCTACGATCGAGTCCGGAGCCGCCCAGGATTGCCGGGGCACGGCCAAACAGGCCTGCGCATATTTCAGATCTTCCGTTTTGTCGTGTTCGACCGTGGAAGACCATTGCTTCCTCCGTACCGGTCGCGAGCAAAGACGGAATACGTCAGCAACCCGGGTCACCATGCTAGCGCTGCCGTCTGCACGTCCAAAGCCCTGTCGCTGGCTTTAAGGAGCAAAGCCAACCTATGCGGCGCCTTTGAAGCAATCCGCCAATTCAGCAGCCGTGTGTATGTGAACAGCCGCTGTTTCGTTCCTGACGGCGGTGCGCAGCCTCTCAAGTGCTATGCACTTGCTATGAGGATAGGTCACAAGTGTTATACCAGCTTCTTCGGAATCTGACGGAGCAAATTCAAGAGTTGGCATGATGGTTGCTGTTAGCCAGTAAAAATTAAGAGGGGGTAACCGCGAATGCGAAGAACAGGCGAGCGGCATGCCACGAACGACCTGAGGCCCTGTGAGGTCGGTAGGCACGAATTGGATTTTACAATGCTGTACCAAGTTGACAGCGGTTCGATGAAATGGCGGCAGCAGCAACCGCGAGGGCTTCATTCATTTGCTCAGGCAGCCAAAGCTGCACCGCGCGACTAGGCGTGTCATTCGCGCATGCGGCATTAGCATCAGAATGGCATGCGCGGCGAAGTATCCAAGACGATTCTCCGCGCGCATGCTCGCCGTGGCTGCCATTGCGGCATCGGATTGCTGCTGGACTGGAAGCCAACCGGATCCTCGCCGCTCCCTCAATGAACGAAGTCCCTTCGATGCGCATGACCAGGACAGAGAAGACCGCAATCTGCCGTGGCCAGGAGAACGACGAAAGTTTGCGTGAAAGGTGAACGCAACATTAGGCCCTTTGAAGCCAATGAACTCAGCGCGGTCAATAGTCGGCCCGGACATGAAGGTAGCTTCGTCAAGGACCGTTTCGCTTCTCATCTGCAGGGAGTCAAATGATATCTCAAGCGTCTCGATTTGCACCGGATCAGCCTCCGAAGTTATCCTGCGAGTACTTGACTGAGCGAGTGCGAGCCTTGTTCGGCCCGCATCCGTTCGCCTCCCAGATGTCCGGAGACCAGGTCGCCAGCCTGCTGCCTGAATACCTAGCGATGTCACAGGCGTTCCCGTACCTGCAGGCAGGGTCGCAAAGGGACCTCATATTCGATGCAATGCATCAAAATCGGGACATTGGGAGGGACATTGAACTGACCAGCGTGGTCGCGAATTTTATCTGCTGGGATGAGACCGGTGGCCATGGCGGGATTCTCCGGGGCGGCAAGGCGGCGTTGCCCGATATTCTTTTGACAGAAAACTTTCACTCCAACCTCTTGAGAAAGGATGCTGCACGACTACTCGGCAGAGCGATAAGGCCCAACTATAGCGACAGGACGAAGCAGTACCTGCATTCTCTCTATGCCGGATTGTCATCGAAAGACCCCCTGGTTCGTTGCGCCTACATGGTCGCCTTTGAGCTCCATGCTGCAGACATGATCCAGTCGCTGTGGACCACTCTGGTCAAAACCTTCAAGGCGCGGCCGGACGATCTTGAGTATTTTCGCGGCCATGTCGGCGGAGAAGATCCCGCGGAGAAGTACCACGGAGAAATGACAGGCCGGCTGATTGGTGAACTTGTGCAGCCTGGCCTTAATGATCGCTTTTTGAATGAATTCGGCCGAGCCTATCGGCTCAGCGTCCAGTGGTGTCGCGATCTGCTCGGAACGGCGGCGCGTACGGGAGATGATCACTCCGAGATGCAACATCATGGCCGTTGTCATTGCGGCGCTATCAAATTCTACGTCAATGCACCTCGAGAGCTCTCTGCAGTTCGATGCAATTGCTCAATTTGTCAAATGTCTGGATTTGTCCACTTGCTCGTACCTGGCGATAAGCTGCGCATCGAGTGCGGCGAAGAGTTCCTCACGACATACCAGTTCAACAAGAATATTGCGCGGCACACGTTTTGCCGGCTTTGTGGTGTAAAGCCATTCTATAGGCCGAGGTCGAATCCCTCCGGGTACAGCGTAAATATCCGATGTCTGGATAGAAAGACCATCGAGCACTTAAGAATATCTGAGTTCGATGGCGCGCATTGGGAGCAAGCATTCCTGTCAATGCAGCAGGACCCGGAGTCATGCTTCGAAGATCAAAGGAGTGAGCTCGAATGGCGCGCGCAATGAAAGATAAATCCTGTCTTCTTTCAGAAGAAGTCCTGACAAAGTACCGGATTGAGCTGCTAGTAAAGGGGTCCGTCGTAATCGCCCCGCAAATGTTATTCACTCAAGACGACATAGCCAGGATCGATCAGCTGCAGGCTGAGATTCCGGAAGAAGAAGTGCGGGAGGGAGATGCGGGCGACTTGCACAGCGTCTTTGTCCAGCGCGTGAGGGTAGACCCGCCCGGCCACGCGCCTAGCAACGTGAGTGGTACTGCTTCGGGTCAGATCATGGAGCTGCTCGAAAGTAGAGATCGCAGCTTCGCGCTAAGAAAGATCTTCGGAGCATCCGCAGATTACGTGGTTCGCCGATGCCAGATGCATCGTATGCCGCCGGGGTCCTTTATCGGCATTCATTTGGATGCGGCGAGTGATCCGGATTTCGAGTACTCGGTGATTGTGCAGCTAGCGAGAGACTTCGACGGCGGTGAATTCGTGGTATATCCAACCGGGTACGAACAACACGTATTCCGGCCGCCATTTGGCGCTGTGCTTGTCACAACCTGTAAGGTCCGGCATGAGGTAAAGCCGGTATCAAGCGGGGAGCGCCGATCCCTCGTATACTTCTGTTCAAAACGCAGCGGCGTGAACCGCCGGATCATCGAGGGTTCTAACGCTCGGCCCTAGCGTGCCGCGCCTGGTATGGGTCTCTGCAAATCGTGGGCTGAGCGAGCTCTCCGGGGAATTGATGGCTTTCCCATCTTGCGGGTCCTTCGTGAGGTCCGACACGAGTCTGGTCGCAAGCGATGGCTTACATTGATCGTACGCGTCCGGTGACGGCCCCTAGTTGGGCGTCTTGAGCGGATGGCCGACCTCGCTCATGGGGCATGAGCGACGTTCTGAGGTTACCAATTCCGGGCGTGAGTTCGTGGACGCGCTTGGCGAGATGATCCAGCAGGCAGGCCAGCACAAGCCTGTGGATCTAGGGCTTGGCTGTGGCGATGAAGTGATCGCTTTGGTCGTGTCATTGTTACTCCAAGCTCTGCGCCCCGATCCGGGCCTTTTCCTCGCCCGTCCATCGTCGGCGACGATCCCAGTGATCACCTCGACGCGACGATCACCTTGCTACTGGCTCGAGCATGGTATTTGCCATCGTTCCTCCTCCACGGATCCGCTCATGCCGAGCTGTATCGCGGGCGCCGAAAGGGGAGCGGTTGGGGCCTCACGCCGTTACAATGGGCCGAATATTTCCACCACAATCACCACAATCACGAGGAGAGTGGTCGCAAAGGCCATGATGACCATTCCGCTGCCCGCAGGTAGGAGGCTGAGAGGCGAGGCGATAGGATTGCAGATCGACGGCATCACACGGGGCGGGAGATTGAGCCTCTCAGTGCTATCGAAGATATAGCTAGTCGGGCGTCGGGACTCACGGACCACACATCCAAAGCTGGGTTGCATCCCCGCGGAATTGTCAGCCAGCTGGTCCCGACCGGGGTTGTCCGGCGGCTGCCCGGGAACGAGCGGCGTTTGGCTGTAGTAGGGACCACCATGCTTGGAGCTCGGTGCCACCTCGCGCAGAGCAGTCTGCCTGACAAATGCGGAACTTGCGCCAGCGGCCACATTCATGGCTTTTGCAACTCCAGATGCAAGCAGAATCAAAGCCAAGTCGAACAAGATCAATCGGATCAGCCTCATTGGGACTCCGAAGATAGCTGCTGCGGCCGCGTTCTTTGCGGCAACTCCTGCTCCTATGCAGCAATTTACGTGCCGGCAAAGTGCGGTCTTTTGGGGCCGCTTATTTCATAGTGAAACTCGCATAAACCCAAGCCAGCGAGTGCAATCGCCCATCGTATTGTCGAGTTTCAACGTAGGCGTCGCAAATCGGCCAAGCAGGACGTGCAATGCGATTAGCTTTTGGGGTCGGCAACTGCGCCGGCAGCCTTACGCCATGACGCTCGTCGCTGTACAAGCTTCGGCGCACCGCTGGTCTCGTCCGGGACGAACAAGAGCACTCTCATAGGGCCACCATTCATCGTCCGACCAAAGCTTGCTCGGTGATTGGGGCACCTTCGTCGCCACGTGAAGGAAGGGAGGCGCGCGTTCCCGGTGCGCGATGGTGTATCCCAGGCTTCGAAGCGATGAATTGAGCGGCTGACGATGTTTGCTACGACTTCAATAGTCGGTGTTGCTGATCGTGGGCCGCGGGCCTGTTCGGCGCAATCACAACGCACTCCACAGTGCCAGCCTTTTCATCGGCAGCAAGCGGGATCACGCCCTCCTTACGTGTGTGGTCGAATATAAGTCCATCCTTGACGAGACGATCATGCGCCGCCCGGAAGGATGCTGATCGCACATTTCTCACAGATAAAATAACGTTACAGCCGAAATAGTCGACGCCTAGCAGCCGGACGGCAATGTTGTGTAACACCGAGCCGCCACCCCAGCGGCCGTTCGCTTCATTGAACAGCAACCGCCCGTCTTGTGCGAAAATGGCGTCGATGTTGATCATTCCGCGATACCCCAGGTCTCGCGCGAGTGCCACAAAACGGTAGGCATGGGCCTGGGCAGCTAACAATTGCTCTTCCTCCAAGTCGCTTGGAAGCTCAAGTCCCGTCCGGATCAGAGCTCTTTCGGATCGGTCTGCGCTTTTACGCAGACGTATGCTTCCACTATTGACAAAAGCGATTGATGCATCATCCTGGATTGTATACTCGAGATAGAATAAAGATCGGGCCAAGTGGTACGATTCCACGACCAGCGTCTTACACGAGGCTGTTGTCATCTCAGACCACAATGCTTCGGGATCAAACGACGGCCACGAAACCCACCGAGTATCTCTGGCTCCAGGTAGCGGATCGCTCTTATTGCTGGTCAGGATGACGTTTCCAACTCCACCAGCTCCATTATCCAACTTTACAATGACCGTGCCGGTCTCGGATTTGAGGGAGGTGACGGCTTTGAACAGTCCATTTGGGTCTGTCGCGACTGATCCATGGGGGAGCGGAAGTGCAACGCTTGTTGCCAATTGACGGAAGTGGCTCTTGCGATTCAACAGATCAGGCCCGCGCTGCAAAGCGAAGTCGTCACCGGTCTTCGGTATGCCTAGAATGGCCGCCAAGCGTGCGACGCCTTCAGTAGAGTAGCAGGGATACAATTGCCAGTCTGATTTCTGGCGAATATGTCTTTTGAGCCGCTCGACAACAGTTTTGGACAGTAACGTACAATCATCGAGGATTGTCGATTGGCGGCTCGCAGGTACAAGCAGGCGAAGAGCCGATGAATGGAAATTGAGCGTTCCGCCAATGAAGGATAACAGATCGGCCGGGATCACTACCGGAGAGACTATCAGGTCGCCCTCCTGAGCAAACCACGCTGAACGAAATGCCGAGTTGGCGGCCAGCGAAAGTTGAGCTTTTGTTAGGTGGGCGCCCGACATCTGAGGCGTACCGGCATTCATAATCAGGATTCGCGGCATTCTCGACCTCCGGACATCTGGTCGTGATCAGGATGGGATCGTCATGGCAACCACGAAGTCGTTGCCATGCCGTGGCAAGGCTCTGGGAGAGGGGAGAATTTGCGCCATCTCGATGTCACCTGCGATGCAGCGGGAGAGAACGGCCCGCCTCGAATCTGCCGATCTCAATTTATGGCTCGGCCGCGTATGAAATGATCTCGCAGAGCCCGATAAACGGGCTCTGACCAAACATGGGCGATCAGCGCTTGCGCCTCGATCCGGCAGTCGCCGCCGCTTGGTCACATAAGCGGCGGGTGCGTCTTCCCATCGAGCAACGGCTCGACCGACCAGCATTCGGCTACATTTGGATGTTCCGTAAGCACTCGCTCTATTCTTGCTGGAAAGATATTCTCGCTTGAAATAATCGAGAGTTGTTTTGCCGCGGTGAAGCGGAATAGATCCATCGGCCTCGCAGTGTCCATTGTCGCCGGCGAGGCTGGGGATCTCGAGTCGGGCTCCTCTCAGGGCACCAAACTGGCTCTCCAAGGCGCGAGCGATCCGCTCAATGTATCGATTGAGGATGACATAGCTGGACGGCTTCCGTTCGAAATGAATCGCGGTCTTGTCAAAGGTATAGGTAGCGCTTCCCTCGGCCGGGGTGGAAAAATTCAGCTTGCTATTCATGCGTGTCAGGTCCGCGCATTCTGTTTGCGCCACCCGCAACGGCCCCCCAAATCCTGACGAGGCCCCGGTCATATGCTTCGGCTGGCGCTTGTACAGGCTGTGCTCACACGGTCTTGGCGGAAGCCTTCTTTTAATGGCTGTCATGGGGTGCGAACGATGGATATCGCTCGAGGGAAATCTGCCGATCGATCGATCACTCCGCTCTGCTCAGCTGCGGTGTGCATCTTCCGGTAATGATCGGCACACCACGAAGAGGTCTTCTTGCCGCGTTTTTGATATACAGGCTCGCCGCACATATAGGCCGCTCTCATATCTCCATCTTTGAAACCGATGATGCAACGGCACTGGCCTTCAACATGATGAACTAACAGGACCTTCTTAAGGCCATCGCGGTCTTTCAACTTGCTGCTCCAGCCTGCCAAACAATTTCTTCCGATGCCGCGCTGGTCACGCGGAGTCGCCCGCGCGGGCCACTCGTCGAAACCCGCGCGGGCTCACCATCTGCCAAACCTTGCACGGTCGAAACGCCTTGCCAGGTGCGGAAAGGAGCTTGAAGGTGGGTTCGGCGAACTGAGTTTTGTGCGTTGCTGCGCGAGACGAGCAGCTTCAGGAAGCGGGCGCCACCTAAGCGCTTCCGATAGACTTCCACGTCGATCAATTCTGACCTTATCGGCTCCCGTGGCGAAGTGGCCGCCGGCGGCCATATTGTCAGGATCAGAAATGCCGAACCATTTAGAGCTACGTGCGAGCTCTGGCGCCGCGATCGGAACTCGCTGCACAGCCCTCCCGAGCGAGGGACTATAGACAATGAGGAGCATGACCGGCCATCGGTCAGCGGATATGACCAGCTGAGGCATTCGCAGTCCCTCACACGATAGGTGCCACGCCCGAGAGCGTACGATTTAACGTTACGTCAGATTCAAGCCCCTTTTTTGCGGCCTATGAAAACGTGACCAAGGTAATGCTGGCCCAAGCAGTCCCCCAAGGGGCTATCGCGAACATGTAGCGCCGCCGTGAGGGGGGCGAGCCCCAGTTAATGAGGGCCATTGAGGAGAGATCCAGCGAACGCGTCGGCGGCGTACCCAACGCACGTCGCCGCTCGCTTCCGGCGAAATTTGGAGTTGCTCAGGGGGCGTATGCGGGAATCACCATCGGCGGTCAGTCTGAGAAGGCGAGATATCGAAGCCAAGCTTGGCAAGTGTTTTTGGCGTTTGCGTAAAGCGCCACGCTGGCCTGCCAGTCTCTCGGCATGTAGGCGGCAACGGCGCACCTAATGCGCTCTCAGCAGAACACGTCGTTTTGCCTCGAAAAGATGCTCATCCAGGGTATCGTGCAGCGCACGCCGCAGCTCTGGCGGGATGGAGCTATCTGTATCGATCAATTCCCGAAACTTCCGGATGATGTGTTCTATTGTTGCGATCGTTCCCAGTGTTTCCATCCTCTGCCAGGGCATCATCCATTGTCTCCTTTGGCGCGTAACGCACGTTGCGCCGCGGGTCCTCACCTCAGCAACCGGGCCGAGAATAGCCTCTAGTCGGCAAAGGGGTGGCTGTCGGACACCTGCTCAGCGCGAGTTGTTTCGTCAGCGGCGCTCACTCAAATTCCGCAGAAGTGGCGCGCATTTGCAGCTGCAATATTCTTGCGCACGTAAGCTGCACTCTTGATCGCATTAGTCGAGCCTCAGCCAGCTCAGCTTTAGGCGTTTGAAACCGCAATCAAGCGAGTCAGCCGGGCGGCTGCAGCGCCGTGATCAAGTGATTCTTGGCCAAGTGCCACGCCTTGCTGTAGGTTCGAGGCACGACCGGCCACCACCAGTGCCGCCGCCGCGTTCAAAAGTGCGGCATCACGAAAAGGGCCTGGGAGGCCGTCGAGCACTTTCTCTAACGCAATGGCATGAGACTCGCAATCACAGCTCTCCAGCGCATCGGCGCGGTAGCGGGGGAGCCCGGCTTCTTCCGGCGTCACTTCGAACGTGCGGACTGTACCGGCCTCGACCGCAGCAACAAAGCTTGTCCCGGCGAGGGATATTTCATCGAGCCCGTCCGAGCCATGAACAACCCATACCGAATCGGCACCCAGGTTCTTCAAGACGTACGCCAATGGCTGCACCCATTTGCGAGCGAAAACTCCAAGGATCTGCCGCTTGACGCCGGCCGGATTAGACAAAGCCTCGATTAGATTGAACATTGTGTGGGTTCCAAGCACGCTTCGGATCTGGCTGATGCGCTGCATCGCAGGATAGCCGGCTGACGCAAACATGAAGCCAATGCCGGCTTCGTGCACACAACGTGCGATCGCATCAGGCTTGAGATCGACCTTTACGCCTAGACTCGCCAACACGTCTGCGGTGCTTGAACGCAAAGTCGCAGCGCGGTTAACATACTTGGCGACAGGAACGCCGGCCCCGGCGACGATGAAGGAAGCGCACGTCGATACGTTGAGCGGACGCATCGCCCCGTCGCTCGCACCAGTGATATCGATGGGGTCGCATTGCATTTCCACCTTGGGCATTAAATTCCGCATTGCGGACGCGGCGCCGGTGACTTCTTCGACTGTTTCGCCGCGGACTCTCATCCCAATCAACAAGCCACCGATCTGCGAGGGAGTTGCGTCACCCGACATCATGCTGTCGAACGCTGACGCAGCCTCCTCGCGCGTCAGTATGGCGCCCGTGGCAACTTTCGCGATGATCGACTTGAGCGGTTCCATCGAACTGTGCACGTCCCTTGTCCAATCTGAGCTGCGACCGTTCAGCCAGACGTCTTTGCAGCCGAGTGCCTTGTTGCAGCTGCCTGTCTATTCGCACTCGCTATGCCGCACTTGTCCAACAGGCGGCCGACAGATGAAACGTGAGCATCTGTGGCGACGCTACAACCTGACGCTACGTGAGGGTCAAGCCCTCTCCATTCGATGGTGCCCTAGATAGGACGCCGGCGGCTGGTCAGAGGACTGCAGTCGCTTGATACCAGAACAATAGCGTCGTCTCGAGCCTGCTTGCCGGCGATATTAGGAGGGTCACAAGGCTTTTGGCTTCCGGCGCCGCCGTGGCGGGGGCCGCCGGTTAACCTTCGTGCGATGTGCTGCACGTGAGCTGGGACGACTTCTGGTAAGGAGCCGGGCGGACAAGTCGTAGCACCTTCACTTCGATCTGCTGCTCTGATTGCCGATGTCCCGCCCGGAGATCACGTATCGGCATTGCTGACTGAGGCGATCTTGCTTGGATCTGAGGCAGACAGTGATAGCAAAGCGATCTGGTATATGACTACTACAAAGGCGTAACACGTCTTCCATACAGGCCTCTTTCTCCTCTGCGGTCGGCGCTTGATCAAGCGCGTTGGCTGGCGCGAGCATGACCGTTGTCATTGCCAGGCCAAGAGCGATGGCGCCGTAGCGAAGTCCGAGGTCCGAAGCCAACTTAGTTCGTTGTTTCTGAATCATAACATTCCTTCAATTCGGGTGGGGTGACGTTTTGTTCTTGCTGTGTGCGGAGCGCATCATCTGCCAACCGTAAAGCTGCGGATCTGCTTAGCTGGCTGTCGGCAAGCTCGTTATTCTACTTTGCGGTTCTCATTGTACGGAGCCCGTCATCCGCCGGGAATGACATTCGATGAATCGGGGGTAGGCCTGCACCGGATGGTGTTAGGCTCTCTATTTCGTCGTCCTGGGCTAGCGTACATATTTGAAGCATTCGCAAATGTCGTGATGTCAGGAATCCCCTGGCTCTCAGTGGTGATCCCCACTTGTCCCAGAGCTATGCGGGATTTTGGGTGACGA
>NZ_AJQE01000373.1 GCF_000261685.1 Bradyrhizobium genomosp. I (2014) | reverse complement strand
TTCGTCGCAAGGGCTCCTCGCAATGACAGTCTTTGTGGCGGCCACCGAGCACCTCACCCCTTCCCGCGTACGTCCATCTGCGGCCGTCCGATCCAGGCGCGATTGAGACAGCGGGTCATCCAGTCGGGCTGCAGCTCGCCCCGCAGCCGCGCCTGCGCCTCCTGGTAGGGGCCGACATAGCGCAGCCTGTCGGGCAATCTCGGATAGACGCGCCTGATCCATCTCAGTGCGTTGTCGGCGGCCTTGATATCCCGCTCGTCAAGCTCAAAGCCGAATCCGGCGCGCAGGCGCTCGGGCAGCATCCTCGCCGAGAGCGCGCGATACCATCGCGGTGGCCGCAACCAGGGTCGCGCGCCCGTGAAGATCTGCGTGGCGATCTCGCGTGCCGCCGCGCTGACGGTCAACGCCTCCGACTGCGCCATTGCCGCGGTGTAGGCAACGAAGCCGGACCAGTCCGCCGGCAAATCATCCCCCGTCAATCCGAACAGGGCGCCGTACAGCCTGGCCTCGCTCCAATAGCGATCGCGCTCCTCCGCCGAGAGTGGTGGCAGCACCAGATCATGTGCCATGAGCGCGGTCTCGACCAGCGTCGCATGGACCCAGCGCAGCGCGGGGATGTCGTTGGCGCAGTAGCGCGAGCCGGCCGCGAACGGACCCACGGTCTCGGGCATCTCGCCGACGATCATGCTGTGACGCCGATGCAGCTGCCGGGACGACAGCAGCGCCCGGTCCAGCGAGCCGAACACCATCGTGAAGACGATGTCGAAGGTGCGATGGAAGCGGCCGATCGGATCGGCAAGGGTGCGCGAATGCTCGGCGATCGCCGCCGCCACCCATGGATGGGCCAGCTGCAGCAGCAGCGCACGGCCGGCACCGAGAAAGATCACGGCCTCCCGGTCGATCTGCCAGGTCAGCGAGGCCGGACCGAACACGCCCGCGACCTGTCCCGCCGCGTTCGTACGCAGCGTATCGAGCGACTCCTCCAGATCTCTCTCAGCAACCAATTGCAGGCCTCGCGACGAAGACACGGCGACCATACTCCGGACCGTGCGCCTGCGAAATCGTCGTCGTGCAAAGCAATGACGAACAAGGCCCCTACTCCGCCGCCATCGGCATCTCGTCCATATGCTCGTGCAGCACCACGCCGGCGAGCGGATCGAATTCGCCAATCCACGGCTTGCGCGCCAGCACCGCCTTCGTGTGGGCATAACCGGCATGCCACCGCCGCGTGATCCCGGACGGACTGAAATCGATGTCCTTGGTATGTGTCTCGCGCTCGAGCTGCGGCGCCAGCAGCCGAACCACATGCATGCGTGTCGGACAACCGTAGCTCATCAGCTCACGCACGGCGGGGTCGTTGCGCTCGCTCTCGGGTAGTCGCGCCGCAAGCTGGTTGATCACATGGCGCAGGCGATGGGCCTGCTGCTGTCGCACGATCTGGCTCGCGATGCGGCTGGAATATTGCACGTCCTTGTGCCGGTTCAGCACCTCCGCCATCGTGGTGGGCTCGGCACCGACGGGATTCCACAGATGCACGGAGAAGATCAGCGAATCCTTGCGGGGATTGTCGTCGAACACCGCTTCCGTCGGCGTGTTCGACAGGATGCCGCCGTCCCAATAGAGTTCACCGTCGATGCGCACGGCCGGGAAAGCCGGCGGCAGCGCGCCCGAAGCCATCACATGCTTCACCGTCAACTCGCCGTCGCGGCTGTCGAAATAGTGCATTTCGCTGGTGCCGACATGAGCCGCACCGACCGTCAGCCGCGGCGCGCAGCGATTGGCCAGGTCGAAATCGACGAGCTCGCTCAGCGTCTTCTCCAGCGGAACGGTCGAATAATAGCCCGCGTGATCGGGACCCAGCGGATAGGAATCTCCGGCATGCGCCAGCGGATTGGGACGGAAGAAACCTGGAATGCCGTGGGTGACGGTCGACCAATAGGCCAGCTTCTCGTTGAAGCCGGGAAATCCGGTGCGCCAGTCCCAGACCGGCTTCTGCTCCATCCGCTTCCAGAACTCCCTCAAGCGCGCGAGCCGTTGCTCCGGCGCGTTGCCCGCGATCAGGCTCGCATTGATGGCGCCGATCGAGGTGCCGATCACCCAGTCCGGCTCTATGCCGGCATCGTGCAGCGCCTGGTAGACGCCCGCCTGGTACGAGCCGAGCGCGCCGCCGCCCTGGAGCACGAGCACGACCTGCCCCGGCAGGTCGTTGCGCTGTATGTTGGTCTGCGTGCCATTCATGGGTCGCTCCTGATCAGCCTCACTGCCCGGGTATTCGCTGCTGACTGCGGCTTGTTACGCCGGCTCATGTTAGTGCGCGGTCCAGCCGCCGTCGACAGGCAGCGCGACGCCCGTGATGGACGCGGCCGCGTCCGTCGACAGGAACACCGAGAGCGCGCCGAGTTCCTCGACGGTGGCAAAGCGCTTGTTCGGCTGCTGCGCCAGCAGCACGTCGCGGATCACCTGATCGCGGGAAATGCCGTGCGCCTTGGCCTGCCCGTCGATCTGCGCCTCGACCAGCGGCGTATAGACGTAGCCGGGGCAGACCGCGTTGCAGGTGATGCCCTCCTCCGCAGTCTCGAGCGCGATGACTTTCGTGAGTCCGACGATGCCGTGCTTGGCGGCGACATAGGCCGCCTTGAATGGCGAGCCGACCAGACCGTGCGCGGAGGCGACATTGATGATCCGGCCAAAGCCGTTCCGCCGCATCGCCGGCAGTGCGAGCCGCGTCGTGTGGAACGCCGAGGTCAGGTTGATCGCGAGGATCTGATCCCATTTCTCGACCGGAAACTGGTCGAGCGGCGCGACGTGCTGGACGCCGGCATTGTTGACGAGAATATCGAGCCGGCCCGATTGTGCGATGGTCGCCGCGATCATCTCGGCGATCGATTTGGGCTTCGTCATATCGGCCGGCGAGTAGCTCGCCTTGATGCCGAACTCGGCGGCGATCTGCTCGCGCGTCCGGCCGATCTCGCTGGCGACGCCAAGCCCGTTCAGCACGATGTCGGCGCCGGCCGCAGCCAGAGCGCGTGCGATACCGAGGCCGATGCCGCTGGTCGAGCCCGTGACGAGCGCCACCTTGCCGGCCAGCGCGCGTGCAGGCTGGGTTGTCTGCGATTTCAGCGGAATGTTCATGCGTGATCTCCGTTTGGCTGGGCTTCGGGGTCGAGCCCGGGCCTTTCGCTGGAGCCTGGAGGATCGCAAGTGCAAACGGAAATACCGGCTGGCTTCCGATTCCATAGGCGCGCGCTATTGCAGCCAGGATGTCATTCCCGGTTCCGATCGGATAAGGTCCGAGCGATCCTGCTGGGAGCCGATCCATGGAAATGCACCAGGTCCGCTATTTCCTCGCGGTGGCGCAGCTCTTGAACTTTACGCGCGCCGCGGAGGAATGCAACGTGACGCAGCCCTCGCTGACGCGCGCGATCAAGCAGCTCGAGGCCGAGCTCGGCGGCGATCTGTTCCGCCGCGAACGCCCGGCGGCGCAATTGACCGAGCTCGGTCAGCGCATGCATCCGCTTCTGAAGCAGTGCTATGACGCCGCCGCCGGCGCGCGCTCGCTCGCCTCCTCGTTCAAGAGCGGAGAGATCGGTGCGCTCCGCATTGCGCTGACGCATTCGATCGACCTCGCCTTGCTCATTCCGCATCTCAACGAGATCAAGCGGCAGTTCAACCGGCTCGAATTCCGCTTCCTGCGCGGTTCGAACCGGGAGGTCGGCGACTTTCTGAAGAAGGGTGAGGCCGAGCTTGGCATCGCTGCGGAGATCGACGAGGCATGGGACCGCCTCGACGTCTGGCCGCTGTTCACCGAAAACTTCGAGCTCGTGGTCGGCGACGGACACCGGCTGGCCGGCCGCGCCAGCATCGATCTGGACGATTTGCGATCGGAGCAGCTGCTGAGCCGGACCTTCTGCGAGCACGCGCGCCGCATCTCCGCGAGCCTGCGCGAACACGGCATCGACATCGAACATGGCCACGAAGTCTCGAACGAGCGCGATTTGATCGAGTTGGTCGAGGCCGACATGGGCGTCGCCATGGTGCCGCACACCTCACCCGTGCCGGAGCGGCTGACCCGCGCCGCAGTCACGGGGCTGGACGCCCGCCGTACCGTCAACCTCTATGGAGTCGCCGGCCGGCAACGCACGGCCGTGGGCAATGCCGTGATGCGCATGCTGCGCGGCGCCGACTGGCGGGAGATTGCGGGGTAGCGCGGACGCTGCTGTCCCTTCTCCTCTTGTAGGCGAGAAGGAGGAAAGTGCGTGCCTCAGCCCTCCCGGCTCGCGCTCTCCAGCGCTTCGATCAGATCGTCGATCTCCATGCGTTTGCGAAAATCCGGATCGACGAAGCGGGCTTTCACGATGCCGTCGCGGCCGACGACGAACACGGCCGGGATCGGCAGCATCCAGCCGTCATTGCCGTGGAATTTCGCCATGTCCTGATAGGACAACAATTGCTGGATCTCGGTGCCGAGCCAGATCGCGAGATTGAGCGACAGCGCGTAGCCGTTGTCGAGATCTGTCAGGATCGGAAACGGCGCGCCGGATTCGGCCTTGAGTTGCCCAGTGTATTCCTGCGTCTCCGGCATGATCGCGATGACCTGCGCTCCCATCGCCCTGATGCGGTCAAGCGCCTGGACCACCGCGCGGACATTGAGCCGGCAATACGGACACCAATGGCCGCGGAAGAACATCACGGCGAGTGGACCGCGAGCCAGCAACGAGGGCAGGGTCACGAGGCGCCCGCCCTCGTCGGGCAGCATGAACGGCGGCATCGGATCGCCCGGGCGCGGCGCAGTCTCGCCACCGCCGTTTCCGCCCAATCGCGCCACCAGGCGATCGACCGCCTCGCCATAGGCCGGGAAGACCTCGCGGCTGGCATCCGCATAAGCGCGGAGCTGTTCGTTCAGCGTGCCGTCCATGTCGCGGCAGCGCTGGAAGGCGAGCCTGAGCTGTTCGGCATCGGCTGGCGAGAGAGACGTCATCTTTCTGCTCCGGCACTTCCGTGGGCGAATACTAGTTTCCCGGTTCGGCCGCCCGCAAGGGGCGGCCGCAATGCCAGGATCGGCTCAGTTCACGTAGAAGTTGCCGGTCGGGTCCAGTCGCCCCGACGTGGAGTACAGCGTGCCCCTGTCCATGAAGAAGACGGTATTGTCGGGCACCTTCTTCGCGTTCTTCATCATGGCCTCGTGGTTCTTCTCGGCCGGGGCCATCGCCATCGCCGACATCTTGCCGGGTCCGCCATAGACATAGGCCATGCCGGCCTTGAAATCCCAGGCCGCTTCCGAGAAGGCCGATGTGGCGATCACCGCAAAGGCCGCGGCAAAAATCAGGGTCTTGGACACTTTCGTCATGGGGACTCCTCCGGATTGACGTGAACGCCCGCCAATCGGGCGCGCTGCAATCGGACGCCGGATACGCCTGAAGCGGAAATGCCGATGCCCAATCGGTTCGATAGCCGCCGCGCATCAACATAGCGCCGGGCTATCGCATCGAAAGCAAGCCGGCATTTCAGGATGGAGACGATCTCGACGAAGCTCCTGGCATAGCCGGTGACCAGCGGGGTTGCGGCCAACAGAGGAGACTTCCCATGTCTAGGCATCACACAGTGTCGCGCGTGGTTTGGACAGGCGTTGCCGTTCTCGGGGCGCTGACGTTTGCGACGCCGGTTTTCGCCGGCGAATGCCCGGCCGGCAAGATCAAGCCGAACGCACAGCAGATGGTCGACCACAAGCCCGTCGGCGTTACCGACGTCACGCTCGGCGCGATCGACCTCGGCAAGCAGCCGGCGCACATCGAGGGCCGCGAGCTGCGCTTCCGCAAGCTGACCATCGAGCCCGGCGGGATCGTGCCCTGGCACAGCCATGACGATCGTCCCGCCCTGATCTTCGTCCAGCAGGGCGAGATCGTCGAATACGCCTCCAACTGCGTCGATCCGATCGTGCACAAGGCCGGCGACATCCGCCCCGAAGTGTTCGGCACCTCGCACTGGTGGAAGAATCTCGGCAAGGAGACGGTCGTTCTCTATGTCGGCGACGTCCGTAAAGATCCCAACGACCATCATATGTAACGAGCGCCGCCCAGCCCCAGCGCACTCGTTACCGGGTGTGGCGCCCGGATCCCCATGCCGTCCGCGTGCCGGGCGCCACATTCCTCACAGGACAATCAGGCATGACCGATCTTTCCGCGCCGATCAAACCGGCCGCAATGACGATGGAGGCTCATTCCCCGGGTCTCGCGCTTCGCTCGCTCGTGATCGGCCTCACCGCATTCCTGACCGTCGTCGACCTCTTCGCGACACAGGCGATCCTGCCTTCGTTGACGCGTCACTACGGCGTCACGCCGGCGGCGATGGGCTTCGCCGTCAATGCCAGCACTTTCGGCATGGCCACGGCCAGCCTCGTCGTCGGCTTCTTCAGCCCGCACATCAACCGGCGCGCCGGCATCCTGCTCAGCCTGGCACTTCTTGCAATCCCCACCAGCCTGCTGGCGTCCGCACCCAATCTTGCGGTCTTCACCGCCCTGCGGGTCGCGCAGGGCCTGTGCATGGCGTCGGCCTTTGCGCTCACCCTCGCCTATCTCGGCGAGCAATGCAGCGCGATGGACGCCGGCGGCGCCTTTGCCGCCTACATCACCGGCAATGTCGCGAGCAACCTCATCGGCCGGCTGATCTCGGCGGCTGTTGCCGATGGCCTCGGACTCGCCTGGAATTTCTATCTGTTCGCCGCGCTCAATCTGGCCGGCGCGGTGCTGGTCTATTTCACGATTCGACGCGTGCAGCCGATGCATGCGATGGTGCCGGCGGATTCGCCGCTAGCCGCCACCATCGCGCATTGGCGCAATCCGCATCTGCGCGCCGCCTACGGCATCGGCTTCTGCATCCTGTTCGCCTTCATCGGCACCTTCACATTCGTGAATTTCGTGCTGGTCCGGCCGCCTCTGTCCCTGGGCATGATGGATTTGGGTCTCGCCTATTTCGTCTTCCTGCCCTCGGTCTTCACGACCCTGCTGGCCGGCAAGGTGGCTACCCGGCTCGGCACGCGGCCCACGATCTGGGGTTCGCTTGCCGTCGCCGGACTTGGCCTGCCGCTGATGCTGACGCCACATCTGGGCGAGGTCCTGACCGGCATGGTGCTGGTCGGCATCGGCACCTTCTTTGCGCAGGCCGCCGCGACGGGCTTCGTCGGACAGGCGGCAACCGGCAACCGCGGCGTTGCCAGCGGCACCTATCTTGCGTGCTATTTCTGTGGAGGGCTCGTCGGCACGGCAGTGCTCGGCCGGCTGTTCGATGCTTTCGGCTGGCAGGCCTGCGTCGCTGGTGTGGGCGTGGCGCTCGGGGCCGCAGCCTTGCTCACCTTCGCCCTGAGGCGCTAAAGCATGATCCGGAAAAGTGCGCAGCGGTTTTCCCTCGCGACAAACGCGGAACGCGTTTGCGCGGAGATCATGCTCAAACAAAGATCTAAAGCGCGATGACGATTCATCCTAATCGCATCGCGCTTTAGCGTTTGGCCGGCGCTTCCTGCGGCGGCTCGTCGTCGGCAATCGCGCGCCAGGCGGCACCGTCGAGATCGTCGTACTGGCCGCTCCTGAGCGACCAGAGGAAAGCGACGAGACCGGCCCCCCCGAGCATCAGGGCCAGCGGGACCAGGATGACCAGGATCTCCATCACACAATCTCCCGCGAGGCGCTGCGGGCACGCAGCGAGTTCAGCATGACCAGGATCGAGGATCCGCTCATGGCCGCAGCCGCGATCAGGGGGGTCACGACGCCGCTGATCGCGACGGGAACGGCAAGCAAGTTATAGCCGATCGCAAGCCAGAGATTCTGCCGCATCAGTTGCAGCGCCTTGCGCGAAGCATCGATCGCGGCAACGACCGGAGCCAGCGGCCGGCCGAGGAAGACGAGATCGGCTGTCGCCTGGCTGAGATGCGCGGCCGAGATCGGCGACATCGAGACATGAGCGGCCGCCAATGACGGCGCATCGTTCATGCCGTCGCCGACCATCAGCACCTTGGCACCACGCCGCTTCAACTCCTCGATCCTGGCGATCTTGTCGGCCGGCGTGACGCCGGCGCGCCATTCGGGAACACCGAGCGCATCGGCCGCGGCCTTCACCACCGGCTCGCGGTCGCCGGAAAGGATCTCGATGCCGATGTTGCGCGCCTTCAGCGCCGCGATCACGGCCTGCGCATCCGGACGCAGGCCCTGGCGAACCGAGAGCACGAATCTGTCGCTGCCCTTGCTGAAAGCCACGATCGAGGCTTCGGGATCGAGCGTGGAGTCTCCGGCCAGCGTCTCGGCACCGCAGAAGGATGGACGGCCGAGGCGAAGCTCGACACCGTCGACCACGGCGCGCACGCCCTGCCCGGCCTCCTCGACCGCGCCGACGATCGGAGACTTCGCACCGGCAGCCTGAGCGACGGCGGCGGCGACCGGATGATGGCTCGACAGCGCGAGCCGGCCGGCGAGCTCGAAGATCTCGGCGGGAATCTCGGCCGCATTCATGACTTCGAGATCGGGCAGCGTCAGCGTACCGGTCTTGTCGAAGATGACATGGTCGGCTTCGGCCAGCCGCTCGATCGCATCGCCGGAATTCAGCAGCACTCCGGACTTGAACATCGTGCCGGAGGCGACCGTCTGCACGGTTGGAATGGCGAGGCCCAGCGCACAGGGGCAGGTAATGATCAGGACGGCAACGCCGGTGACGATTGCATCGTGCCAGCTCGCGCCGGCGATGACCCATCCGAGAATGGTCAGAAGCGCAGTCGCATGCACCACCGGCGCGTAGAGCCGGGAGGCGCGGTCGGCGAGCCGCATGTAGCGCGAGCGCGCCTGGAGCGCGTTGTCCAATAGCCGCGTGATCTCGGCGAGCAGCGTCGCTTCAGACGCGGCTGAGACCCGCACCCGCAGCGTGCCGGAGATGTTCATCGATCCCGCATAGACGGGCGTGCCCTGCTCCGCCGTGACGTAGAGCGTCTCGCCGGTGATCAGGCTCTGGTCGATCTCGGAACGCCCTTCGATCACGGTGCCGTCGACCGCGCAGCGCTCGCCGGGCCGCAACAGCACGATATCGCCGGGGTGGATGGCTGCCACGGGCACCTGCGAGATTTCGCCGGGGCCGACGAACTTCGCAGCCGTCTCCGCTTTCAGCGCCGCGAGATTGCCGGCCACCGCGCGGGTCCGCCGCCGCATGTTCTGGTCGAGGAAGCGGCCGACCAGCAGGAAGGTCAGCAGCATGATCGCGGCGTCGAAATAGGCGTGCTCGGCGTGATGGATGGTCTCGACCACGGACATGCCGAGCGCCAGGATCACGCCGATCGAGATTGGCACGTCCATGTTGGTGGTCTTCGCCGACAGCGCGCGCCAGGCCGAGCGGAAGAACGGCTGGCCGGCATAGGCCGCCGCCGGCAATGCGATCAGCGCCGACAGCCAGTGGAAGAAATCGCGCTGCTCGGGCAGCATGTCCGAGACGTTGCCCGACCACACCGGAATCGACAGCATCATCACGTTCATGGTGGCGAATGCCGCGACGCCGAGGCACCGCAGCAGGAAACGCGATTCGGCGACCTCGGCCTCCTCCGCGCTTTCGGTCTCGAACGGATAGGCCTTGTAGCCGAGCTCCTCGAGGCGGTCGATGAATCGGCCAGGGTCGAGCGTGCCCGCCTTCCATTCCAGCGCGACGCGGCGGTCGGTGAGATTCACGCGTGCCAGCGTGACGTCGGGGATGGCAGACAGGCCGCGCTCGATCTTGGCCATGCATCCGGCGCAGTGAACGCCTTCCACCGCGAGATCGATGTGCTGGAGGCCCTCGCCCGCGCTTCGGACATAGTGCGAGAAATCCCGCGTGACGTGCATGACGAAGTCCTTCAGTTCAGGATCACGCGGTTGCGAGACAGGAACACGCGTTCCCCCCGCGCCTCGCCCTCGATCACCAGATCCCATTGGCCCGGCGCGACGGACTCGGCGCCGCCGCGATAGAGACCGATGCCGGATTCGGTGAGCTCGACGACGAGATCGGCGCGCTTGTCGGTCGGCCGCTCCAGCCGGCCGCCGAACTTGAGCCCGGAGATCGGCTGGCCGCCGGCATCGCGGACTTCGACCTGGACCGAGGCACCGCCGTCGTCGCGGCGCTCGATATGGGCGTTGACCTTCCATTTGCGCGCGGCCTGGTCCTGCGCCGCCGAGATCTCGCGGTCATAGACGAGGCCCGCGGCGTAGGGGCTGTCGACGTCGGTGCCCGGCAGCGTCGCGATCGCGAGCTTCATCATGGTCACGTTGACGCCGATCACGACGCCGAAGAAGGCGACCAGCATCAGCAAGACCTTGGTTCCGGTCAACGGCTTGGAAGCCATGGCAGTCTCCTGATCCTCAAGGCGAGACGAAATTGTCGGTGGCGGACGCGGCGACGCCGAGGCCGATGTCCGTGACGTGGAAGTGGACCGGAATCGACTTCTCCGGGTTGTTGTCGGCCGGCGCGGTGACGAGGAGGCGAAGCTCGCTCGTCGAGTCGCGCGGGATCACGATCATCGGCCGATCCGGGGTCACCGAATCGACGCCGACGACGTGAACGGTCGAATTGATCGGCCCGTCGGCGTCGATGGCGATGACGCGGTCATAGCCGCTCTTGTTGAGCAGCCGAACCGTGTAGGCGTTGCGGATCGAGCCGTCGCTGAGCTTGACCGCGACCGGATTGCGGTCGTGCAGCACGTTGACGTCGAGCAGGCTGCGGGTCGCGAGCGTGTAGATCATGATGCCGCCGACCACCGCGATGATCGCGCTGTAGACGATGGTGCGGGCGCGGACGATGCGGTAGATCGGCGCCTTGCCCTGCTGGCGGCGGTGGATGTTGATGTCGTTGTCGTAGCCGATCAGGCGCTTCGGCCGGCCGATCTTCGCCATCACGTTGTCGCAGGCGTCGATGCAGAGCCCGCATTGGATGCATTCGAGCTGCGGTCCGTTGCGGATGTCGATGCCGGTCGGGCAGACAGCGACGCATTGGTAGCAGTCGACGCAATCGCCGACCTGCTCGCCGAGCGCGCGCAGCTCGGCGGTCTTCTTGACCGAGGTGCGCTTCTCGCCGCGGTCGTAGCGATAGGTGACGTTGAGCGCCCATTCGTCCGTCAGCGCCGCCTGGATTCGCGGCCACGGGCACATATAGGTGCAGACTTGCTCGCGCATGAAGCCGGCCAGCACATAGGTCGTCGCGGTGAGGATGCCGATCCAGATATAGGCGATCATCGGCGCCTGGAAGGTGACGAGCTCCTTCACCAGGGTCGGCGCGTCGCTGAAATAGAGCACCCAGGCGCCGCCGGTCCACCACGCGATCATGATCCAGATCGAATGCTTGAGCACGATCTCGGATATCCGCTCGAGCTTCAACGGATCGGACGATCTGTCCTTCTTCATCCGCTCGCGCCGATCACCCTCGACCAGACGCTCGACGGCATAGAACAGATCGGTCCACACCGTCTGCGGACAGAGATAGCCGCACCAGATGCGGCCGCCGACCGAGTTCATCAGGAACAGCGCCACCGCGGCCACGATCAACAGGCCGGTGAAGTAGTAGACCTCCTGCGGCCACAGCTCGATGAAGAAGAAATAGAAGCGGCTGTTGGGCAGATCGATCAGCACCGCCTGGCTCGGGGCGCCGAGGCCGCGATTCCAGCGTACGAACGGCAGGAAATAATAGACGCCGAGGCAGATCGCCATCAGGGTCCATTTGATCCGCCGAAACGTGCCCGAGACGCTCTGCGGATAGACCTTCTTGCGGGCCGCATAGAGTGGCCCGCTGTCGTCCGCGGGCTTGAGTTCGTTCGGATTGACGGCCTTGTTCATCGCTGAATCTTCCAAGAGGTGCGATTAAACCTAGACCCGGCGCCGGCAAGTCCCGTTGATCCAACGCAAACGGGGGCGTTTTTCTTCGCCCCCGCCGGAAGTCGTCGGTCGTGGATCGGCTATTTGCCGCCGCCGAGCGAGTGGACATAGACCGCCATCGCCTTGATGGTGGCGGGATCGAGCCGGCCTTCCCAGGCGGGCATCACACCGGAGCGGCCCTGGCTGATGGTCTCGATCAGGCTCGCCTCGTCGGAGCCGTAGAGCCAGATCTTGTCGGTCAGGTTCGGCGCGCCGAGCTCCTGGTTGCCCTTGCCGGAATCGCCGTGACAGGCGGCGCAATTCTCCGCAAAGATCTTCTGGCCCTTGGCGGCGTCGAAGCCGTTGCGGGTGGAAAGGCCCGACAGCGACCGCACGTAATTGGCGACCGTGACGATCTCGTCGCCCTTCAGCACGCCGTCCTTGCCGAAAGCGAGCATCTGGCCCTCATGCGTCTTGGCATGGCCTGACCGCGCGCCGAACTGGATGGTCTGCATGATCTGGTCGAGCGTGCCGCCCCACAGCCAGTCGTCGTCGTTCAGGTTCGGATAGCCCTTGGCGCCGGCGGCGCCGGAGCCGTGGCACGGCGCGCAATTGTCGCCGAACACGGTTTTGCCCTTGGCGCGGGCGAGCGCCAGCAGAGCCGGATCCTTCTCGATGTCGGCGAGCGAGGCCGCGCCCAGCGCCGCCATCTTGTCACCGCGGATCTTCTCGAGATTGGCGAGCTCGACCGCGACGTCAGCACGCGAGGAGTAGCCGAACATGCCGGTGGTGTTGCTGGAGATCAGCGGCCAGGCCGGATACACGATCCAGTAACCGATCGACCAGACGATGGTGAGATAGAAGGTGATCACCCACCAGCGCGGCAGCGGCGTGTTGAGCTCCTTGATGCCGTCCCACTCGTGTCCGGTCGTGGACTTGCCGGAGACGGAATCGATGTCGCTAGAATGATCGGTCATGGTTCTCTACTCCTCCCGCAACGGCAGGTGCGCTGCTTTGTCGAACACAGCCTTGTTACGGGGCCAGAATGCGTAGGCGACGATCGCGAGAAAGATCGCGACGAACACCGGTGTCCAGATCGTCGTCACGAGATCGGACGCAAGATTATGGACGGTCAGGATGGCTTTCATCGTTCATGCCTTCTCAGCGAAGATTGGCTTTCTCGTTGTAGATCTTGAAGTCGACCAGCGTGCCGAGCATCTGCAGGTACGCGATCAGCGCGTCCATTTCCGTCGGCGTGCCGGTCTTGCCGTCGAAATTGCGCACGACGGCCTTGGCGTAGCGCTTGCTGAAGGCGTCGGTACCGGCATTGTCCGGATCGGCCTGGGCCTTCAAATCGGCGCCCGCGCTGGCGATCTGCTCGTCGGTGTAGGGCACACCGACGGTCCTCAGCGTGCGCATGTGGTCGGCGATGGCGTCCGGATCGACCTCGTTCGCACTGAGGAACGGATAGCCCGGCATCACCGACTGCGGCACGATCGCGCGCGGGTTGGTCAGATGGGTGACGTGCCAGTCGTCGGAATACTTTGCGCCGACGCGTGCGAGATCCGGACCGGTGCGCTTGGAGCCCCACTGGAACGGATGGTCGAACATGCTCTCGGCGGCGAGCGAGAAGTGGCCGTAGCGCTCGACCTCGTCGCGCAAGGGCCGGACCATCTGCGAATGGCAGAGATAGCAGCCCTCGCGGACGTAGACGTTGCGTCCGGCGAGCTCCAGCGGCGTGTAGGGCCTGACGCCGTCGACCTTCTCGATCGTGCTCTTGAGGTAGAACAGCGGCGTGATCTCGACGAGGCCGCCGATCGCGATCACCAGCAGGATGCCGATGACCAGGATGATCGAGTTCTTTTCGAAGATTTGGTGGCGTGTCCAGAACGACATTTCTTTAGCTCCTCATTCCGCCGGCTGAAGAGCGACGGGCATCTGGACTTCCGCCTCGCCGACGCGAACCGTCATCCAGAGATTGTAGGCCATGATCAGCGCGCCGATCAGGAACAGCCCGCCGCCGGCGGCGCGGATGATGTAGAAGGGATGCATCGCCTCGACGGTCTCGATGAAGGAATATTCGAGGAAGCCGAGCGAGGTGTAGGCGCGCCACATCAGGCCCTGCAGGATGCCGGACACCCACATCGCCGAGATGTAGAGGACGATGCCGAGCGTGGCGACCCAGAAATGCCAGTTGACGAGCTTGAGGCTGTAGAGGCCCTTGCGATTCCAGGCCCACGGCACCAGGCAGTAGAGCGCGCCGAAGGAAACGAAGCCGACCCAGCCGAGCGCGCCGGAATGCACGTGGCCGATGGTCCAGTCGGTGTAGTGGCTGAGCGAGTTGACCACCTTGATCGACATCATCGGGCCCTCGAAGGTCGACATGCCGTAGAAGGCGACGGAGACCACGAGCATGCGCAGCACGGGATCGGTGCGCAGCTTGTCCCAGGCGCCCGACAACGTCATCAGGCCGTTGATCATGCCGCCCCAGGAGGGCATCCACAGCATGATCGAGAAGGTCATGCCCAGCGTCTGCGTCCAGTCCGGCAGCGCCGTGTAGTGCAGATGGTGCGGGCCGGCCCAGATGTAGAGGAAGATCAGCGCCCAGAAGTGGATGATCGAGAGCCGGTAGGAATAGATCGGCCGCTCGGCGCGCTTCGGGATGAAGTAGTACATGATGGCCAGGAAGCCGGCAGTCAGGAAGAAGCCGACCGCGTTGTGGCCGTACCACCACTGGAACATGGCGTCCTGGATGCCGCCCCAGGCGACGTAGGACTTCGAGCCGAACACCGAGACGGGGAGCGCCGGATTGTTGCCCAGATGCAGGACCGCAATCGTCACGATGAAGGCGAGATAGAACCAGTTCGCCACGAAGATGTGCGGCTCCTTGCGCTTGAAGATGGTGGCAAGGAAGACAAGCAGATAGGCGACCCAGACGATGGTCAGCCACAAATCGGCGTACCATTCCGGCTCGGCATATTCCTTCGACTGGGTGACGCCGAGCAGATAGCCCGTGCCGGCGATCAGAATGAAGAAGTTGTAGCCCACCACGACGAACCACGGCGCGAGGTCGCCGGCAAGGCGCGCGCGGCAGGACTTCTGCACCACGTAGAAGGAGGTCGCGATCAGCACGTTGCCGCCGAAGGCGAAGATCACGGCGGAGGTGTGCAGCGGCCGCAGGCGACCGAAGCTGGTCCAGGGCAGATCGAAATTCAGCGCGGGCCAGGCCAGCTGTGAGGCGATGATGAGACCGACGAGGAATCCGGCAATGCCCCAGAACATCGCCATGAAGGCGGAGAACTTGATCGGCCCCATGTTGTAGTTCGGGCGGCCGTTGATTTCCTGGGGCGGCAGCGCCGCCGGCCGTTCGAAGTAGCGGTTGACGATGAAGAACACCGCAGCCAGGCTCGCCGCCGCGCTGAGCGCGGCGTGGAAGGCGAAGGGCGCATCGAGCGCCTTGGCCGAGGCGATCACGCAGAGGAAGGCGGTGACTGCGAACACGACAGCCAAGCCGCTTTCACCGATGGTCATGGATTTGGAGATGGAGGGCTGGCTCATGCGGATTCTCTCTGAAAGAACACAGCGCCAGAAACCACATCCAACCTCGCAGGGAATTGATTGAAATCAAGATGGATGGATTTCTGTTAATGTGAGGCTGATGCAGGGCCAGTTGAAATCCTCTCCGCATGCGGGAGAGCGGCACGGAAGTCAGACCGACGCGCGAAAAGGAACAACCTCCGTGAAATCACGGAGGTTGAAACCGCAATATTGGAGGGGCGCTCCGTCAGTCTCTTGCCGTCGCCTTGAGCGCTGCGATGACGTCCTCGCGGGCAATGATTCCGACCAGCTTCTGTGCACCGTCGAGCACGATGATGCTCCTGATGCGATGCTCGACCATGATCTGGAGCACACGTGTCAGCCGCGTGTCGGGACTGACATAGATGAACTCGGGCGTCATGACGTCGCCGATCTTGCGGCTCATCAGGTCATCGTAGCGCGGCAACATCTGGCTCGGCGTGAAGGCGAAGCACTTCAGGATGTCGAATTTGGTGACGATGCCGACCACTTGCCCGTCGTCTTCAACCGGATAGCTGTTGAAATCGTCGGTCTCGAACATCTCGCTGAGCTGAAACAAGTCGAGACTGCGCTGCACCGTTTTGACGTTGCGCGTCATGTAGCCATCGACAGTCTGTTCAAGAAATCTATACACGACGCGTCCTCCTCTGACCCGGGCCGGCGGTCAGTGCGACAGCAGCACGCTGCGGGCGGTTTGCGTGACCAGATGCTGGGTGACGCCCCCCAGGATCAGTTCACGAAATCTCGAATGGCCGTAGGCGCCCGCGACGATCAGGCCGGCGCCGATGTCCCCGGCGACCTTCTCCAATTGCGCCGCCGGGGTTTCGTCTGCTGTGGCCTCCGAGACGCGTGCAGTCGCGGTGACGCCGTGACGGCCGAGCCAGGCGGCAACGTCGATGACGCCGGCCATCACGGCCGAACGGTCGTCGTCCTGCTCTGGAATTTCAACGATGGTGACGTCCCTCGCCTTGCGCAGCACCGGCAGCGCGTCGGCCACCGCCCGCCGCGCCTCCGGCGTGTCCTTCCACGCCACCAGCACGTTGCGCAGGTCGAGCCAGCCGGCCCGGTCGGGGACGACGAGAAGCGGTCGGCCGGCCTGCAGCACCAGATCCTTGGGGCTCGCGAGCGAGAAAGAGTCGGAGAAGGCCGGACTCTGCCCCCCGCTGACGACGATGTCGGCGCAACGCGCCTGCGCCAGGACGAATCGCGACGGAAAATCCATGGCGCTGCGCCACTCCACATGTCCGCCGCGATTCTTCGTGGCCGCGCGGAATTGTGCTTCCAGGCCGGCCAGCCGCCGCTTGACCGAAGCTTCGCCCTCGTCGATCAGCGTTTGCGCCTCGGCGCCGTCGGTGAAATAGAGCGGCGGCGCGAACTGCGCCGCGGCGACCCCGACGATGGCGGCCTCGAATCGTTCGGCGAGCTCCCCCGCGACCTGAAGACGCGCCTCGTTGGGCTGATCGAGTGCCAAGCTGACCATGACGGTCGCGTATGTCATCGGGATATCTCCAGCATCACCAAATTTTTTCAAATCCTAAACCTGCTGCCGCACAGCAGGCTGAGATAGATCAAAGCAGGCGCTTTTGGCTCCCTCGCCGTTCAGTGGGAAATCCGCCAGTGAATTCAACGTCCGCGCTTGCCTCCGAGCGAGCCTTGGGCGAAATTGCGGGTACGGTAAAGGCATCCTGCCTGGCCGCCGAGGATAGGAGCAGAGCTTGGCGCCGACCCGCGTGACCCATTCGGCAGACGATGGTCGGGGCGAGCACTTTCGTGGCCGCATCGAAGGATTCGGGGTGGGCACCTGGGACCTCGATCTGCGGACGCGCGAACTTGAATGGTCGGAGATGGCCAAGCGGCTGTTTGGCCTCGCGCGGGATCAGACGATCAGCTACGATCTCTTTCTTTCGCTGCTGGAACCGAACGATCGGGACCATCTCCTGAAGGCAATCGGGCGCACCTCGGAGGGCGGCGGGGGACTTGACCTGTCGTTCAAGCTCGGCGGCATGTCCGGAAACGGTCAATGGATCCGAGCCAGGGCTGGCGTGATCCGGGACGAAGCGGGCACGCCACGTCACCTCAGCGGGATATTTCTCGACATCAACGAGGAAAAGCAGCTCGAAGAGGCCCTGCGCTCCCAGGAGAATCATCTTCGCTCGATTCTCGAGACGGTGCCCGACGCCATGATCGTCATCGATTCACGCGGCATCATGCAGCTCTTCAGCAGCGCCGCGGAGCGGCTGTTCGGCTACAGCAGGCAGGAAGCCATTGGCCGGAACGTGAGCATTCTAATGCCGGAGCCCGATCAGTCGCGTCACGACGGCTATCTCGCGCGCTATCTCAGGACGAACGATCCGCACATTATCGGGATCGGCCGGATTGTGACCGGCAAGCGCCGCGACGGCACGACTTTCCCGATGCACCTGTCCGTCGGACAGACGCAACGCGCAAGCGAGCCCTATTTCACCGGCTTCGTGCGCGACCTCACCGAGCACCAGCAGACCCAGGCGCGGCTCCAGGAACTGCAATCCGAGCTGGTGCACGTCTCGCGGTTGACCGCGATGGGCGAAATGGCCTCCGCGCTCGCCCACGAGCTCAACCAGCCGCTGGCGGCGATCAGCAACTACATGAAGGGATCGCGGCGCCTCCTCGCCGGCAGCAGCGATCCCAACACGCCGAAGGTCGAAAGCGCGCTGGATCGGGCGGCGGAGCAGGCCTTGCGTGCCGGCCAGATCATCCGGCGCCTGCGCGACTTCGTCTCCCGCGGCGAATCGGAGAAGCGGGTCGAGAGCCTGTCCAAGCTGATCGAGGAAGCCGGCGCGCTCGGGCTCGCCGGCGCGCGCGAGCAGAACGTGCAACTCCGCTTCAGCCTCGATCCCGATGCCGATCTCGTCCTCGCCGACCGCGTGCAGATCCAGCAGGTGCTTGTCAACCTGTTCCGCAACGCACTCGAAGCAATGGCGCAGTCGCCGCGGCGCGAGCTCGTGGTCGCCAACACCCGCGTCGGCGACGACATGATCGAGGTGGAGGTCTCCGACACCGGCATCGGCTTCCGGGACGACGTCATTCCGAACCTGTTCCAGACCTTCTTCACCACCAAGGACACCGGCATGGGCGTGGGACTTTCCATCAGCCGCTCGATCATCGAGGCTCACGGCGGCCGCATGTGGGCCGAGAGCAACGCAGCGGGCGGGGCGACATTCCGCTTCACCTTGCCGGCAACCGACGAGAGCTGAATCATGACGACCAAGGGAAAAGTCTACGTCATCGACGACGACGCAGCGATGCGGGACTCGCTGAACTTCCTGCTGGATTCCGCCGGCTTCGGCGTCACCCTGTTCGACGACGCCCTCGCCTTTCTCGAAGCCCTGCCCGGCCTCGGCTTCGGGTGCGTCGTCTCCGATGTGCGCATGCCCGGCCTCGACGGGATCGAACTGCTGAAGCGGATGAAGGCACAGCAGAGTCCGTTCCCGATCGTGATCATGACCGGTCATGGCGACGTGCCGCTCGCGGTCGAGGCGATGAAGCTCGGGGCGGTCGATTTCCTGGAAAAGCCGTTCGACGACGACCGTCTCACCGCCATGATCGATTCGGCGATCCGCCAGGCCGAGCCCGCCGCCAAGAGCGAGGCCGTCGCGCAGGACATCGCCGCCCGCGTCGCGTCCTTGAGTCCCAGGGAGCGCCAGGTCATGGAAGGGCTGATCGCAGGCCTCTCCAACAAGCTCATCGCCCGCGAATACGATATCAGCCCGCGGACCATCGAGGTCTACCGGGCCAACGTCATGACCAAGATGCAGGCGAGCAGCCTCTCGGAACTGGTCCGGCTGGCGATGCGCGCTGGCATGCTCAACGATTGAGGCAGGTCAAGGCGCCTTCCCGGCGCCGTGCTAACCAGCCAGCATGATCGAGGTCAGCTCACATCATGCGCGGCTGCCGTCCTCCCCACAACTCACCGTCTTTGTGGTCGACGATGATGCCGCCGTCCTGGGATCTCTGCGGTTCCTGCTGGAGACCGACGGCTTCGCCGTGCGGACTTTCAGGAGCGGTACGGCGCTGCTCAACGTCAGCGGCGCGCCTGGACCGGACTGTTACGTCATCGACTACAAGATGCCGGACATCAATGGCATCGAGCTGACCGGTCGGCTGCGCAAATCCGACCAGGTCGCGCCAGTGATCCTGATCACCGGTTATCCCGACGAGAACATCTCGGCCCGAGCGGCGACGGCGGGCATCAAAGACGTGATTTTGAAGCCGCTTCTCGACGAAAACCTGGTCAAGTGCATCCGCCACGCCATCCAGGATCGCCCCGCGCCTGACCTACGGGATTCTACGTAAGGCAACCCCCTTAAGATATCGCTCGAAATTTTCGAAGCCCCCGATACCGCGTACGAAAGCGTCATCACAACGGAGATGGCGCAGATGCTGACCCAGACGCTCAACACCCAGGCGATCAACACCCAGATTGTTGGCAAGATTGCTCCTGCCCATCCGGTCACCGACCAGTTCGGTGCAATCGCCGGCCATGTCGGCCTTGTCGCCACGGAATTCTCCTATCGTAAGGACGAGGAGATCTATGGCGAGGACGAGCCGTCCGAATATGTCTACCAGGTCGTGTCGGGCGCAGTGAGCAGCTACAAGCTGCTTTCCGACGGCCGTCGCCAGATCGGCGCCTTCCATCTTCCCGGCGACGTGTTCGGCCTCGAATCCGGTCCCACTCACCGCCTCGCCGCAGAAGCCATCATCGACACCACCGTGCGCCTCGTGAAGCGCGCAAGCCTCGAGAAGGCTGCCGGCACCGACGTCCAGGTTGCCCGCAAGCTCTGGGCGATGACCGCCGGTGAGCTGCGTCATGCCGAGGACCACATGCTGCTGCTCGGCCGCAAGACCGCGATGGAGCGCGTCGCGACCTTCCTGCTGGAAATGGACCGCCGCCTCGCGGTAGCCGGCATGATGGCGCTGCCGATGTGCCGCCGCGACATTGGCGACTATCTCGGCCTCACCCTCGAAACCGTATCGCGCGCACTGTCGCAGCTTCACGCCCAGGGCATTCTCGGTTTCTCCGGCGCCCGCCAGATCGTGCTGCGCAACCGCCAGCGCCTGCACAATCTCGACGCCTGATCGGTATCTCCCCCGTGACTTGGCTGGCCGAACCCGTTTCGGCCGGCTTTTCTTTCGTTGCGATCATGCCGTGCGCCGGGTTTCCGGCATCACCAGCAGGATCAGAAGGAGCCCCGTCGCGGCGACGCCGGACAGCCCGATGAACGCGGTGGCGTTGCCGAACTTGTCGCTGACATAGCCGCCCAGTGCCGTGCTCAGTGACGCCCCGATTCCGGTCGCGGTGCCGACGATGCCCTGCGCCAGGTTGAAGTGACCGCTGCCAAAGGCGACGTCGGCGACGATCAGCGGAATCATCACCGCGAACACCGCCGCGGTGAGGCCGTCGAACACCTGCACCAGCACCAGGAGATAGGGATCGCGCACGGTCGCGAACAGCAGGCCGCGAATCGTCAGCGCGCCGAATCCGATCAAGAGCAAGGGCCGCCGGCCCCACACTTGCGCCTGGCGCCCGACCATCGGCGACAGCAGCGCCACGATCGCCTGCGGCACGATGATGCAGGCGGCGACGAGCACAGTCGCCCATTGGCTCGACCGCGCCGTTACTGCGCTCGCCATCAGCGGCATCATCGCGGCGTTCGCAAGCTGCAACAGCAGGACGCTCAGCGCGAAAACGATGAGGGGACGCTGCCGGATCAGATGCCAGATATTGGTGTCGCCGCGGTCGGCGGCTTCAGGAGGCATCTCGCCGTGACAGCGCCTGATGTCGACCTCATTCTCGCGGATGCGCGACAGCGCGATCAGGGTCGGGATCGCGAGCAGGAAGGTGACTAGAAACACGGAGCGGCTCGACAGCAGATAGCCCGCGGTGCCCATCACGGCCGCCGCGACGCCGTTGCCCAGCGAGGCGAAGCGTGCGTTGCGTCCGAGCCGTTCGCCGATCGCGAGCGGCCCGACGAGGCCAAGGCTGATCGCGGCGATCGCCGGCCCGAGCACGCAGCTCGCCGCCGCGTGCAAGGTGGCCGCGGTGACCACAACGGGGAAGATCGGCATCGCGGCATAGGCCAGCGCGCAAGCGCCGATGGTCGCAATCGCGAGAGCGGCGACGAGACGCTCCGATTTCGCGGCATCGATGATCGCGCCGCCCGGCATTTGCCCGATCAGCGCGACGATGCCGCCGATCGACAGCACGAGGCCGATCTCGACCTGGGTCCATTTCTGCGTCGTCAGATAGACCGCGATAAAGGGACCGAATCCGGTCTGCACGTCCGCGAGGAAGAAGATGAACCAGTCGAGGCCGCGTAGGCTCTGGCGCGAGGGCGCCGGAATACCCGCGGCCGACGGCGCAGCGACTTTGTCCTGCTCGACGCGGCCGCCGCGATCTGCATGGTTCGGCTTCCTCGACAACAGCACGGGCAGTCAGCCCTCCCTGCACCTCACTGGATCGCCTGCAGCGGCTGGAGGCTGCCGGACGCGCCGAGCACGACGATCGGCGTGTCTTCCTTGTATTCCGGCGCGGCCGCGACCTGCGCCTTGGTCAATTCCAGCGTGATGCTGTCCTTCTTGTTGGCGATCTTGCCGAACCGTAGCGCGTTCCAGTCCACCACGATCTTGCGGCTGCCGACGCCGAGGAAGCCGCCGAAATCGATCGCCGCGGCGCGCACATGGCCGGCGCGATCGACGATGACGTCGACGATACGGCCCATGTCCTCGCCGGCGGCGCTGCGAACGTCGCGGCCGAGCACGCCGTGGGCCTCGCTCGCGCCGATGATGGTCACCGAGGGCGGCGGCGCGGCGTCCTTGGGCGTCACCGGAACGGTTGAGACCGGCGGCTGTGCCGTCGCCGGCGCATTCGCTTCATTCTGGCCTGCGGGGTGATCCTCCGCGGCGCGCGACGGCGCGACCGTCAGGGCAACCGCGATCGCCACGCCCAGGATCAACGCTCCGATCGCACGCATGACACCCTCCTTACGACGCGCCGCTAGCGCGCCAGCACGATCGAGACCTGGATCTGGCCGCGCGTGCGCATCACCTCCAGCGCCACGTCGTCGCCGTGGCGGCTGACGCAAAGATCGACGCTGGACTGGCCGAGGCGCAGATCGCGCAGGATGACCTCGTTGAGGAACGCCGGCAGATGCGGATTGCGCAGGCGAATCTCGCCGCGCGCCACGTCGAACTCGAGGCCGAGCGCCGCCTCCAGCAGCGTGAACGGCGTCGCGCTGGCCCAGGCCTGAGGCGCGCAGGCGACCGGATAGAGCGTCGGCCCGCGCCGCTTCTCGCGGCGGAAGCCGCAGAACAATTCGGGCAACCGGCGCAGATCCATGTAGGTCGCGGCATCGAACAGCCCCTTGAAGACATGCGCTACCGAATTCTTCAGGCCGTAGCGCGCGAGACCGAGCGCGATCAGCGCGTTGTCGTGCGGCCAGATCGACCCGTCATGATAGGACATCGGATTGTAGCGCACCTCGCCCTGCGCGACGGTGCGGATGCCCCAACCCGAGAAGAAATGCGGGCGCATCAGATCGGCAGCGACGAGGCGCGCGCGGTCCTCCCGGATCATGCCGCTGAACAGCACCTGGCCGGCGTTCGAGGTCCGCACCTTGCACGGGCGCTTCTTGCCGTCGAGGGCGAGCGCATAGGTGCCGAGCTCCTCGCACCAGAACGCCTTCTCGAAGCGCTCGGCGAGTGCCCTGGCTTCGGTCTCGAGCTTGCGCACGCGGTCCGGCCTGCCGAGCCGCAGCGCGCAACGCGCAGCGAGCTGCTTGGCGGCAAAGACGTAGCCCTGGACTTCCGCGAGGGCGATATTGCCCTCTGCAAGCTGGCCGTCGGCATGGAAGATCGCGTCGTAGGAATCCTTCCAGCCCTGGTTGGCCAGCCCCTTCTCGGTCGCGCGCTGGTATTCGACGAAGCCGTCCTGGTCGGGATCACCAGGGCCGTCGATCCAGGCCAGCCCCGCCTCGATCGCCGGCCACAGCTCGATCAACGTGGCCTCGTCGCCGGTGCGCTCGAAATAGCTTCCTGCGAGCAGCACGAACAGCGCGGTCGAATCGACGCTGCCGTAGTAGTGCGCGAACGGCACTTCCCCGAGTGCCGCCATCTCGCCGCCGCGCATCTCGTGCAGGATCTTTCCGGGCGCAGCGTCGGCGAGCGGGTCGATCTCCGTGGCCTGGAAATGCGCGAGCCGGCGCAGGACGCCTTTCGCGACACGGGGATCGACCCAGAGCATCTGGAGCGCGGTGATGAGGCCGTCGCGACCGAACGTCGTCGAGTACCAGGGGATGCCGGCATAGGGGTAGCGCCCCTGCGGCGTCTCGGTCATCAGCATGTTGAGGTCGGCCATGGCCTGGCACAGCACCTCGTTGAAGATGTTGTTGGAGGTCTCGATGCTGGCCGCGCCCATGGTCGACCGCCGCATCTCGCGGCGGTGCGCCAGCAGACCCGGGAAGAACGGCACCGGCTTTTCCGTCACCGGTCGGTTGCAGGACACGGCCACGAAAAGCGATTTGGCCTGGTGCGGCTCCAGGTCGAGCTCCCAGGTCGCGGCATTGACCGAGAGCCGCGTCGGACGCGGGTCGAAATGCAGCCCGGTGGTCCGTTCGGCCTCGTCGAGGCCGCGATATTCGAACAGGACGTCGGTCGGCCCGAGCAGCCGGCTCGTTCCTATCCCGCGGCGCGGTCGCCGCTCGCCGCGGACCTCGAACAGATCGGCGAAGTCATTGCCGAACAGCAGCGTCAGGTCGACGCTGGTGCGCCGGTCGCCATGGTTCTGCACGCCGATGCGCTGATAGGCCGTGCCGCGCCACAGGAAGATCGTGCGCACGATGTGCAGCAGGTCCTTCTGCAGAACGAGGTTGCCCTGCCGGTAGATGTCCGGATTGGTGAGGTCGACCGTCAGCGCCGAATTGTCGTCGCGCAGGTTCGAGCCGAGCAGCAGCGGCTGGAGATCGTCGAGCACGAGCTCGAGCCGCGCGAGGTAGCGCGTATCGTGATGGAACAGGCCGTCCGGCCCGCCGGCGGATGCGCCGATGTCGCCATGGCTGTCGAGCACGATGAAAGTGTCGTCGTGCTTGAGTGAACGCCGCGGCCGTGCCGACGGCCCCGTCATCGGAATATAGAAAGGTTGTTCCGCGACCTGTTCCGAGGTCCTCGTCACGGAGACGAACTGGGTTACGGCTTCGGCCGACATGAGCTGCTCCCCTGCGCCTGTTTCAAACGCAACCACTCGAGAACGCGACTGCTGGTCTACGCGGCGGCTTGCGCGAGCCGGCTCATTTCCTGCGTGACCAGCTCGCGATACGGCCCGTGGCCCTGCATCAGACGCTCGGGCGAGCCGTCCTCGATGATCTTACCATTCCTCAACACCACCACGCGGTCGAAATTGCGCAGCGTCGCCAGCCGATGCGCGATCGCGATCACGGTCCGGCCGCGCATCAGGCGCGACAGCGCCTCGCGGATCGCCTCCTCGGATTCGCTGTCGAGCGCGGCAGTCGCCTCGTCCAGCAGCAGGATCGGCGCATCCTTGAGGAAGGCGCGCGCGATCGCGATGCGCTGGCGCTGGCCGCCGGACATCTTGACACCGCGGTCGCCGACCATGGTGTCGAGGCCATCGGGCAGGCTCTCGACGAAGTCGCAGCGCGCCGCGATGGCTGCACGCAGCACCTCGTCGTCGGTCGCGTTCGGACGGCCGTAGCGGATGTTCTCGCGAATGGAGCGATGAAACAATGAAATGTCCTGCGGCACGACGGAAATCGCCTCGCGCAGGCTCAGCTGCGTGACCTTCGAGATGTCCTGGCCGTCGATGGTGATGCTGCCCTCGTCGACGTCGTAGAAGCGCTGGAGCAACGTGAACAGCGTCGACTTGCCGCCGCCGGACTGCCCGACCAGGCCGACGCGCTGGCCCGGCTGGAGCCGCAGGCTGAACCGCTCGAAGATCTTCTCGCCGCCGGGATAGCCGAAGGCGACATTGTTGAACGCGATCGCAGCGCCGCTCTTCATCAGCGGCTCGGCTTCGGGGTGGTCGCGCAATTCGTGCGGCACCAGCAGCGTGGCGATCGCCTCGGTCAGCCGCGCCACGTGCTGGGTGACGTCGACCAGCGCCACCGCGAGATCGCGCGTGGCGCTCAGGATCGAGATGCCAAGCGTACAGACCAGAACGACGTCACCGGTGGTCGCTTCACCCCTATGCCAGAGCGTGATTGCCCAGGCCATCAGCGCAACCGTCAAAAGCACGGTTACGGCAGCATGCAACAGCCGCAGCTTTTCCAGATAACGCAGGCTGCGGCTTCGCGCGATGAGTTCCCGGTTCACGGTCGCGTCGAACCGCTCATGCTCGTGGCCGATGCCACAGAAGGCACGGACCAGGGGCATATTGCTGATGACATCGATCATCTCGCCGTCGACCGCGGCCGCCTTGTCGGCGAAATCGTCGTGAAGCGGCTTGCCGGCGGCTGCCAGACGGAACATGGCGATCACCATACCGCCTGCGATCACTGTCAGGCCGAGTGCCATATAAGGACTGACGGTTCCAATCAGCGCGATTGCCGCAATTGTGGCAATGCACGGCGGCAGCACGTTCCAGACGAACATGTTCTCGACCGTGAACACCGCATTCGACGTCGCCGTGATCCGGCTCGTCAGCATTCCTGGCATCCGGTCGGAAAAATAACTCGGCGCGTGTCCGGTCAGATGACGAAATATGTCTCGCCGCAAATCACCCGTGACCCGGACAAAGGTGAAGCTCGCTGTCCAACTCGCGATCCGCCACAGGAAGTTGTCGGCGGCGATCAAAGACATGAGCAGAATGAATGCCAGCCATACGCCGCCGCCACCATGCGAAGGTCCCGCAGACAAGGCGTCGACAAGGGATTTAACCCCGTACTGAGTGCCTACGGAGCAGGCAACCGCCGCAACGACTGCGGTCAAGATCACCATGTGCGACGCCATTCGCATCCGAAGATAGCGCAAGACAAAGGCAAATGGCCTGCGCGCGTATCCAGAAAGCTGATCCATATGGCTATCGCCCCGTTATGCTGATTTTCGTTTGATTACTGGTCGAGTGAACATCGACCGCTTCGCCTCTGTTCCCGGGCAACGCCATCACGACATGCGGATGCGGGCGATGTGCGAAAATCTGGTGGCAGCATCGCGACGATCGCCCGACGTGTCGAATATGTAACGTTTGGGAGAAGGAACTTCGCAAGTGCGGGAACGTTCCCTTGGCTGGCATAGCCGGTGCCGACGTGCGGGGGCTTTCAACGTTCATGATCGTAGAGGAGATGGTGAGATGCGCATCGCGCAGGTAGCTCCGCTGACGGAGGCTGTTCCACCCAAGCTGTATGGCGGCACCGAGCGGGTGGTGCATTGGTTGACGGAGGAGCTGGTAGCCCTTGGACACGACGTGACATTGTTCGCGAGCGGCGACTCGCGGACGTCGGCAAAGCTGGATGCGTTGTGGCCGAAGGCGCTCCGTCTCGACGGTTCCGTGCGCGATCCCAACGCGCTGCACATGGTGCTGCTGGAGCGGGTGCGGCAGAAATGTGACGACGAGGAGTTCGACTTCCTCCACTTCCATCTCGACTATTATCCGTGGTCGCTGTTCCACCGACAGCCCACGCCATTCGTGACCACGCTGCACGGCCGGCTCGATCTGCCGGAGCATCAGCCGGTCTTCAACACCTTCGCCAGGATGCCCGTCATTTCGATCTCCAATGCGCAGCGACGGCCGGTGCCGCAGGCGAACTGGGTGACAACGATCCACCACGGCCTGCCGGAGAACTTGCTGACGCCGAAGCCGGCGAAGCAGGAATATCTCGCCGTGCTCGGCCGCATCGCGCCGGAAAAAGGCGTCGACCGCGCCATCAAGATCGCGACCCATTGCGGCATCCCGCTGAAGATCGCGGCCAAGGTCGATCGCGCCGACCAGGATTACTACGACGAGCTGATCCGGCCGATGATCGAAAACAATCCGCTGGTCGACTTCATCGGCGAGATCAGCGATCGCGAGAAGTCGGACTTTCTGAGCGGCGCGCTCGGCCTCCTGCTGCCGATCGACTGGCCGGAGCCGTTCGGCCTCGTGATGATCGAGGCTATGGCGTGCGGAACGCCGGTCGTCGCCTTCAACCGCGGCTCGGCGCCGGAGATCATCGACGAGGGTCTCACCGGCTTCGTCGTCGAGGACATCATCAGCGCCGCGGGGGTGGTGAATCGCCTTCCGCAACTCGACCGCACCGCGATCCGCAAGCGGTTCGAGACGCGCTTCACGGCACGGCGCATGGCGCTGGACTATCTCGCGGCCTATCGCAGCCTGACCGAGGCACAGGCGCCGCGGATCAAGCTGGTGAGCAGCGCGGAATAGCTAGCCACACCCACAACTGTCGTCCCGGACAAGCGCGCCGCAAGCGCGCGCCGATCCGGGACCCATACTCCGCAGCAGCAGCTTTGCGAAGACTCGGAGTTACCAGCTCGCGCCTCAACTTCCCCCTGGGGTTATGGGTCCCCGCCCCCGTGCGCAATTGCGCACTAGGCGGGGACGACACTGAATGTGGCGCGACAGTATCCTATCTCACCACCGCCCGCTTCGGCTCGACGATCTCGAACATGCGCGGGAATTCGTCCATCAGGCCCATCAGCTCGGCAAGCCGCATCGGGTTGCCCGATAGCTCGATCTTGCCGGCGGCGACGGCTTCCGGAAAGCTCGTCAGCTTCGCGATCACCTCGTCGAGCGTTGCGCGCGCGAGCGTGAAGCTGGCGTCCGCGTTCTCCGCCTGCACGCCCTCAGCGTAAGTGAGCGCGCAGTTCTCCAGATTGAGCACGAAGATCTCGCCGGTGTCGGAAAAGCGCCAGTTCAAGACGATGTGCTTGCCTTCCGCCTTGGGGCCGTTGAGGCGAATTCCCATCACATCCCAGAGCTGGGAGGTGCGCAGCGCGGCCAGCGTTTCGCGCGGCATCGGCGGGCGCGCCGGTACCTTCGGCATGCCCTGCCGCAATTCCTGCGCGCCGAACAGATAGGCGTTGCGCCAAGTCGCGCTCTCAGCGGCGTAGCCGAGCTGCTCCAGCGTGTCGGCGAGCAGGCTGCGTGCCGCCGAATTGTCCGGTTCGGCGAAGACGAGATGGCCGAGCACCTGAGCGACGAAGCGAAACTCGCCCTTGTCGAAATCATCGCGCGCCCGCGCCAGGATCGCCTCCGCCCCGCCCATATACTCGACATATTTCCTGCCCGACTCCACCGGCGGCAGCGGATCGAGATTGACCGGATTGGCGTCGTACCAGCCGAGATATTTCTGGTAGATCGCCTTCACATTGTGCCGGATGTGGCCGTAATAACCACGGCCATGCCAGGCGCCTTCCAGGCTCTTCGGCAGCTGGATCGTCTCGGCGATCTCGGCGGCGGTGAGGCCATGATTCATCAGGCGGATGGTCTGGTCGTGCGCGAATTTGTAGAGGTCGCGCTGCTGGCGGATCATCATGCCGATGCGCTCAGCCCCCCACACCGGCCAGTGGTGCTGGCCGCACATCGCCTCCGCCTTGCCGTCCCAGAGCCGCAAGGCCTCGCCCAGATATTTCGACCAGGCCAGCGCGTCGCGCACGTCGGCGCCGCGGAACGGCAGCAGATTGTGGAAATTGTGCGTGCAGTTCTCGGCGAGGTTCAACAGCTTGTAGCGCGGGATGAAGAAGTGCATCTCCGCGGGCGCTTCGCTGTTCGGTGCCATCTGGAATTCGAACTCGACGCCGTCGATCACGCGCCTATCGCCGGTCGCCATGATCAGGTCGGTCGGCCGCAGCAGCGCGACTGATCCTGCCGCCATCGACTTGCCGAGCCCGCAATCGACCTGTCCCCGCACGCCCTTGCCGAGCAGCGGCCCGAACTGGTATTGCGCCCGGCGCAGCATCGCCGGTCCCGCGATGATGTTCTCGGAGACGGCGTGCTCCATGAACAGGTTCGGCGCGACGATCGGCACGCGGCCGGTGGCGAGCGCATCCTCCTCCAGCACGCCGCGCGCGCCGCCCCAATGGTCGGTGTGGGTGTGCGTGAAGATGACGGCCGCAACACGCTTCAGGCCGCGATGCCTGAAATAGAGATCGAGCGCGGCGCGGGCGCCTTCGATCGAGGTCAGGGCATCGACGACGATGACGCCGCTGTCGCCCTCGATCAGGGTCATGTTGGCGATGTCGAGCCCGCGCACCTGGTAGACGCCGGGCACGACCTCGAACAGCCCGTGCTGCATGTTGAGACGCGATTGCCGCCACAGGCTCGGATTGACCGTGGCCGGCGCCACTTCAGTGGACAGGAAGCCGTAAGGCTCGAGGCTCCAGACCGTCCGTCCCTGCGGATTCAGGATCGTCGCATTCTCGATCGTGCCGAGAAAGCCGCGCGCGGCATCGTCGAAATCCCGCCTGTCGGAAAACGGCAGCGCCTTCAGCATGGCATCATGCTGCGCGATGACCGACGGAGAGGCGTACTTCGGCTCACTGTTCGAAATGTCTGTCATCGAGCTGGCTCCCCTGATCTGGTGAGCGCCATCTAACCGCATCTCGCAACCGATTGCCATTGATGGAGCGCAGGCGGACGCGGTCACCATCCCCGGAGGGGGTAAGAACCGCGCCGCAGCTCGTGCTCTACATCCCCAACAATCGCGGCAGCCACAGCGACAGGCCGGGCCAATACGTCACCAGCACGAGGAAGCTCAGCATCGTCAACAGCCATGGCCACACCGCGACCGTGAGCTCGGTGATACCCATCTTGGCGATGCCCGAGGCGACGTAGAGATTGAGGCCGACCGGCGGATGGCACAGGCCGACCTCCATGTTGACCGTCATCAGGATGCCGAAATGGATCGGGTCGATGCCGAGCTTGACCGCGACCGGAAACAGGATCGGCGCCATGATCAGGATGATCGAGGACGGCTCCATCACGTTGCCCGCCACCAGCAGCAGCAGGTTGACGAGCAGCAGGAAGCCGATCCATCCCAAGCCCTGGTCGATCATCCATTGCGCCAGCGCCTGCGGCACGTTCTCGTAGGTCATCAGGAACGAGAACAGCACCGCGTTGGTGATGATGTAGAGCAGCATGGCGGAGAGATTCGCCGACGACAGCAGCACGCGCGGTACGTCGCGCAGCTTCAGATCCTTGTAGATGAACACGGCGACGATGAAGGCGTAGACCGCGCTGACGGCGGCAGCCTCGGTCGGCGTGAACAGGCCGCTATAGATGCCGCCGATCACGATCACGATCAGCAGGATGCCCCAGATCGACTTGCGGAACGCGTCGAGGCGCTCGACGAAGGTGGCCTTGCGCATCCGCGGATAGTCGTTGCGCCAGGCCCGATAGAACGTCGTCGCGCCGAGCAGCGAGGCGAGGACGAATCCCGGCACGATGCCGGCGATGAACAGCTTGCCGACCGAGCTGTTGGTGGACACGGCGTAGAGCACCATCGGGATCGACGGCGGAATGAGAATGCCGAGCGAGCCCGACGTCGTGATCACGCCCGCGCCGAACCGCTTCGGAAAGCCCTGCGCGACCATGGCGGGCAGGATCACCGAGCCGATCGCCACCACGGTTGCCGGCGAGGAGCCGGAGATCGCGGCAAACAACGCGCAGGCGACCACGCCCGACAGAGCGAGACCGCCGTACCAATGGCCGACCAGCGAGGTTGCGAAGGTGATCATCCGCCGCGCGACGCCGCCATGGGTCAGGAAGTTGCCGGCGAGGATGAAGAACGGGATCGCCATGATCTCGAAATTCTCGATGCCGGTGAACAGCTTGAGCGCCACCGATTCCGTTCGCACGTCGGTCAGCGTGAACATGAAGCTGAGCACGGTGAGACCGAGCGCAATCGAGATCGGCATGCCCGTCAGCATCAAGGAGAGCAGCAGCGCGAACACGATGAGGACGCGCATACCTTGCGGCAGCGTGATGACGTGGCCGGCATGCGCGAAGCAGAGGGCGACGATCAGGACCGGCAGCAGCATCAAGATCCAGCCGAGCGGGCTGCGCTCGTCGCGAACGACCTGGCTGTGGGTGACCGGGGCCGGATGCACCGGGTCCACCTCGACGCCTTCGACGCCCGCCATGTCGTGGTGCGGCAGCTCGCCGGTGCGATAGAACGACCAGGCGACCTGGAGGAAGCGGAAACACATCAGGCCGGAGCCGAGCGGGATGGTGAGATACACCATCCACATCGGCGCTTCGAGATCGTTGGACTGCTGGCCGGTCTGCCACATCTGGCCGACGAAAGCGGCTCCGAAATAGGCGACGATGGCGGTGAAAAGCGCGCCGCACAGGAGGCCGAAGGTGATCACGCGCCGGCGCGACCCGCCAGGGAGGATATTGACCAGCACGTCGACGCCGACATGGATGCCGGTCCGCACGCCATAAGCGGCGCCGAACTTCGCCATCCAGATGAACATGTAGATGCAGAGCTCCTGCGCCCAGGACAGGTCGAGACTGGCAAGCCAAGTGAATGTCGCGCGCGCCGGGACGGCCAGGAAGGCGAGGTTACGGGCTTCCGCCCATTTGGCGATGTCGATCGACAGCCCGGCGCCGTAACGGTGCAGCACGGCGACGAAGATGAGCGACGTCGCGGCCGCGATCATCGTCGCGATCAGCCATTCCTCGAGATGATCGAGAAAACGATTCAGCACGCGCAGCAACTTGGTCCCCCCCGGATTGGATCATTCAAGCGCAACGGCCGGGAGCGCGATCACCCCCGACCGTTGGTAATGTTCTTGTTGGGCCGCAGCCGTCAGTTCATCTTGACGTCGAGTTCCTTGGAAATGAGGTCGAGCACCTCCTGCCCGACCCGGCCCTTGGCCCATTTGTAAGTCGGATGCATCGCTTCCTGCCAGGCCTTGCGATCGGCGTCGGTCAGTGAATGGAGCGTGGTCTTGCCCGACTTCTTGATCTCGGCGAGCGCATCCTCGTTCTCTTTTCGAGCGATCGAGTTCGTGTAATCGGTCGCCTCGGACATTGCCTTTTCGAGCTGACCGCGGATATCGGCCGGCAGACCGTCCCAGAATTTGGAGTTCACGATCACGGCGTATTGCAGATGCGCGTGATTCGAAACGGTGATGTCCTTCTGCACCTCGTAGAATTTCTGCGTGAGGTAGTTAGACGGGGTGTTCTCGCAGCCATCGACCACGCCGGTCTGCAGCGCCTGATAGACTTCCGAGAACGCCATGATCTGCGGGATCGAGCCGACATTGCGGAAGTACTGGTCGGCGATCTTCGACCCGGAAATGCGGAACTTGAGCCCCTGGAAATCCGCCGGCTTGATCAGCGGCTTGTTGGCCGAGACCATGTGGAAGCCGTTATCCCAATAAGCGAGGCCTCTGATGCCCTTGGCCTGGAGCTTGTCGAACAGATACTTGCCGAGCGGGCCCTTCATGGTGGCGGCATAGGTATCGTCGTCCTTGAACAGCCAGGGCAGGTCGAGCGCCTCGAACTCCTTGACGCCGAGCGGCGCGAATTTCGCGGTCGAGGGCGCGAGCATCTGCACCGAGCCGAGCTGCAGCGCCTCGATCTCCTCCTTGTCCTTGTAGAGCGTGGAGTTCGGGTAGACTTCGACCTTGACCTTGCCGTCAGTGTATTTCTCGGCGAGTTCCTTGAACTTCAGCGAGCCCTTGCCCTTCGGGGTGTCGTTGGCGACGACGTGGCTGAACTTGATGACAATAGGACTCTGGGCTTGGGCGATGGCTGGAGCCAAGAGAACAGCCGCGGTGGCGACCGCAGCAAGCAGCGTGCGCATGAAGGTACCTCCCAATAACTCTGAAATCAGCTTCTTTTTGTTTTTCAGGTCAGTAGTGGCAGCAATCCGCCAGCCGAACAACTAGACCTAAGCCCAATTTGCCGCGGCCAAGCTAGCTTGGCGACCGCCGTATGCGCAACCCGGCGTCCGCGCGTGTCCGACGGAACGAGCGCTTATGCCGCAATGCGGCAGTGCAATCAGCCTTTGCGCTGGGCAACCATGAAGAGGCGTCGGAACGGGAACAGCGTCTGCCCGGCCGCATTCTTCGGATAGGCCTTTGCGACCCGCACCCCATAGGCGGCTTCGAACGCGGCCTTCTCATCACCCTGCAGCACATCGAGATAGCGCGTCAGCCACGTCCCCTTGGTCCATTCCTTCACCGGGTTCTCGCCTTCGAGCACCTGCAGATATTCGGTCTCCCAGATGTCGATATTGGCCGACATCGGCGCCAGCAGATCGTGATAGAAGGCCGGCCCCTCGACCGGCGGCGGGGTGACGAGATGCTCCAGCTTGGACCGCCACGGACCATCCAGCGCGGTCTCGCCGATCAGCACATGCGAAGGCGCGAGAAAATTGCGCGGCATCTGCACCGCAAGCATGCCCCCACGCGTCACTTTCTCCATCAACGACGGAAACAGTGCCGCATGATTGGGCAGCCAGTGCAGTGCGGCATTGGAATAGATCACGTCGTACTGCCTGGCGGGACTCCAATGGCCGAGATCCTCATGCGACCATTCCACGTCCGGCGCCGCCTTGCGCCCCGCAGCCACCATCTCGGCCGAGCCCTCGACACCGGTCACGGTTGCGGTCGGCCAGCGCTCCCTGATCAATTTGGTCACATTGCCCGCGCCAGCGCCGAGATCGGCGATCGCTCGCGGGGCGAAATCCGGAATCCGCATCAGGAGATCGACGGCGGGCCGTAGCCGATGGCCGGAGAACTTCAGATATTGCTGCGGGTCCCAGACCATCGTTTCAGCCTTTTCTTTTTCGTGTTTCCTTCGCCAAGGCTCTTGGTTACCACTGCTCGTCTCGGTTCGGCAAATCGCCGCACGCGGGACAGGGCAGGAATCGAACGGCAAAAGCGCAAAGCAACCAGGAGAGCGTGTCACCATGGACCTCGGGCTCGAATCGAAAACCGCCGTCGTCACGGGCGCCAGCATCGGCATCGGCCGCGCCATCGCGAAGGGCCTGGCTGCCGAAGGCGTGCGCGTCGTCGCCGTGGCGCGCCGCACCGACCTGCTTGCCGAACTGGTGCAAGAAGTCGGCGGCGGGCTGGTCACGCCCCTCGAGCAGGACGTGATGGCCAAGGACGCCGCGGAGAAGATCGCCGCTTTTGCACTGAAGGAACTCGGCCATGTCGACATCCTCGTCAACAATGCCGGCGGCAGCCGTCCCCTCCCCGTCGATGCGCCCGACAGCAAATGGGACGAGGCGATCGCGCTCAACTTCACCAGCTACCGCCGCATCGCGCATGCACTGCTGCCGCAGATGATCGAACGCAAATGGGGGCGCATCATCAACATCACCGGCAAGTCCGAGCCGGAAGGCCTGAACGCCGCTTTCGCCGCCAAGGCCGCGGTGCACGCCTGGGCCAAGGGCCTGTCGCGCGAGATCGGCGAGCACGGCATCACCATCAACTGCATCCCGCCGGGCCGCATCATGAGCGAACAGATCCGCCGCAACTACGCGCCGGATTATCGCGAGCGCTTTGCCGAGGAGGAGATCCCGGTCGGCTATTGGGGCGAGCCGGAGGATCTGGCGGCACTCGCCGTGTTTCTGGCGTCACCGGTGGCGCGATACATCACGGGGACGGTGATCCCGGTCGATGGGGGCCTGAGGAGGTATCAGTTCTAGAGCGTTTTCGAGCGAAGTGGACACCGGTTCGCGTCAAGAAAACGCGTCGAAACACAAGAGTCTAGAGCCCCGTTCCGATTCCATCGGAACGGAAAAGGCTCCAGGAGTGAGCTCCTGAATCCGATCGGCCGCCAAACGCATGCAGTGCCCGGTTTGCGGCCGGACCTCACGGTTTGACGTAGCTCCAGCCCTGTTCCTGCAGCTCCATGACGCGGACGACACCGGATTTGACGACCGTGGCCTGCGGAATCAGGCTGATGTCCTTGTTCTCCGCCTTGCGCATGTTTTCCTGCGTGTTGCCGCAAGCCCTGAAGGAGATTTCGGGATGGCTCATCGCGAGGACCTCGATGCGGGGCTTTACCGGCGAGGTATCTTCGCGCAGCATGTGAAGCCCGGGACCAAAGGTGACGACCTCGATCGACACCGGCTCGCCGAGATCGCGGTAGTATTGCGCGACGTTGGTCGCATTGTTGAGTGCGAGGTTCATCATCGCAGGTTCGTTGGAATTGACCTGCAATATCAGCCGATGCGGCTTCCTGGCGACCTCAGGTCTGGTCATCTGAGCCAGCGCTCTCTCGCTCGCAGGGTTCCGCTTGCCGGTGTGATTCTGCCCCGGTTTGCGCGCCTGCTTGGGCCTGCTTGAATATTTCGGATTGCTCGCCTGGCCCTTCGCACTCGCCTGCGGGATCGACTGGTTGTCCTGCTGCGCCTGCGCGTTTGGTCCGGCCAGAAGCAGCATCGCCAACCCGATGATGACTGCCATCGCCAACTTTGAATTGATCATCTCGTTTCTCCCGTTCCCTGACCGTTACCGTCCTGGTCTGGCGACGGCATGCGGCCATTTGCATGCAGTCCCCACTTTTTCGCGCACGTTCTTGAATCCGCCGAGCGGGAATTGTCCCTCTTGCACCACGCCGGTGCGGATGGAGAGACGCACGACGATGTGACCGTCGTCGGGTAGCGACCTCAGCAACTGCACGACGTCGCCGCCGAAAGCAACACCGGAGCCGGATGACGGTGAGGCTGCCGTGAGTTGCATTGGCTGCTCCGCATTGAGCTGAAAGGAGACGGCGTATTCGCTGGCGCTACGCGACACCGCAGGTCCTGCGACTACGACTTCCGTGCGGCCCTTGCGGCAGTGGATCGCGAGTTGCATCGAGGCACCATCCGAGCCGCCGACGGAAGAGGTGGTGGCGGTGACGATCGGTGAATAGTCGACTGGCGAGGTGGTCTCGCTGATCAGCCAGCCATCGTCTGAGACCCGCCGCCCGGGCGGTGGAATCTTGCGTGACAGATCTTGCAGACATTCCAGCCGGGCTTGCCCCTCCATCGCCGAACAGGCCCGAAGTGTTTCCATGGGATCGCTCGTGTTTTGCGCGTAAGCGATTCCGCAGGCCACAAAGAATGCGACGGCGAGCGGAGGACCCGCACTCTTCATGGCCGCGCCTGTGCACTGCGCGCCTTGCGATCCAGCCAATCCTGCGCGGCCTGGAAGCGGGTGAGCCCTGGCACGGTTGCCGCGAGATTGATCGACTGCCATTTCGGATCGAAGCCCGGCGCCTGCAGCCGGTCTATTCGCGAGAACAGATACTCGACAAGGCGGGCCACGCGTTGATAGCGATTCGAATGTTGCGGCCAGTTGAACGCAACGAGCGCTGTCGGCACCGCGATGGTCGAGATCCGCTCGCCTTGCCTGATCAGATTGGGATACTCGTTGGCATCCAGGGTCGCGGGCAGATAGTAGTCCTCGAACTTCCGGTCGTAGTTGACCGGGAGGAACTTGAATCCGGCCTCCCAGCGGCCCTTTACGAAGGCGTCGACGGGTTTCGAGGTAATGAATACGACGGCCGACATCTCGCCTTTGCGCATCCGTTCCAGGGCCACCTGATGCGGAATGAATGTCTTGTCGACATCGATGCCGAGACGGCTGAAGATCAGTGGTCCCGAATAGGCGGCTGCAGTGCCCAGGGTATTGAAGTTCACCTTCTTGCCGGCAAGATCCTGCAGGCTTGTGATTTCAGGCCGCACAAAGATGTGCAGCTCGGATGGGAAGAGATTGAGCAGATACGTGATGCGGCTTCGGATCCGCGGTGCCTGGACCTTGTACTCTTCGAGCGCATCGGAATTGATGATGGCGGTGTCGACGCCACGCAAATACAGCAGCGCATTCAGATTGTCGGTGGCCCCCCGCGTGACGATCGGCAGAAGATGCAGGTCCGCTCCGTCGTCGACGACGCGAGCCATTTCTGCGGCGAGACGGATCGGTGCGCCCTCGAGCAGACCGCCGGCGAGCCCGACCGTCCAGGCGTTCATCCGGTCCTTTTCATTCTCTTGCGGGAGCGACCTTCGGACGAGCTGAGCATCGGTCCTGGTATTTCTCGCCGTTTGCGCTTCCAAGGAGGTCGCCTGAAGCATCATCGCGGCCGGGACCAAACAGGTGAGCAGGAGCAACGAGAGTGACTTTGGCGATCTGTTCATGTCGTTTCCCTTCCGAATCTGCCACCGCAACCTCTGGTTCCGCAGGACTGCACCAAGTCCACTCTCAGCGCTGCAGCGCATCCAGCCGTTCCTTTGCTTCGCGAATACCGCCCCGGTGTGCCTTCGCGTAGAGCTCTCGCGCCTTGGCCGCTTCACCGCGCGTTCCATAGGTCCCCCAGGCGGACAGAACCGCCGGATCGTAGGTCTCCGCGAGCATGAAACTTGCCTGCGCAATGTCCTTCTCAGACGCGAGCTCGAGCACGATCCGCGCCGCACCGATATTTCCCTGATCGAGCAACGCCCTGGCGCGCGGGATCAATCGTGCCTCCGCCTCGTTTCGGTTCGCGGCTGTCAGCGGCTCCGCGACAGCCGCTTCCACGCTCCGCGTCACCGGCAAGATCGAGCCTACATTTGTTTGCTCCACCTGGAGGCGCGCATCGGTTGGGGCCGATGCCGATGCACGGTCCTTTTGCCTGGCTTCGGTCCCGCTCCGCTCCTGTTGCAGCGACTGCCGCAGTTCGGCAATCTCCCGGTTCGCTGCCTGTCTCTGCTGCGAGATCGCATCGTTCGCCTCGCGCAATTGCACGTTCCGGGTTTCGATCTCACGGCGCGTTTCCGCAAGTTCCCTCGCCTGCACGGCCGCATGCGCCCGGACCTCTTCGAGAGCGCGACGTTGTTGTTCGGCATCGGCCGCTGCCGCTTGCGCTGCTTTGGCCTGGGCGACGAGGTCGGCGTTCTTCTGCCGCTCGTCTTGCAAGGACTGCCGCAGCTCCGCAACCTCCCGCCCTACTGCCTCCTTCTGTTCCGAGGCCGCAGCTTCCGCCATGAGCGATCCACGAGGTATTCCGGCGAGTTCGCTCGCGAGCGCGGCGGCGCGTGACTGCGCCTCGTGGCGTTCTTGCTCAGCGCTCGCCGCTGCCGCCTGCGCGGCGTTCGCCTGCTTCTCGAGGAGGCCGCCTCTTTGCCGCTCCTGCTGCAGGGACTGCCGCAGTTCCGCGATCTCCCGCGCCGCCGCATCTCTCTGCTGCGCGGCCACATCGTCCGCGCTGCGGGATTGCGCGTTGCCGGCGTCGATCTCGCGGCGGGCTCCGGCAAGTTCGTTCGCGAGCTCGGCGCTGTGGGCTTGCTCCTGTTGGAGTGATTTCCGCAGCTCCTCCGCGGCGATTTCCGCCGTGTGCGTGCGCTGGACCGCCTCGTCGAGCTCCCTGTGCGCCTCGGCCAGCTCGTTGGCGGGCGCTACAATGCGCGGCGCGTCTTCGTCCAGCCGCTGGCTTGGTTGCACCACGCTTGCTGGCTCCGCCTGCATCAGGGCTTCGCTCGCTTCGCGCTGAAGGAGCGCTAGCGAACCGGTCGCGATTTCCGGCCGCTGATCCAGGCTGAGGGCGCTCTCGCCGCCGATGCGCGTCATGTCCGGTTGCGCCGTGAACGGTGTGAACACGCCGAGCAGGGAAGCCCCGACGAAGATGACGGGGATCAGAATTGCAGCCGCCACGAGCGAGCCGCCCGATCGTTCGTCCTCCGGATCGACATCCTCCATCGCGGGATGCCAATGGGTGGGCGCCGGATTGATTGGAGAGCCGTTCTGCCAGACCCATTTGCCCGCCTCGGGTGACCAGTGGCCGACCTCGGCAGCCCCGGTCGCATCTTCTACCCAGATGCCTTCTCCGCTCCTCGGTGCTGTATCAATTGGTCGGCGCATGCATCACGCCTCTCTCGACGGCAACCCAATGGAGTGGATGGCTCGGCCTGTTCGCATGGTTCAATGCTCGATCGGAAATCGGCAGATCGAAATGACGTCAGGCGGCACGCCGCCGCGATTAAATTTATTAAATATATAATAACTATATAATTTTAACTATATGCTAAGTCAAATTAAATAATGGGTGCCAGAGATTCGCCGCTGCCGACGCCAGGTTCGACCACGGGTCATGGAGCAATGTCATCATCCCGCCTGCGGCTTCCCCACCCCGCGGCTTGTCGGCGGGCAGCCATCCTCCGCCGGGTGAAATCAGAAGCCTCATGCCGACGAGCGACAACCCTTCATCCCGGGCCCGCCGGCGGGACGACATACAGCGTCAGCGCAAAGACCGCATAGATGAACAGCATCAGGGCTCCGACGAACCAGGCCGAGCGCCCGCTGGCGGTGATGAAGGCCGACGTGACGGTCGCGATCATCACCATGGTGACGGCGCCCGGCCAGAACTGCAGGTTCATCGGCGTGGGTCCCACGACATAGCTGAGCAGCACTAGCGCCGGGGCAACGAACAGCGCGATCTGGGAGGCGCTGCCGAGCGCGATGCTGATGGCCATGTCGAGCCGGTCCTTGCGCGCGGCGGCAAAGGCCACCGCAAACTCGGCGGCAGCGCCGACCAGCGAGACGACGATGAAGCCGACAAAGGCCGGGCTCATCCCGAAGGTCTCCGCCGCCTTCTGCACCGACTCCACGAAGATTTCGCTGACCAGCGCGACCAGCACCGTGACGACAAGCAGCGTGCCGACGGCTATTCCGATCGGCCAGTGCGCCTCCTTGGCGTCGCCATGATCAGAGCTTGCGAACAACTCCTTGTGCGTAACAAGCGAGAACAACAGGCCGAGCGCATAGGCGATGATGAGCAGGATTGAAATTCCGACGCTGAGCTTGTTCAAGATGCCCCCGCCTTGCGGCAGGTGCTCGAGATCGGCGACGGCCGAAGGCGCAAGCAGGGCAACGGTTGCCATCAGCAACAGGCCGGACGAGAGCCGCGCGCCGGCACGGTTGTACTCCTGCACGTGGTAGCGCAGGCCGCCGAGCAGCAGGCAGGCGCCGAGCATGAACACCGCGTTGGTGACGATCGCGCCCGCAATCGAGGCCTTCACGAGCATGTACTGCCCTGCACGCAGCGCGGTGATGGCGATGATCAGCTCCGTCAGGTTGCCGAGCGTGGCATTGAGCAGTCCGCCCACGGCATCGCCGGTCTTCGCGGCGACCGCTTCGGTGGCATGGCTGAGCAGGGCCGCCAGTGGCACGATCGCGAGCACCGCCAGCACGAAGAGCAGCGTGTGGGAATGCGGGGCCACGGCCTCGGCCACCAGCACGATGGGCACGAAGGCCAGCATCCAGAGCAAAGGGGTATTCCGGATTTCCGTGAGCAGAGTCTGCATGTCGGCCGCCCCTTCCATGGATACGCTGATGGAAAGGTCCGGCGGCCGCGCGCGGCGAGTATTGATCTGGCTCAACGTGGGCAGGGAGAGGCGCGACGTCGTGCGGGCTGAAGCGGACAGCGCGTGTGATGAGAACGCGCCGTAGCCTTGGACCCCATCGCTGCCACGATAGCATCCTGCCAGTGTTTTGCCCGACGGGTCAACTTGATCGCGGCCGGCGAATGTCGTTCCGACACGGCCGGAAAATCCCTTATCGATCAAGGGGCCTTCTACTGTGCATGGGGTTGTTTTTCGACTTTTTGTTTTGAGCCCAAGAAAAAACGCGCCACAGCAGCTCACTCCGCCTGCAGGATCTCCGCAATCGCCGCCCCCGCCGCGATCGTGCCCAGCGTGCCGCCGACGTCGCGCGTTGCCCTGCCCTCGCGAAGCGCCTTCGCCACCGCGGCCTCGATCGCACGCGCGGCTTCCTCGTAACGCACGGCACCGCTCCTTTCGCCGTGCCAGGCCAGCAGCAGGGCCGTCGACAGGATCAGCGACACCGGATTGGCGACATCCTGGCCCGCAATGTCGGGCGCCGAGCCGTGCGCGGCCTGCGCCATGGCGTAGCCGTCGCCGACATTGAGCGAGCCGCCAAGGCCGAGGCTTCCGGAGAGCTCTGCGGTGAGATCGGACAGGATGTCGCCGAACATGTTGGTCGTGACGATCACGTCGAAGCGATCGGGGTTGCGCACCACATGCGCCATCATGGCGTCGACGAGGATGTCGTCGACCGCAAGGCCGGGATAGGTCTTTGCCGCCGCGCGGCAGATGTCGAGGAACATGCCGTCGCCGATCTTCAGCACATTGGCCTTGTGCACGATGGTCAGATGCTTGCGCCGCTTCAGCGCCAGACGGCAGGCGGCGTGCGCGATGCGCTCGCAGCACGCCCGCGTGATCCTTCGCAGCGAGATGACGACGTCAGGCGTGACGAGCATCTCGCCATTGCCCTGCTCCATGTTGCGGTCGGCATAGAATCCTTCGGTGTTCTCGCGCACCACGACGAGGTCGAACTCGCCGAGGCGGTTGGGCCGCCCCTCATAGGTGCGCGCGGGCCTGACATTGGCGTAGAGGTCAAGACTGTTGCGGAAGTGCCGCGAAGGATTGATCTCGCCATGCGCCTCGTCCTTGAAGTCGAAGGTCGCGGTCGGCCCCAGGATCAGGCCATCGGCGGCGCGGACGATGCCGAGCAGCTCTGGCCGCACGGTGGTGCCTGACAGCTTCAGGCTCGCGCGCCCGACCGCATGCTCCTCCAGCCGCAGATTGAGCTGGAAGCGCTCGGACGCCGCCCGCAGCACGCCCGTTGTCGCAGTCGTGATCTCCGGTCCGATGCCGTCACCGGGCAAAACGACGATTTGCATGACGATCCCCTGACATTGCAGCAGCTCGCGTGAGCATACGCCAGCCCGAGGCCGCATCGCCTGACCTTCGTGCATGCACAGCATGCAAGCATATGCCTGTGGAAGACAGCCTGGCCGTAGTACATGCCGAAGGTCCCTATCGCGACGACGCCGGAGCAACGCGCGAACGCAATGACAATCACGTTACCTGCCGCCGCGCGCGAGCCTGATCACACCATTTCCGATGGCCTGCCGGCCGCGCAGCGGCGCTGGGCGATCGCCGCGATCTTCACCGCGCTGGCGATGGCCTCGCTCGACACTGCGATCGCCAACATCGCCCTGCCCGCCATCGCCGCCGATCTGCATGTCAGCCCGGAGCAGTCGGTCTGGGTGGTCAACGTCTACCAGATCGCGCTGGTCGCGACGCTGCTGCCGCTCGGGGCCCTCGGCGAGATCGTCGGGCACCAGCGCATCTATCTCGGCGGCCTGATCCTGTTCACCATCGCCTCGCTGTTCTGCGCGGTGGCGTGGTCGCTGGACAGCCTACTCGTCGCGCGCACGTTGCAGGGCCTGGGCGCGAGCGGCATCATGAGCGTCAACACCGCGCTGGTGCGCTTCGTCTATCCCGGAAGGATGCAGGGCCGCGGTTTCGGCCACAATGCGCTGGTGGTCGCGACCGCCTTCACCTTCGGCCCCTCGATCGCCTCAGCCATCCTGGCGATCGGTCCGTGGCCCTGGCTGTTCGCCGTCAACATCCCGTTCGGCCTCGTCGCGATCGGCATCGGCTTTGCGATGCTGCCGAAGACCCCGCGCGCCGATCACGGTTTCGACTTTCTCGGCGCGATCCTCGCCGCCGCCTGCCTCGGCCTGTTCATCACCGGCATCGGCAGCGCCGCGCACAATCTGTCGCCGCTCGTCGTGGGCATCGAGCTGGTTTCGGCGCTCGCGCTCGGCTTCATCCTGACCCGCCGTCATGCCGATCATCCGGCGCCGATGCTGCCGATCGACCTGTTCAGCCGGCCGATGTTCGCACTGTCGGCGGCGACTGCGGTGTGCTCCTTCGCCGTCCAGGGCCTCGCCTTCGTTTCGCTGCCGTTCTATTTCGAGGACGTGCTCGGCCGCTCTCAGGTCGAGACCGGTTTCTTCATGACGCCCTGGCCGCTGGTGGTCGGCATCATGGCGCCGATCGCGGGGCGCCTCTCCGACCGCCACCCGGTCGGCCTGCTCGGCGGCATCGGCCTCGTGCTGCTCGGCCTCGGCATGGCGCTGCTCGCGACGCTGCCGGCCAATCCCGCCATTGCCGACATCATCTGGCGGATGGTGATCTGCGGCATGGGGTTCGGCTTCTTCCAGGCGCCGAACATGAAGGCGGTGATGTCGAGCGCGCCGCCGCACCGCAGCGGCAGTGCCTCGGGCATCGTCGCGACCGCGCGCCTGACCGGACAGACGACGGGCGCGGCGCTGGCCGCCGCCTGCTTCGCGCTCGCGGGACATGACGGCGCGACCCTGGCGCTGGCGCTCGGCGCAGGCTTTGCCGCGCTCGGCAGCGTGATGAGCTTCTTGCGGCTCGCGGTGAAGTAAGCCGTCAAGCCGCCGTCACGCCGACATTCGCCGGAATGACGGTCTCACCGTCGAGCGCGGCCAGGCGCGCATCGATGGCGGCGATGACCTTGCGCGAGAACGGTCCGAGATGCGCATAGGCCGCGATCATCTGCACCGCGATACGCGCGGACGAGGTGTCACGCTTGGCGCAATTCATGAAGGTCTGCCACAGCGGTCCCCGTGCCTCGGGAAGGGCGGTGACCACCTTGTGCACCGTCTCCATCGCCCCGAGCCTGGCGCGGATATCGCCTTCGGCGAGTTCGGGACGCTGCCTGGATCGGTCGAGCAGCGTCATCAGGCGGTCGACGCGTCCTGCATAGGCCGCCGGGCTGTAGGTGTGCTCCAGCACGCGCCTGTAATCCAGCAGGATGTCGCGCAACGGACGGACCGGATCGAAGTTGATGCCGGCCGTGCACTGATCGGCGCCGATGGTCGGCGCCACATCGTGGCCCGGATGCAGCCGGCCTTCGCGCTCGAGTCGGCGCGTGAGCTGCGTGTTCGGCAAGGCATAGAGCAGGCCGACCATGGCGACGGGAATCGCCGCCTCCTCGATGAATTCGATCATGGCCTCCGCCATCGAGACCTTCTCGTTGTCGAAGCCGACAATGAAGCCCGCGGTGACGAGCATGCCGGCGGCGTAGATCTTGTGGATGCTCTCGGCGATGTTGCGCCGCGTGTTCTGCTTCTTCCGCATCGCGACCAGCGTCGCCGGGTCGGGACTTTCGATGCCGACGAAGATGCCGAAGAAATTGGCCGCCCCCATCAGCTCCAGCAGCTCCGGATCGTCGGCGAGGTTGACCGAGGCTTCCGTGGAGAATTCGAAGGGATAGCCGTGCGTGCGCTGCCATTCGGCGAGCTTTGGCAGGAATTGACGCAGCGACTTCTTGTTGCCGATGAAATTGTCGTCGACGAAGTCGAGATGGCCGCGATAGCCCATCCGGTAGAGCGTCTCGAGCTCGACGAACATCTGCTCGACCGTCTTGGTTCGCGGCACGCGCCCGTAGAGCTCGATGATGTCGCAGAATTCACAGGTGAAGGGACAGCCGCGCGAATACTGCACACCGAGATAGAGATAGTCCTCGAACTTGAGCAGGTCGAAACGCGGCACCGGCGTCTTGGTGACGTCGGCCTGGAATTTCGGCGCGGTGAAGACGCCGGACCGCGCGCCGCTTTCCCAGGCCGCGATGAATTCGTCGATCACGCTCTCGGCCTCGCCCAGCACCCGGAAGTCGGCCCGCTCATAGATGTGGGGGCTCGAGGTGGGATCGGGACCGCCGACGACCACCGGCTTGCCAGCGGCGCGGCAGAGCTCGATCAGGCGAAGCGTATCGGCCTGCTGCGGCATCATTCCGCCGGTGAAGACGACGTCGGCCCAGGCGAGATCCTCGTCGCCGAGGGCTGCCGTGTTGCAATCGATCAGCCGGACCGTCCAGCTCTCGGGCAACATTGCGGCAACGGTGATCAGGCCCAAGGGGGCGGCAGGGCGCTTGACGCCCATCACTTTGCAGGATTCGCCAAAGCTCCAGAAGGACTCTGCCGAGAACAGCGGGTAGAGCATCAGCACGTTGCAGGGACTCGGCACGTTCATGGAACTCCTTTTGTGTCGACGCAGTGTACCAAAGTGCCGGCGTCTTGCATCCCGGCAAAAAGGACAAACTGTCGCCGCTCCACGGGACGCGACCCGGGCCTGGAACCGGCCTTCACGGCCGGACGTCGCCTGAAGCCGCGGATTGGCGCCCAGAGGTCAACTCGAATCGATTAACGAAGGGATGAGGCAAAACAGCGCCGCGGTCCATACTCTCGCGCGGCCGGGCAATGCATCCCGGCTAGCCCGCGGAGTGTTGATTTGAACAGTTCCAGTTTGCCGGACAGATTGCGCCCCTGAGTTCAATCGGTGGATTGGGCCAATCAGGGGACTTGCGATGGCAAACCTAACAATCAACGGAAAACCCTTCACCCTCGACGTCGAGCCGGATACGCCGCTGCTCTGGGCGATCCGGGAGAATGCCGGCCTGACCGGCACCAAATACGGCTGCGGCATCGCACAATGCGGCGCCTGCACGGTTCACATCGACGGCGCAGCGATGCGCTCCTGCGGGATCTCGGTCAGCGAGGCCGAGGGCAAGAAGATCACCACGATCGAGGGGCTCACCTCGGGCGATACGCTGCACAAGGTGCAGGACGCCTGGATCGCCCAGGACGTGCCGCAATGCGGCTATTGCCAGAGCGGCATGATCATGGCGGTGGCGGCGCTGCTGAACGAGAAGCCGAAGCCGACCGACGCCGACATCGACGAGGCCATCACCAACATCTGCCGCTGCGGCACCTTCCAGCAGGTGCGCGAGGCGATCCACATGATCGCAAGCGCGTAAGGAGCCGCCGCATGAACAAGCACGTCTCTCCCAGGATGAACCGTCGTGCCTTCGTCATCGGCAGCGCTGCTGTCGGCGCGGGCCTTGCAATCGGCCTCGACATCCCCTTCGGCGGCCCCGCCGTGGTGCGTGCTGCCGACGGCTCGCCCGAGATCGGCGCCTGGGTCGTGGTCAGGCCCGACGACACCGTGGTGATCCGCATCGCCCGCTCCGAGATGGGCCAGGGCTCGCTCACCGGTCTCGCCCAGCTCGTCGCCGAGGAACTCGAATGCGACTGGACCAAGGTCACGACCGAATATCCGACCCCGGGCCAGAGCGTCGCGCGCAAGCGCGTCT
>NZ_AJQE01000372.1 GCF_000261685.1 Bradyrhizobium genomosp. I (2014) | reverse complement strand
GCCAGCCGCGGCATCCGCTCATCGCAGGACTATGTCCGCAAGGGCGGCGCCACCGCGCGCGTGATGCTGATTCAGGCTGCCGCCGATGCGTGGAAAGTGCCGGCCTCCGCATGCACGGCCGCGAACAGCGTCATCACCCATACGCCCTCGGGCCGAACCACGACCTACGGCAAGGTCGCCGAGGCCGCGGCGAAGCTGACGCCGCCGGCGGACGTCAAGCTGAAGGATCCGAAGGACTGGAAGCTGATCGGCAAGGGCGTGAAGCGGCTCGACACCGTCGACAAGACCACCGGCGCCATGATCTACGGCATCGACGTCAAGCTGCCGGGCATGCTGAATGCCGCGATCAAGGACTGCCCCGTATTCGGCGGCAAGCTGAAGAGCTTCGACGAAGCCAAGATCGCCGGCATGAAGGGCGTCAAGAAGGTGGTCAGCGTCGGCGATACCGCGGTCGCTGTCGTCGCCGACACCTGGTGGCACGCCAAGACCGCGCTGGAAGCGTTGCCGATCGTCTGGGACGAAGGCGACAACGCCAAGGTCTCCAGCGCGTCAATTGCGAAATGGCTGGCCGAGGGGCTCGACGATTCGCAGCCGGCCTATGTCGGCAACAAGAACGGCGACGCCAAGGCGGCGATCGCCGGCGCCGCGAAAAAGGTCGAGGCCGTCTACTCCTATCCCTACCAGAACCACGCCACCATGGAGCCGATGAACGCCACCGCAATCTACACGGCGGACAAATGCGAGGTCTGGTGCGGCACGCAGAATGGCGAGGCGGCCTTCGCAGCCGTGCTGGAGGCTTCCGGCCTGCCGGCCGAGAAATGCGACGTGCACAAGGTGATGCCAGGCGGCGGCTTCGGCCGGCGCGGCCAGACCGACTATGTCCGCCAGGCGGTCATGATCGCCAGGCAGATGCCGGGCACGCCGATCAAGCTGTTGTGGTCGCGCGAAGAGGACATGGCGCACGGCAGGTATCACCCGATCACCCAGTGCAAGATGACCGGCGCGTTCGACGCCAACAACAATCTGGTCGCGCTGCACTACCGCCTGTCCGGGCAGTCGATCCTGTTCTCGCTTCGCCCTGAAGCGCTGCAGAGCGGCATGGATCCCGTCGCATTCCAGGGCGTCGCCCAATCCGGCGACGCCGCGTTCGGCTATTCGGTGCCGAACCTTCTGATCGAGCATGCGATGCGAAATCCGCACGTTCCGCCGGGCTTCTGGCGCGGCGTCAACGTCAATCACAACGCGATCTACATGGAATGCTTCATGGACGAGCTGGCCCGGGCCGCAGGCCAGGACCCGCTCGAATTCCGCCGCAGGCTGATGGGCAATCACCCCAAGCACCTCGCGGTGCTCAACGCCGTCGCCGAGAAAATCGGCTGGGACACGCCGGCGCCGCAGGGCGTCTATCGCGGCATCGCGCAGGTCATGGGCTACGGCAGCTATGTCGCCGGCGCCGCCGAGATCTCGGTGACCGACGGCAGCAAGATCAAGGTGCATCGCATCGTCGCCTCCACCGATCCCGGCTACATCGTCAATCCGGCGCAGGTGGAGCGGCAGATCGCCGGCTCCTTCGTCTACGGCCTCTCCGCGCTGTTCTATGGCGGCTGCACCGTCAAGGACGGCAAGATCGAGCAGACCAACTTCGACACCTACAACTCGATGCGCATCAACGAGATGCCGAAGGTGGAAGCGGTGATGGTGCCGAGCGGCGGGTTCTGGGGCGGTGTCGGCGAGCCGACCATCGGCGTCGCGGCGCCGGCCGTGCTCAATGCGTACTTCGCCGCGACCGGCAAGCGCATCCGCTCGGTGCCGCTGCGGGACCAGAACATCACCTTCGCGTAAAGCATGATCCGGACCCGAAGGGCCGC
>NZ_AJQE01000371.1 GCF_000261685.1 Bradyrhizobium genomosp. I (2014) | reverse complement strand
GATGCCGCCTTGCGCGTTGATGTGCTCGATGCCCATCTCGGCGCCCATCTTCATCACCTGGCCGGGGCGGGTGTAGATGCCCGACAGCGGTACGATCAGCCCGACCTTGATCTCGCCGGGGGCTTGCGCGCGTGCCACGCCGGCGAGGCCGACGGCGGCGGCGCCCGACAGCACGGTCCGACGCGTCAAGCCCGTCGATATCCTGCCATTCGATGTCCTGTTCATCTTGTTTCCTCCCTGATCATTGTTCTTGAGTTCGTTACATGCCGAGATAGGCCTTCCGCACGCGGTCGTCGGCGCGCAGGGTGGCGTTGTTGCCTTGGAGCACGACGTGCCCGGCTTCGAGGACATAGCCGTGATCGGCGGATTCAAGCGCTTCCGCGACGCGCTGCTCGACCAGCAGCATGGTCAGTCCGGACTTTCGCCGTATCTCGATCAGTCGTTCGAAGATGAAGTCCGCGGTCGATGGCGCGAGCCCCATCGAGGGCTCGTCCAGCATCAAGAGCTTCGGCGAGGAGGCGAGACCGCGGCCGATTGCCAGCATCTGCTGCTGGCCGCCGGACATCGTGCCGGCGAATTGACTGCGGCGCTCCTTCAATACCGGCAGCCATTCGAAGATCCGCTCGATATTGGCCCGCCAGTCCCGGCGCCCGCTCTCGGTCATCGCGCCCATTTCCAGATTCTCCATCACGGTCAGCGACGGGAAGACCTGGCGGCCCTCGGGGACGTGGGCGATGCCGAGATGGGCGCGCCGTGGCGGCGGCACCGCGAGGAGATCGACTCCGTCGAACGTGATTGCCCCGCCGCTCGGCTTCACGATGCCGGAGATCGTCTTGAACAGCGTGGTCTTGCCGGCGCCGTTCGGACCGACGATCGCGACGAACTGACCCGCGCCGACTTCGATCGAGACGTCGTTCAGGACGGGCTTCGCGGAATAGCCCGCGCTCAATCCCTCAATTCGCAGCATGGCCCACCCATTTCTTGCCGAGATAGGCTTCGATCACCCGGCTGTCGCGTGTCACCACCTCGGGCAGCCCCTCGGTGATGACGGCGCCGTGGTCGAGCACGAGGAAGCTGTCGACCAGGCGGACCATCGCCTGCATCGTGTGCTCGATGATCGCGATGGTCATGCCGTCGCGTGCGAGCTGCTGGATCACGGCGACGACCTCGTCGGCTTCGCCATGGCCGAGGCCCGCGAGCGTCTCGTCGAGCAGCAGGATGCGCGGCTGGCCGGCGATGGCGCGGGCAAGCTCCATCAACCGCAACTCCTTGGTCGAAAGCTCGCCGGCGACACGGTCCGCCACGGCGGAGAGCCCGACGCGGGCGACGGCGTCGGCGGCAAGCTTACGCGCCTCCTCGTCGGATCGCGCGCGCACATAGGCGCCCACCACGACATTGTCGAGGATCGACATGCGCAGGAACGGCCGCATCACCTGGAAAGTGCGGCCGATGCCGGCCTCGCAGATCACGTGCGGGCGCTGGCCGGACATGTTGCGGCCGTCGATCAGCACCTCGCCCTGGCTCGGCTTCAGGAAGCCGTTGAGGAGATTGAACAGCGTGGTCTTGCCGGCGCCGTTCGGTCCGATGATGCCGAGGATCTCGTTCTTGTGCAGCTTGAAGCTGACATCCTGCACCGCCTTGAGGCCGCCGAAGGAGCGCGACAGGTTCTTGACCTCGAGCACGACCTCGCCGGTCGCGGCGCGCTGTCGCATGGCGGGCTTCAGCGCCGTGACGTTGGCGCTCGATGCCACTGGGGCCGCGGCACCAGCTGCCTCGGGGGCGAACCGCTTGCGCAGGAGGTCGCGCAACTTCCAGAACAGTCCCTCCGGCGCCATCAGGATGACGCAGACGATGGCGAAGCCGAAGATCACGCCCTGAATGCCGGGGAAGCGCGCGCCGGCCTCGGCGTGCAGGATCTCGGCAAGGGGAATCAGGATCACCGAGCCGATCACCGGCCCCCAGACCGTGCCGACGCCGCCGAACATCGCCACCGTCAGCGCCTGCGCGGACACCAGCATGCCGAACACCGATTGCGGCGTCACGACCAGCAGCACCTGTGCGTAGAAGCCGCCGATGGCGGCGGCGATTGCCCCGCTCAGCGTGATCGCGCGCAGTTTCCAGGCCAAGGTGTTGATCCCGGCTGCCTCGGCCGCAGCCTCGTTCTGCTTGATCGCGAGCAGGGCCATGCCGAAGCGGGATCGCTCGATCACCTGCGTCAGCACGATGGTGGCGAACATGATGGCCAGCCCCAGCAGGGTGTAGAGATGCGGATCGGCGAACTGCATATAGGCGATCGGCGCCTCGCGCTTGATCGGAAGCGTCACCTCCTGGAAGCCGAGCCACTCGAAGACGTAGAGGATGGCGAGCGGATAGGCGAGCATCGCCAAGGCGAAATAGTGGCCTTGCAGGCGGAAGGTCGGGAAGCCGATCAGCAGCCCGGCGATGCCGCCGAGCATGGCGGCGATCGGGATCAGCAGCCACGGCGAGATGTTGAAATAGATCTGCCCGAGCGCGGTCGCATAGGCGCCGATCCCGAAGAAGGCGGCGTGACCGAACGAGATCAGGCCGGTATAGCCGCTGAGCAGATTCCACGACAGCCCGAACACCGCCCATACGGGCACCAGCGTCAGGATGAGCTGGTAGTACGAGTTGGTGACGCCGAGCGAGATCCCGGCATAGGCAAGCGTGAAGAGCAGGGGAGGCAGAAAGGAACGAATCCGGAGCATGCTCACGTCCTCTCGACCATGCGCCCGAAGAAGCCTTGCGGGCGGAAGAAGACGATGAGGAGGAAGACGGCGAAGATCGCCGCGTTCTGCAACTGCGTCGGCAGGATCAGCGTCGACATCTGCTGCACGAGGCCGATCGTCATGCCGCCCCAGAAGGCGCCGATGATGCTGCCCATGCCGCCGAGCACGACGCCGGCATACATGACGATGACGTATTCGAGGCCGACGAACGGATGGAACGGGTAGTTGGTGGCGAGCAGGCCGCCGGCGATCGCGGTGATGCCGCAGCCGAGCGCGAAGGCCGTGCGGTGTGCACGGTCGACGTCGATGCCCATATAGGTCGCTGCGGTCGGATTGTCCGCGGCGGCGCGGAGCGACTTTCCGATCCGGGTCCGCGCGATCAGCAGCGAGAGCAGGCTCATGATCGCCAGCGAGACGATCGCGTCGATGCTGCGAGCCTTGTTGAGGAAGATGCTCATGTCGAAGAATGGGCCGAGCTCCCAGGCCGAGCTCGACAGCGGCGTGCGGATCGAGGCCAGCACCGACCCGAACACGATGAGGCCGCCGTTCTGCAGGATCAACGCGATGCCGAGCGTGAGGATGAGCTGGGCGTAATGACCTTCGCCTTCCAGCGAGGCGGTGCGCGTGCCCGACACGTGCGAGATCAGCGTCCGATGAACGAAATAGCCGAACACGGCGAGCACGGGGCCGGTCAGCAGGATCGCGACGAACGGTCCGACCGTGTTGCCGAACACCGCCTGAACGCCGGCGGCGGTGAAGAGATAGAAGGCGGCGTACATGCCGAGCATCATGAAGTCGCCATGGGCGAAGTTGATGACCCGCATGACGCCGAAGATCAGGCCGAGCCCGACACACATCAGGCCGTAGATGGCGCCGATCAGAAGGCCCGCGGCGAGCGCTTGCAGGAATCCTTCCATCAGCCCCGCCTCCGCGCGGCGTCTGCACCGGCTGCTGACGATGCTTCGTTGGTCTCCAAGCCGACCATGTCTCCCCCATAACTCTCCGGCACTTCTTATGATGCCGATCGTAAGGTCCGTTCCGTTGCGTCGAGGCGACATTGCGCGGCGATGATTCCGGCATTGTCGAGCTGTTCGCAGTCGTCGATGAATTGCTCGAGCCGATGCGCGCGATCGCCGCCGAGGACTCTGGCTGCGGAGCTGCGGAAGCGTGCGCGAATGTCTGAAGGTGTTGCGGCGATGACGTCGGGCAGGGCGTGCCGGATGGTCCGGCCGTCGCGGAGATGCACGGTCACATCCGCGCCCTGCTTGCCGGGGAAGGCGGCGGTGAAGCCGGGATCCGCCTCGAGGTCCGTGACCGAAACCAGCCGGGCGATGTCGGCATCATCGAGCCCCGCATAGTTCTCTTCCTCGATCTCACCCCGCGCCAACGTAGCTGCGACGCTGAAGGGGATGCTCATCTTGGCCTGGAGCGCATTCCGATAGGGGCCCGTGGAGTTGCAGCCGGGATAGCGGACGGCGGCATCGGGAGCGCGAATGACGACGCGGCTGATGTCGTCGATGCCGGCAAGCTCGTGCGAGACGCGAAGCGCTGCCTGTGCAGCTGTCTGCGCAAAATTGCAGGCGGGGACCGGCTTGTTGTAGACGGCCATGATCTCGCACGCGCCGTTCGGGAAGAGCGTGATGCTGTCGGGCGCGGCCTGGCGGCGGTAGGCGGCGAACAGGCCGGCTTCGCCCTCCAGTATGGTTTCCGAGCCGAAAGCGCCGGCTGCGGCAAGGCCGATGGCCTTGATCGCATTGCTGGCGGCAAAGCCCGGATGGAAATACATGTCCGAGCCGCCGGCATGCGGCCACTCGTTCAGTCCGCTGGACGTATTGGCCGCGATCGCGATGGCGCTGGTCGCCTGGTCCTCGGAAAGCCCGAGCGCGTAGCTTCCGCCGAGCGCAGCGCCCAGGGGGGCTACAAGTCCGGTGGGGCGATAGAGGCGCGCGAGATCGGACGTCAGCAGCGCGCGGCCGATTCGCGCGCCGGCCTCATAGCCGATGATGGCGGCTGTGAGCAGCCTGGCGCCGTGCAGCGGGGTCTGTTCGGACAGCGCGAGGAGAGTGGGCCAGATCACGACGCCGTGGTGCGCGATGCTGGCCGCATGCATGTCTTCGCGCACGAGGCCGTGACCCATCACAGCATTGGCGAAGGCTGAGCCGGCCGGCGAGGACAGTTGCGAGGTCCCGATGATTGTCGCGCTGCCGCCGCCTTGCGCGATCGCGATCGCCTGACGGCTCCAGGGGTGATGGCCCGCCTCGAAGGCGCAGGACAGGAAGTCGAGCAGGCAGAGCTTTGCCTTGACGACGACCTCCGGCTCAAAGCAACCGATATTCAGCGCAAGCACGCTCCGCGCCATCTGGCGCGCGAGCGGCACCTTGCCTGATCCGGTCGGGCCGATGGTCATCGCAGGTTGCTCTCCCCTGGGCCTGTGCGCTCAGCCGCGCATCTCGACTCCGGCCCACTCCTCGAGCACCTTGGCAATCGAGGTGAAATCGGACGAAGCGCCGTACTTGGCGTTGGTGATCGCCAGCATCTGCCGCACCACCGCGCCGCAGACCATCGGCACGCCCATGGCCTCGGCTTCATCCACGCAGAGACGGACATCCTTGTAGGAAAGACCGGTGGTGAAGCCGAAATCGAAGGTGCCCGGCAGCACCGAGCGTGGGAATTTGTCTTCGGAGGCGCTGTTGCGGCCGCTGCTGGCGTTGATGATGTCGATCAGCACCTTTGCATTGACGCCGCCCTTGACGCCCATGGCGACGGCTTCCGACGTGATCACCAGCGCTGCGGCAGCCATCAGATTGTTGGCGAGCTTGGCCGTCTGCGCCACGCCGGGCTTGTCGCCGGTGTAGAACAGCTTGCCGAAATTCCTCAGGATCGGCTGAACCGTCTCGTAGGTGGACTGCGGGCACGACACCATTACCGCCAGCGTGCCGTTGACGGCGCCTTTGATGCCGCCGCTCACGGGCGCATCGACCAGGGTCATGCCCCTGGCTTTCAGCCCTTCCGCGACGAACTTCGCCGCGCCAGGGCCCGAGGTGGAGAGGTCAATCACGACCTTCGCGCGGTTGCCGCTGCTGATGCCGTCCTGGCCGAGCGCAACGGCCTTCACGATATCCGGTGTCGGCAGGCTGGCGAGCACGATGTCGGCGCGAGAGGCGACATCCGCAGGCGTTCTGCCGAGTTGGGCGCCGCGCTCGACCAGCAGCTGCGTCGCGTCGGCCTGCGTGTCGTAGACGACGAGCGAATAGCCCGCGTCCATCAATCGTCCCGCCATGGGGCCGCCCATGCGGCCCGTGCCGATCACGCCGAGCGTCTCTCCCGCCATCGTCTACTCCCTGTTGCGCGATCCGCTGTCGGGTGCGCTTTCCTGACCGTCGTCGATGTTGCT
>NZ_AJQE01000370.1 GCF_000261685.1 Bradyrhizobium genomosp. I (2014) | reverse complement strand
CCGCCCGCCGTCATTGCGGCGGCGGGGATCCCGCGCCAGCGGGCGGATTGTTATGATTGTCAGACAAGCTGTCAAGCATAACATTTGGGGTCGACAGTTTGCCGCGGATCGGCATAAGGTCCGGGAAAGCGAGGGAAGAAAACGAGGAAGACGCCCCGCGTGCCGCAAGATTCAATTTCGAGTGTGAGCAGGACGCTTGCCGATTTCATCGCAGCGTCGTCATGGGCGGACGTCGAGGCGCAAAGTCACGAGGCGCGACGGTCGATCCTCAATTTCTTTGCAACCGCGCTCGGCTCCGCACGCGATCCGGTCGTTACCGTCGCGATGCGCACGCTGTCGCCGTTCAGCGGGACCGCGACATCGACAATTATCGGTCTCTCCCAGCCGATGGATGCACTCTGCGCGTCGTTTCTCAATGCCATCTCGGCAAATCTGCTCGACTTCGACGATACGCATCCGGAAACGATCATTCATCCTGCCGCGCCGGTCGCAGCTCCTGTGCTGGCGCTCGCGGAGTCACGCAAGCTATCGGGGCGCGAGGTGCTGACCGCGTTCATCCTCGGTGTGGATGTCGAATGCCGCATCGGCAATGCGGTCTCGCCGCACCACTACGCGCGCGGCTGGCACATCACATCGACCTGCGGAATCTTCGGCGCCGCGGCGGCGTGCGCGAGACTGTTGGGGCTGCCGGCGGAAGGAATCGCGAACGCCATCGGGCTAGCGGCGAGCCAGTCGGCCGGCAATGTCGAGAACCTGCCGAGCGCGGCCAAGAACGTGAGCGTGGGGAACGCCGCGCGCAACGGATTGTTCGCAGCGCTGCTCGCGCAGCAGGGCTACGAGGCCGCGCCGCGCGCCATCGAAGGGCCGCTCGGCTGGGCGCGCACCATGGGAGACGAGCCGGATCTCGCCCGTCTTCTCGACCGTCTCGGCAGGAGCTGGGAGATCGCGAAGAACACCTATAAGCTCTATCCCGCGGGCATCGTGTTCCATTCGGTCATCGACGCCTGCCTGTTGTTGCGCGAGCGGATTGACCGGAGGTGCGACCAGGTCGAATGGGTAGTTGTGCAGGGCTCGGCGCTGCTGCTGGCGCGCGGCGATCGCCCCGTCAACAACGAGCGTGATGCGCGAGTGAGCATCCAGCATTGCGTGGCTTGCGGGCTGTTGCTCGGCACGGCTGGCGTCGCCGAATTCGCGCACGACACCGTGGTCAGGCCCGATATCGCGCAGCTGCGACAAAAGGTGAGGGCGGAGCTGGACGCCGAAATGCCTGACGGCGCGGCACGCGTGACCTTGCGCCTTTCGTCCGGCGGGGTGTTGACCGAGACCGTCGTCGCGCCGCGCGGCAGCCTGGCGGCGCCGCTTGGAGATCGCGACCTCGACGAAAAGCTGCGCGAGTGCGTGCGGACCGGTCGAAGCGATTGGGACGCGGACCGTGTCATCGACGCAGTCTGGCGGCTCGATACGGTCGATGATGTCGCCGCTCTCCTGCAATCGCTGCGGCCGCCGTCTGCGTCGAGCCATACCGCTTCCAACTAGAAATTCTCAAGACCTGAAAGGGACGATCATGAGCAAGACTGAACTGTTCGAAAAGGGCCTCAAGGTCCGCAAGGAGGTGCTCGGCGAGGACTACGTCAACAAGTCGATCGCTGGTGCCGACGAGTTCACGCGCACGATGGCGGAGTGGTCGACCGAATTCTGCTGGGGGGCCTTGTGGACGCGGCCCGGCGTCGACCGTCGCACCCGCTCGATCGTCAATCTGGCGATGCTCGGCGCGCTGAACCGGCCGCATGAGCTGAAGCTCCATGTGAAAGGTGCCCTGAAGAATGGGCTGACCAAGGAGGAGATCAAGGAGATCCTGCTCCAGGTCGCCGTCTATTGCGGCGTTCCCGCCGGCATCGACGCCTTCCGCAATGCCCGCGAGGCCTTTAGCGAGGTCGACGCGGCCGGTTCCTGAGCGTGAATCCCATGGCTGACCCGGAATACGAGCTTTTCGCGATTCGCTATGCAACGCGTGATGCGCAGCGGAGCGAGCACTTCATCGGCGGCGACCCGCATGACGGGCCGATGCCGATGGACTATTTCGTGTGGCTGGCCAAGGGAAGTGGAGGCACCTTCGTCATCGACACGGGGTTCAACGCTGAAATCGCAAGGCAGCGCAGGCGGACATTCCTGCGCTGCCCGGTGGAAACGCTGGCCGCGTTCGATGTCGACGTCGCCGACGTCAAGGACATCATCCTCACGCATCTTCACTACGACCACGCCGGCAATTTCGACCGGTTTCCGAATGCGCGCTTTCATCTCCAGGAGCGCGAACTCGCCTACGCCACCGGGCGCTATATGCACTATCCGCGACTGTCGCATTCCTTCGAGGTCGAGGATGTCTGCGGAATCGTGCGGCTGAACTACGCGCGCCGGGTGCTGTTCTACGACGGCGACGCTGAGATCGCGCCCGGATTGACCGTTCATGCCGCCGGCGGCCATTCCGCCGGTCTTCAGTTTGTCCGCGTCCCCACGCGACGTGGGCCCGTCGTGCTCGCCTCCGACGTCAGTCATTTCTACGAGAACATGACCAGCGAGCGTCCGTTCCCGACGGCGTTTCATGTCGGCGACATGCTGGTGGGATTCGACAGACTGCGCGCCGCAGCACCCGGCGTGGACCACATCGTCCCCGGCCATGATCCGCAGGTCATGAAGCTTTACCCGGCGCCAAGACCTGAGCTGAATGGTGTCGCCGTTCGCCTCGACGTCGCGCCGTCCGGAGCCCCTCATTCATCGGACGTCGAGCATGGGATGGCGTAACCAGAAAAAATCGATTTTCGATTTTCCTATTGACCCGCGCACACTGCCTTGCAATCATCCCGGCATGAGTCCGCTTCAGTTCCAGTTGTCCGGGAGTCCCGGGGATGGTCCGCGCAGCCTGACGTCGGCGCTGCACGAACGCCTGCGCGCCGATATTCTGGCGACGCGTCTGCTGCCGGGGCAGAAGCTGCATATCGCGGGGCTCGCCAAACAGTTCTCCGTGAGCCTCGCCGCCGTCCGGGAGGCGCTGTCGCGGCTGGTCGCCGACGGGCTCGTGCAGGCTTCCGACCAGCGCGGCTTTCGGGTGAGCCCGGTGTCGCTCGCCGATCTCGCCGACGTGACGCAGACGCGGATCGACATCGAGGGGCTTGCGCTCCGCCGGTCGATCGAGCGCGGCGACGATGCCTGGCTCGCATCGGTGAAATCGGCCTGGGCGGATCTCAAGGCCGTTCCCTATCACTATCCCGACGACCCTACCGTGCACTACGAGGAGTGGGTGATCCGTCATCGCATCTTCCACCGTGCGCTGGTCAACGCCTGCGGCTCGTCCTGGCTGCTCGGCTTTCGCGACGTGCTGCATGAGCAGAGCGAGCGCTATCGCCGGCTATCGATCCGTCGCGAGATCGGTAGCAAGCCGCGCGACGTCGAAGCTGAGCACAAGGCGATCGTCGCTGCCGTGATCAAGCGCGATGCGGATGCGGCAGTTCGCGCGTTGTCAAGGCACTTCGGCATCACCAAAGAGTTCGTCGAGCTCGCTGCCTCGCGCATTGCGGAGGTGAGCAGCGCGACCTGACGATCCGGAAAAATCCGGCAAACAAGAACAGAGACCGGGAGGAAGCAGATCATGAAGATCAGTCGCCGTTACGTCATGCCGCTCGTCGCCGCCGCAATTCTTGCCGGCCCTGCGAGCGCCGCCGACATCATTCGCGTCGGCCTGCCCACGAAAACCTACTGGCCGACGACGATCGCCGAGACGGCTGTAAGGCAAAAACTGTTCGAGAAGGAGGGCATCCAGGCCGAGCTGACCATCTACCGCAGTGGCGCCGAGACGTTCGAGGGCATGGCTGCGGGCGCGGCCGACATCATCCTCGATCCGCCGTCGCTGGTCTCGGCCGGACGCAAGAAGGGCGTGATGTCGCGGATCGTCGCGAATGCCGCAATGGGCAATTTTGGCTGGCAGTTGATGGTGCCGACCAAATCCACGCTCGACGTCAAGGGCCTCAACGGCAAGAAGGTTGCGATCACCGCGGCCGGCTCCGGCTCGGACCTGCTTGCGCTGTGGACCATCCAGGACAAGAAGATCGACTTCACGCGCGTCCCGGTCGGTGGCGGCGGCCTGGTGCCGAACCTGCTCGCCGGCAATGTCGACGCCGCCGTGGTCTATTCGCCGCTGAGCTTCCAGATCTCGAAATCAGGCGAAGCCAAGACCATCCTCGACTACGCGACCGCGGTTCCGCCGAACCTCACCGCGGGCTGGATCGTGCTCGACAAATTCGCCGATGCGAAACCCCAGCTCGTGCAGAAAGCGGTGAACGCCCTCTATGGTGCGGTCGCGTTCATGCGCGCCAATCGCGACGTCACCGTCAAGCTGATCGCCGAGCTCTACGAGATGCCGCCGGAGATCGCCGGCCTGGAATACGACAATACGATCATGAAACTCGAGACCAGCGGCGATATGGGCGCGGCTAACGTGACCGCCGCGGTGCAGCTCTCGCTCGATCTCGCAAAGCTCGGCGGCCTCAAGGATATCGTGCCGGCCGAGGACGTGATCTCGACCAAGTTCAAGCCTGTCCCGACCAAGCCATAACGATGCAGGGCACGCTCGCCATCAACGTTGCCAGGATCGCGATCATCGTCGCGATCCTGGCGCTGTGGGAGGTGCTGTCGCGCACCGGCATCGTCAATCCTCGCCTGCTGCCGTCGGCGTCCGACACGTTCGTGACGCTTGGAGACCTCCTCCAGCGCGCGGCCGTGCAGAAGGACCTGATGGTCACCGCGACCGAGGTGCTGGCGGCGTTCGCGCTGGCCGTGCCCTTTGGCGCGATGATCGGCTTCCTGGTGGCGGAGAACCGCTACTTCGCCGACGTCGCCAAGCCGCTGCTGTTCTTCGCCTTCAGCATCCCGAAGTCGATCTTTCTGCCGATGTTCATCCTGGTGTTCGGCGTCGGCTTTGCCCAGAAGGTCGGCTTCGGCTTTTTCTCGACCATCTTCATCGTGATCATGTCGACCACGACCGCGGTGGAGTCGGTCAAGGTCGAGCATCTGACGGTGGCGCGCTCCTATGGCGCAACCCCGATGCAGACCGCGTTCCGCGTCTACCTGCCCAGCATGCTGCCGGTGCTGCTGGAGGCCTTGCGGATCTCCATGATCTTCAACCTCACCGGCGTGATCCTCGCCGAGATGTACGCCTCGCGCGACGGCATCGGCCACCAGATCGCGACCTGGGGCGAGAATTTCCAGATGAAGCAGCTGCTCGCCGGCGTCGTGATGGTCGCCGCGATCGCCATGACCTTCAACGAACTTGTCAGATGGGTGGAAACGCGATGCAGCCATTGGCGAACGTGACCCCGTTGAAGCCCGCCGCGCGCGCCGGCGCAATCGAGGTGAAGAATGTCGGCCAGGTCTTCAAGACCAGGTCGCAGGACGTCGTCGCGCTGGAGGATGTCTCGCTCGAGATCAAGCCCGGCCGTTTTGTGGTGCTGGTCGGCCCGAGCGGCTGCGGCAAGTCGACCCTTTTGATGATGATGGCGGGGCTGCGGCAGCAGACCGCGGGCACGATCACCATCAATGGCGCGCCGATCCTGCAGCCTGATCCCGACAGGGTCGGCGTGGTGTTCCAGGAGGCGAGCCTGTTTCCCTGGCTGACGGCGGAGGACAATGTCGAGTTTCCGCTGGCGCTGCGTGGCGTGCCGAAGGCCGAGCGCCGGGCCAAGGCGCAGGATGCGCTGAAGCTGGTCGGCCTCGAAGGTTTTGGCAAGCGCCACCCGCATGAGCTGTCAGGCGGCATGAAGCAGCGTGTCTCGATCGCGCGCGGGCTGGTGCAGGATCCGCCGGTGCTGTTGATGGACGAGCCGTTCGCGGCGCTCGACGAGCAGACGCGCATGACCATGGGCGATGAACTGCTGCGGATCTGGGCGGCGACCGGAAAGACCGTCGTCTTCGTCACGCACAGCCTCACCGAAGCCGTCTATCTCGCCGACGAGGTGATCGTGATGTCGGCGCGGCCGGGTCGCATCGTGGACCATCTTCAGGTCCAGCTGCCGCGGCCGCGCACCTACGAGATGCTGAGCGGCGATGCCTTCGGCAGCTTGCGCGATCGCATCTGGCGGCACATCCGCAAATCGGCGTGAGGCGGAGATGAGCGCCAGGATAAGTGCGAAGACGCTGCGATATCTGATCGTGATCGGCCTGATCGCGCTGTGGGAGCTGTTGCCGCGCACCGGCCTCATTCCCGAACTGTTCCTGCCGTCGCTGTCCTCGACGCTGATGGCGGGGTGGACCGAGGCCGGCGAGTACGGTCATGCGCTCGGGGTGACCCTCTACGAGGTCGTGGTCTCCATGGCGTTTGCCTGCGGTGGCGGCATCCTGCTCGGCGCCGTTGTCGGCAGCCTGCCGCGTCCGCGTGTGCTGATCATGCCAATGATATCGAGCCTCTATGCGGTGCCGCTCGTGATCCTCTATCCGGTCTTCACGGTCTGGCTCGGCATCGGCTCGGAGTCCAAGATCGCCTTCGCCTCGATCTACGGCTTCCTGCCGACGATGCTTGCCACCGCGGCCGGTATCCAGACCATCGACCCGCAACTCCTGCTCGCGGCCCGCAGCATGGGCGCGCCGCTGGGCCAGCGGCTGGTCCGCGTCATCATCCCGGCGGCGATCCCGACCGTGCTGTCGGGCCTGCGCGTCGGCGGCGCGCTGGTGATCGTCGGCGTCGTCGTCTCGGAGATGCTGATCTCCTCGGCCGGCATCGGCTATCTGATCTCGCGCTACCGCACTATCCTCGACAGTCCGCACGTGTTCGCGGGCGTGCTGCTGGTGCTGTTTCTCGCCATCGCCTTCAACGCCGCGATCCGCTGGATCGAGCGCAAGGCGGCGATCTGGCAGACCGGCACCCGCGCCGGCCAGGCCAATGACGAGATCGCGTCGGGCACGATGCAGCCGGCGACCTGAGGTATTCCAGCGTGTACGATTTGACCCTGACATTCGACAACGGTCCCGATCCCGATGTAACTCCGCGCGTGCTCGACATCCTCGGCGCGCGCGGCATCAAGACCACCTTCTTCGTCATAGGCGAGAAGCTTGCCGCACCCGAGCGGCGCGGCCTTGCGGTGCGTGCGCACGGGGAGGGCCACTGGATCGGCAATCATACCTTTACGCACAGCGTTCCGCTCGGGGAGCAATCGGAGCGCGATGCCGCAGAAAACGAGATCGGCCGCACGCAACGAGCGATCGGCGATCTCGCGCATCCGCAGCGCTGGTTCCGGCCGTTCGGCGGCGGCGGCAATCTGGACAAGCGGCTGCTGAAACCTTCCGTCGTCGACTATCTCACCCGCAACAAGCACAGCTGCGTGCTCTGGAACGCAATCCCGCGCGACTGGGATGATCCCGACGGCTGGACCGAGCGCGCACTTGACCAGTGCAGCCGGCAGCCCTGGACGCTGATGGTGCTGCACGATCTGCCGACCGGTGCGATGAATCGCCTCGAGCGATTCCTCGACCGGGCCGAGGCGGCCGGCGCCCGCTTCCGCCAGGACTTCCCGCCGCAATGCGTTCCGATCCGCTGCGGCGAGATTGCCGTTCCGATCGACGACTATGTCTCCTCCATCGAAGAGAGTGTTTGACCGATGAAAGTTGCAAGCTTCACGATCGCCGGCGCGGCGAGCTATGGCATCGTCACCGACAAGGGCGTCATCGATGCCGGCAAGCGCCTGAAGGCATATCCGACGCTCAAGGCGCTGTTGACCAGGGGCTCGCTCGACGAGCTGAAGAAGCTGGCCGGCGAGAAGCCCGACTGCACGCTGCAGGACGTCGCGTTGCTGCCGACCGTGCCGGATCCCGACAAGATCTTCTGCATCGGCGTCAACTACGCCACGCATCTGGCCGAGAGCGGCCATCCGACGCCGGCACATCCGATGATCTTCACGCGCTTTGCCAACAGCCAGGTCGGTCATGGCCAGCCGATGATCCGGCCGCTCGAATCCGAACGTTTCGACTATGAGGGCGAGATGGCCGTCATTATTGGCAAGGCCGGGCGCCGCATTTCGCGCGAATCCGCGCTCAGCCACGTCGCCGGCTATGCCTGCTACAACGACGGCAGCATCCGTGACTGGCAGCGCCACACCTCGCAATTCGCGCCGGGCAAGAATTTCGCCGGCACCGGCGGCTTCGGGCCCTGGATGGTCACGACCGACGAGTTGACCGACATCAGCAAACAGACGCTGATTACCCGGCTCAATGGCGTCGAGGTGCAGAAGGCCCCGATCTCCGATCTCGTGTTCGACGTGCCGGCCCTGATCGCCTATTGCTCGACCTTCACCGAGCTCGTTCCGGGCGACGTCATCGTGACAGGCACGACCGGTGGCGTCGGTGCCTATCGCACGCCGCCGCTCTGGATGAAGGGCGGCGATGTCGTCGAGATCGAGATCTCCGGCATCGGCATCCTGCGCAATCCCGTGAGGGACGAGGGAACAGCCGCGGCGACGCGGGCGGCCTGAGCGGCCGCCCTCGCCAAGAACAGGAAGGAGGACCCCATGCCCATGCCGACGCACATCCTGCCGACCACCGTGGTCGGCAGTTACCCGCAGCCGGAATGGCTGGTCAATCGCGCGATGCTGTCGAAGGTGGTGCCGCGTACCCGGCTGCACGACATGTGGCGGTTGCCGGCCGAGCATCTGGAGGAGGCGCAGGACGACGCGACCATCGTCGCGATCCGAGATATGGAACGTGCCGGCATCGATATCGTGACCGACGGCGAAATCCGCCGCGAGAGCTATTCCAACCGCTTCGCCACGGCGCTCGACGGCATCGACGGGGACAATCCCGCGATGATCGTGGCGCGCACCGGCAACACGCAGACCCCGGTGCCCCGCGTGGTCGGCCCGGTGAAGCGCAAAGGTCCCGTCGAATTGCATGACATGCAATTCCTGCGCGAGAACACCGATCGCGCCGCCAAGATCACCTTGCCGGGCCCGTTTACCATGAGCCAGCAGGCCAGGAACGAGTTCTACAAGGATGAGGAGGAGCTCGCGATGGCCCTCGCCGAGGCCGTCAATGCCGAGGCGCTCGATCTGCAGAAGGCCGGCGCCGACGTGATTCAGCTCGACGAGCCCTGGGTGCGCAACAATCCGGAGCTGGCCAAGCGCTACGCCGTGAAGGCGATCAACCGCGCCTTGAAGGGCATCACCGTGCCGACCGTCGTCCATCTCTGTTTCGGCTATGCGGCGGTCGTACCGGGCTCGAACAAGCCGGCCGGCTATTCCTTCCTCGCCGAACTCGACGACACCACCGCCGACCAGATCTCGATCGAGGCCGCACAGCCGAAGCTCGACCTCGGCGTGCTCAAGGACCTCTCGTCGAAGAAGATCATGCTCGGTGTGCTCGACCTCGCGGACCCCGCGATCGAGAGCGTCGACACCGTGGCCGATCGTATCCGCAACGGTCTGAAGTATGTTTCACCAGATCGCCTCATCCCGGCGCCCGATTGCGGCATGAAGTACATGCCGCGGGCAACCGCGTTCGGAAAGCTGAAGGCGATGTGCGAGGCGGCGGCCATGGTTCGGCGGGAGATCGGTTGACGCGTTTCCGAGAGGCTTCTCGATGTCCGTCGTCCGCTTCGGGGTCATAAGCTGACATCGGTGCCGAGCGCCCCCTCCGCTGAGCGGGCAGGGCAATCGCATATGGGAGCGATCTCGCCTGTGGCCATCCTTCGAGACGCCCGCCGTTGGCGGGCCCTCAGGATGAGGACTTGGTGCGCGGCACGAGTTTCGACGGGCACCAATGCTGCTGGTTAGCCTCATCCTGAGGAGACCGCGAAGCGGTCGTCTCGAAGGACGAGGCGCTCGCTAAACTGCCGCTCGGAAGTCATATGCGATTGCCCTGGCTGAGCGGGGGAGGGCGAGTTTTTTGCACAGGGCGATGCTCATGAGTCGGTCAGGGGACGGCTCATACGCGACTCATGGATTTGCGCAAAGCGCAGACCAGCAACCAAAATCGAGCGTTTGTCGTGTGTTTCCGCTGTGGCCTCGTGTTGATCCCGAACAAGCTTCTACGATAGCTCGTCCCCATCTCGAGTTGGGCGCAACCGCCAGTCCTCGTCTTGTTTGCGATGTTGTCCGGGAGACTCCCGTCGAGCATCGGGTCGCTGGTAATCTCAGCCGGGATTCCTGCAGAATCCAATTCTTCCAAGACGATATCACGCAACTCATCATCCAGTCCGCCGAGCTGAATTCTTCCATTCGCTTGGTTATCCGTACAGCCGTGCAAGCTGATGCAACGCTGAGCGTTCTCAACCAACTTCGTGGCTATTGGCTCGTCGTAGTGAGAAGCTGTCACATGCAGGTCGCCGTTGCGGGAGGGCAGCAACCCCTCAAAGAGCCAGAGGTCATGCAACCCATAACCATCAACGGAGGCCGCCAGCGTAGCTGGATGGTATCCGGCCGCAGCGAGGGCGATCTCGCTCGTTCCGGTCTCGATCCCACCTCCGTGGAGAGCCATGACTATCTTTTGCGTTTCCGCGTTGTCTATGGCCTGTCTTTCCGCCATTTGACGCCACTCGTGACGCAACCATCTTTTTCCATATGTCGTCCCTTCGATGTTGTTCGGATCATCATACAGAGCACTCATGGAACGATATATATCGGGTCCTCGTGGCATATCACCGATCTCCGTGCAGTCGGTTCGAATGATCGCGGCAGCCGGCCCTCAACTTTGTCATCCTCCGCCCGCCTTCTCGATCATGCGCATGACGGCGTGGAGCTCCTTCTCGTAAGTCGGCCCGGTGGCGTATCCCGCGCGAGCGACTTCGGTCGCGAAGGCGTAGGGGTCGTGGGCGACCGTGAACGCCTTGGCGTACCGCTTGTTGCGCGCCAGAAACGAGCCGTGCTCGCTGAATGCGGTGGCGGCGTCGGGATAGACGCGGAACCATTCGCGCACGACATAGTCGTACTTGCCGTCGGGTCGCGGCGTCACCGAGATCACTTCCGGGAACTTCGCGTCGGGCCGCGACATGACCTCTTTTGTCTTCAGCAGCTGCCGCATATTTTCGGGCATGCTGGCTTTTGCCTTGATGCCGAAAAAGTTGAAGCCGGGCGCATGCGCACCCCAACCGGATTCCAGCGCCGCCTGTCCGAGCGTTACCAGGGCGGGAACGCGGCTGGCCGCCTGCGAGGCCCTGGCTGACTCGCCGAACGTGGCGACGAACGCTTTCGGCGCGAGCTTTTTGCCCGGAACGTAGGGCGCGGGGGTCGGTGGAGGCGTGGGTGCGGGCGCCGGCGGCAGCGATCGCCCGCTGAGCGCGGCGCCAATTGCGGCCTTGGTCGCAGCGCCGACGATGCCGTCGGCCTCCAGCTCGCTGCGCGACTGAAACGCACGCACCGCGCGTTCGGTGTTCGAACCAAAATCACCGTCCACTGCCAGATCGTAGCCGAGCCCCACGAGAGCGCGCTGCAGGCTGCTCACGCCGTCGCCTTTGCTGCCCCGGCGCAGCGTCGGGCCGAGCATGAACTCGGCGACGCCTTTCAGGCGGTCCACCAACCCCGGATCGCCTCCCGCTTCGCCTGCGAGCAGGGCTTCAAGGGTGAGGGTCTCGCCCGCGGGAGATTCGCCCTCGCAGGCGGCGCGCACCTCCTCGCTCTCGTCCTCACCTTCGGCGAGGTCCTCGTGCCAAGTCTCTTGCGAAGTCTCCTGCCAAGTCTCTTGCGATCCCTCGTCCTCCGCTTCGCTCTGCGCGCCCGGCAGCGGCGCGAGGTCGAGGTGGAAGTGGATGATGAGGGGATGCGGTCCGTGCCAGTTGAGCCCGGTCACACGCTTGTTCTTGTCCTTGCGCGTCGTACCAACGAAGATCACGTTGCGCTTGCCGGTCTCCCGATTGATGGAGTCGGCGACGGCGAAATCGTTGTAGATGATCCGCCACTTCGCCTGCATCGCCTTCGCGGTCTCGTTCACGGCGCGCAGCAATCTCACGGCGTCGTCGCGGAGATAGAAGCCGCGGGCGTCGCGCTTGTTCAGGAACAGATCGAGCGAATAGCCGCGATCGTTGAAGCTCCCGCCGCCATGTCCGCGATAGGTGCCCGCACCGACGCCTGGGCCGTAGCGGCGGCGCAGCTCGGCAAGGAAGCGGACCATGATCGGCGCGACAGGCGCCTTGTCGCTTCCGTCGATCGACGCGTGACTGACCAGCTCCACCCGCTGCGCCGGCGGCCCGAAATCGCCGAGCGAGCCGCCCGAGGGCTCGGTGCGGAAGTGCATCTCTTCCTCGCGGCTGATCATCCAGGCGCGGCGGAGTACGTCGTCGGCATATTTCGTCCCAAAGCGCATGCGTGCGCCCTTCAGTGTGTCCTCGTAGTCGCCTCGCAGCGCCGCGATCCGCTCGTCGACCGAAGGCTTGCCGCCCGTCCGCCGCGACCATTCCGCAGCCAGTCCGGCAATGAAGGCATCGAGATCCTCGTCGGGAGGCCGCGGCGCCGGCGGGGTTGGAGCAGGTGGCATCGGCAGCGCTGCGATCTTGCCGGCGAGCGCTGCGGCGATGGCCACCTTGGTGCGCGGGCCGACCACGCCGTCGGCGGTGAGGCCCGAGCGGGACTGAAAGGCGCGGACCGCTTTCTCGGTCGCAGCGCCAAATCGTCCGTCGATTTCGCCCGGCGAATGGCCGAGTTGCGCCAGCGCGCGCTGCAGCGCTTCGACACCGGCGCCGCCGCTGCCGCGGCGGAGCGTCGGTCCGAGCGCAAGGGCCGAGGCGCCTTTCAAGGGGGCGGCAATTCCACCGGCCTCGGCGTCGAGTGCGCGCACGCCGACGCCTGCAGGCCATACCGCATCATCCGATTCCGGTTCGAACCACTCGGCCTCAAGATTTCGCGGCGCAGAGTGGCCGCCGCATCCGCACCCTTCGTGCTCGATTTCGTCCTCGGACGATTCAGGCCAGCGCGTGTCGGAGAAGTCATCGTCGAGAGTGTCGCCAGCAAGGCCTGCCTCCACGTCCAGCCAGGCCAGCGATTCCCGGTCGTCTCCTTCGAAATGAGTTTCCGAGCTCGACGTCCCGTCGAAATCCTCGAATGCTTCGCCGTCCGTGGCCGTACCGAGCTCGCTCAGCAGGGTCGGAAGCAGCTTACCGGGCAGCGCGCAATGGGTGATCGAATTCGGCACCGGGCGCAGCGCCACCGTGCCGGCAACGGCGCGGCCGTCGAACTTGTCGGTCGGAGATTTCGCGCGGTAGATGATGTCGACGCCCAAATTCGGCCGCGCTGCGGCGAGCGCCCTGAATGCCGCGACGGGTGGGCTGCCGTAGGTCGCATCGAGCACCCACACCTTGACGAGCTTCGCGAGCACGCCGGTGCCGAGCGCGGCGGATCTGTTCGCGTTGGCGAGTGGATAGAGCACGCCGTAGGCGCGCGAGTGCCCGGCAATGACAAGCCGGCCGATGTGTGTTGCGCTACGCTCGAGGCGGCGGTTCGTCTCGCCCAGCACTTCGGCAAACAGCGCATTGAGCTGCGCAGGCCGGTCGAGGCCGCGTGCACTCCAGCCTGCGTCGCTCCCGGTCTGGAGCTGCGGCACGACCAGCAGCATCGGCCGGCCGCTGTCGGTCACGATCTTGCCGAGCCGGAAGGTGGCCTCCGTCACGATGCCCGCCGGCATGGCTCGCGGCACGCCGCACGGACTGAGCAGCCCGTGGATGTAGAGCAGCATGTCCACCGGCCCGCTGCCTCGAACGGCCGCGGCCGACGCGAATACGGCAATCTTCGTGCCGGTGACGCGGGAGCGGTAGATCCATAGCGCGCCGTCGAGATACGGCTTCGTGGCCGGGACCACGGCTTCGCTTTCGAACTCGCGCGTGATCGTCGGCTTGCGGCGAAACTCCCAGTGCCATTCCTCGGTCGGCAACTGCTCGAAACCGTAAGCCGCCGCGTTCTGCTTCAGCCACCCGTAGAACCAACTCCTGCGCCAGTTCGCTCGCGCTGCGTCACTGCTGTTGTTGGCGACCTCGTGTCCCGCTTTTCTGTTCTGGTAGAAGTCGACGGCAATGCCGTTCTGGTGATTGCTGTAGCCCGGCGCCGCGATCCGGCCACCGAGGCCAAAGCCGCCATAGGCCTTCGACTTCAGCATGTAGGCGATTGCGGCCCTGGAATGCGGGCCGTCGGCAAGAGCTTCGCGGTGCGCGCGTGTCCGGTTGTAGTAACCCTTGAAATAGGTGAGCCACAGCGAGCGCTGGTGGTCGCTGCCGCGATAACCGCTTGCGGCGGTCAATCGTTTCGTCCGCAGCGCATCGGCATCACCCGCGTTCTGAGCCTTCTGCAGATCTGCATTTGCAGCGGCGAGCAGGCGGCCGGCGGCCCGCGCGGTCTCCGGCCGGGTCTTGACGCTGGTGCCGGGGATCGTCTCGATCTGAGTGCCGTCGAGGTCGGGCAGGGGAGCCCCCCTGGCCTTGCGGCTGCGCGCGATGTGCTCGGCTAGCACGCTGTTGCGAAAGGCGACCTGTTCGGCTGTTGCCGTCCACGCCTCGGACTCGAGATATTCGTCCTCGCCCGCATGTTCGTCTTCGGCGCAGCGGCTGGCGCCCGATTCCAGCTCGCGGGCCTCCTCGAGCTCGTGCGCCCAAGCCTCCGGGCCTTCGTCTCGCGCGGCTTCGTCGTCCGCGGCCAAGCCATGCGAGTCCCACGCCCGGGCTTCAAGCCCGGTGAACGACGTTTCATCGAAATCTTCCGACGACGCGCCCTCCTGCTCCGGCTCGAAGGCCTCGCTGAGCAGGTTCATGCCTTCGACGGCGAAGAAGGCGTAGCTATCCGCGTTGTCCAGAGCCTGCTTCGGAGACAAGGTCGAATATTTCGGTTCGTGCTCGTAGGCCTGGTCCTCGATGCCGACATAGCGATGCGCGACCTCGTGGATGAGGGTCACCTCCTGCGTGTCGGGCGCCAGCGCACTGAAGTTGCAGTGCCTTGCCCGCGCGTCGAAACAGATATGGACCTTGCCAAAGCCGCCGAACAGCTGCGTCGTCAGGGCATAGCCGCAGATGGCTCCCTTGCCGTCGGTCGCGCAGTCGGCCTCGCCGCGGAACTTGATTCCGTCCTTCAGCGCCTTTTCTATCCGCATCAGTCGTGTGACGATGTGACGGAGATCGTCGTGCCTTGTCGTGTGAAAATGACGCAGCAGCAGTTGCCGCGTGGCTGCGCCCATCCGATCCGGCCGACCGTAGGCGCTGCCGACGAACGAGGCCGCATGCCGCACCGCGCGCAGACACCGTTCGGTAACGTCGAGCAGCAGCCGCTTCTGCGTCGGCGTGCAGTTCGCGAAGGAATGAGGCGAGCCCAGTTCCTCCTCGAAGGCCTCGGATTCGCCGGAACCAGTCCATTCCGTTTCGCCTGCTTCGTCCGAAAACGCGACGAACGGGTTGCCCTCGAGCGTGGCGAACGTTTCAATTCCGCCGCGGTTCTCCGGCTCGGACGTCTCGGCGAAGGGAGCGTCGAGGCCGAGCGGGTCGAGCGATTGGAATTCCTGCATGGACCCGTGCATCGTCTGCCTCCTGCGTTGAGCTTAGCGTGCGCCGACGAGCAGTGGTGGCCGGGTCGGCGGCCGCATCTCGATCGGCTTTGCGCGTATCTTCAGATCCTTGCCGGTCGCGGATGCCCACTCGGTGATAACCCGCCTGCTGGAAGCTCCGATCGGCGGGGCTGCGTTCGGCGGCGAGCCGAGCGGCGGCTGCTCGAGGTAGAGAACCCAGGCCAGTTCAGGTCCGGACACGACGCCGGACTCGACGATGCGCAGGAAGCGGGAAAGATCGCCAGCCATCGAGAACAGGGCGGACGACTTGCTGTGCGGCGCGAGACCGACGCGATCGCCGATCAACCGCAGGCGCTCGTAAGGGCTCGTCGCGTTGGCGACCAGATCCTCGACGACCGGCGTGTTGGCGCTCAGCGTCAATTCGGCCCAGCCGAGGGCCGTCGCTGCGACCAGCTCCTCCCGGCTGAGCAACTGATTTTGCCGCCGGGCGCGCAGTGCAAATCGCAATGCCTCGGCGATCCTGAAAATCCGGTCGTCGTCGGAGGCGTTGACGCCGGATGTGTTACGGACATTGGTGATCGCCTGCCACAGCTCGAAAAGGAGTTCCTCGAACACCTGGATGAATGTCGCGTTCGCATGCGTGGCCTTATCGTAGGTGGGCGGCCGGTTGTCGTCGGTGCCGAATGCCAGGTCGAGGCCGAAGAGCCGCCAGTAGGCGTTGCGCCGCACCGCCTCGGGATCCGGACGGATGACGCTGGTGGACAGCCACGGCGCAAGCGGATTGGCGGCGCCGAACAGGAGCACTTCCGTGATCTCGAGCCAGCGCTGGGTCGCGATTGACGGGATGCCCAACCCTTCGCCGGAGCGATACTCCCGGACGACGCGGCGCAGGATCTGGACGGCGCGTGTGTTCTCCAGGACGTAGCTGTAGCCGAGGTGGTCCCATTGCGGAATACCGGCCAGCGACGGATCCGGGATGAACGACACGAACAGGCCGGTA
>NZ_AJQE01000369.1 GCF_000261685.1 Bradyrhizobium genomosp. I (2014) | reverse complement strand
GGCGGGCGTCGCTGGCCGGCTGCGGATTCGGTGGCGGTCCCCAGACGCGAAATGCGTTCCAGACCTGTTCCATGTGGAGCAACAGATCGAACGGGTCGCAGGTGAGCACGATTGCGGCGGCCGCGTCGCGCGACATGTTGGACGGCGGCGCCATCATGCGGTCAATGAGCTGCTGGATCATGACTAATACCCTTCGTTGTCGCGTGGGCCTGGAACGACTTCGCCGATGAACGGGACGGGACGAGTGTCAATCGGTACGGCCGACGCTCCGGCCCAGCGCGGCCGCGCCGTGGATGCGATCATGCTTGCAAGACGCGCGTTCACGTCGCCATCCGTGATCGGAACGCGATGAGGTCCGATCTCCGCCAGCGGTGCGAGCCTGGTGGACATCTCCTCGATCCCGTTGGTCAGGATGCATTCGATCGCGCTCATCTGCGACAAGCGGCTCAACGCCTCGTTCAGGTGGCACATCTCCTGCTCGCGCTTCGCTTCGCGCTGCTGCAGTTCGTCGATGGTCCGCTTGAGGAGATCGATCTCCCGGTTTTGCGAGTGGCCGCCCGACTGACGTTCTGCAACCCCGATCGCGGACACGGATCCCGCCGATGGTGAAGGCTTCCTGGACATGTCGCATTCCTTTCTCTGTTCATGCCGCTTCGGCTTGGTTGGCGAACCAGCGGCGAGCGCGTTCAATCCACATCGGCGCCGTCTCCGGACATTCGGCCTCGCGCAGGCCGGCGAGTGCGACGATCCGTATTCCCTCACGTTGTCGCCACGCCGGCGACGTCCAGAGCGCTGCGCCGGCGGTGTGTTCGAGCTCGGCAAGCGCCCGCGGCGAGACGCGTTTCGGATCGAGCACGTCGGTCATCGGCCGGCCGCCGAGCCCCGGCACGGGGGCCGAGAGACACGCGTCTGCGATTCTCGGCATCGCCGCCTTCGAGCGGACGAGCAGGGGTCGCAGCGTCTCTTCGGCGAGGGAGACCGGATAATGCGCCTCCATGGCCCGCTGCAGGGCATTCCACGGGCCCTTGTCGCCGAAGCAGAGGCGCGACATTGCGCAGCCGAGGATTGTGCGAAGCCATCCGATCGGGTGCGGGTCGCCCACCGGCCATTGCAGGATCGTGTCGGCGTTGCCGACGACGTCGTAGAGCGCCGCCGTCGAGGCATAGCCGGTGTGAAGAAAGGCAAAGACGTCGGCGCCGATCTCGGAGGCCCAGGGCGTCCACATGGCCTGAAGTTTCTCATCGTCCTTCAGCGCGCGCGCTATGGCCGCGCGCACGGAGGGCATCCAGCCGGTGAGGTGAGCGACCTGATGGCCGGTCTCGTGGAAGAGCGAGGTGGGGCGATAGAGATTGTGGCGCACGATCTTGATGGCAGCGACCGGCATGATGGCCCCGGGCGCCCAGAGGCGGACGCCCGCGCGCAGGATCGATGCGCCGGTTCCCTTGTCCTGGTAGACGAGCACTCTTGGCACCGGCTTCCTTGCCAGCTCGAGCACGCCCTGCATGCTCGAGACCGCAAGCCGATCGAGCGTCGTGAGCGCCTCGCGCAGAGGTGCGCTCGTTCGCGAGTTCACGGCATCTCCGAGGAAGTCCAGCGTGGTGTCGACCTGGACGTAGCGATTGCGGAAACGCTGGACGCTGGTCGAGGCGGCCGGAATGCGTGCCGGATTCCTCTGCGCCTCGGCAACGACGCGCTGCGTCGCTTCACCGAGCGCGATGAGTTCCTCGACGACCGCGTTGATCTGCTGGCGCAGCGGCGCACCGGTGTCGCGTTCGACCGACTTCCATGCCTCGATCGAGGCAAACTCCTCGGCATCGCGGAACGTGCGCGCGGCGGCCAGCCAGTGAGCGACCTGCCGCTGCAGGTCCGAGGTGACGAGATGCTGGTCGATGTCGCGCGTCACTTGCCGCCTCGTCCAGGTGTAACGGAAATGGCGATGCTCGGCGTGCCGCGCAACGAGGCGCCGGACGGCGCCGCCGCGCCGCCGCGCAGCATCTTGCCGATCGCGTCGAGCCCCGGGACCGCGGTGAGGCGGATGCGAACGGTTACGCCGGCATCGGGATGTCCGGCCGCGCGCACGAACGCTTCCGCATTGGCCCGTGTCCATTTCGTCAATGCCGGCATCACCCAGGCGCGCAGGCGCTGGCGCAACTGCGCGGTCAGGGCGGGCGGCAGCAGCTTGCCCCTGTGGGCGGCGAAGTCCTCGAAAGCCTCACCGTCCTCACCGTCCTCGCGCAACATCCGGAGAGGAGCCTGGCCGCCGGCGGAGAGTCGCTCCATATCCTGGTAGGTCCTGGTGAGCGCCTGCAGCAGCGGGAGGCTTCCCTGGCCTTTGCGGATTGCCGCGACGATTTTCTGCGTCTCAGCCTCCGACAGATAGATGCCGACGGTGATGCGCGCCTGGCGCAGATTCACCGATGTCCAGGCACGGCTTGCGCGCAGGCGCCTGGCCGCGGCCTGTCCCGCCGGGCCCACGGGCAAAGCCGGCGGCGCGCCGGCGCCGACCGGCTCCAGAATGTAGAAGCGCTGGCCCGCGGCGATCCGCTGTCGCGAGCGCAGGTACGCGGCGGGCACCTGCACGCCGAGCTTCGGCTCGCGCAGCAGAACGCCGGCCGCCGCCGGCGTCAGCGGGTGGACGTTGGCGGTGTTGATGTAGCCGCGGCCCGCGCCTGCGGCCGGCCGGTCGATGCGTACCATGCGCTGCAGCGTGGTGCCGGGGGCGGACTGATAGATGTGCATGCGCGCGCGGATCGGAAACTTTGCGCCCGCCGCGCGCATCACCGCGCCGACCGTCGATCCGCCGAAGGTGGGCAGCGTGTCCGCAATCTGCGACGTCACCTGGATATCGGGCGTGCGGTTGTACTTGCGATAGGGCCGGAGGCTGCGCGGGCGCCGGCTCACGAAGGTCCCGCCGAGCGAGGGGGCCTGCTGCAGCGATGCGCGAACAAAGCGAGGCGGGAAATGCGTTGCAACGGCCTGGCTGAACGCTTCTGCGGTCGCGAGCTGGGTCAGCTCTTCGTCCTCGAACACGTAGTCTTCGTTCTCGGCGAACTGCCGGACCGTATCCTCGACGACGCTTGCAAGCGCGACCGGCGCCACCTCATCGCTCCGCTCGAGCTGTGCCCGATCCTCCGCCTCGAGCGAGATCAGCTTCAGGCCGGTATCCACGATGGCGTTCGACAGCGGCCCTCTGAGCTGCGGTCCCACCCATTTGCCGATCAACTGCCCGAGATAATTGGCGAGGAAGCCAACCACCTTCGGCCGGCCGACGAGGTTGATTCCGAGACGCAGCGCGCCGAGCAGCGCGGGAACGAACTGTTCGATCGCCGGCGCGAGATCTTCGTCCTCGTCGGCGTCGCGCAGCCGTTCGATCAGTGCGCCGCGCGCCTCTGCGAGCACCTCGAGTTCCCGGGTCTCGATCTCGCTCTCATCCGTCGCGCCGAACGCTTCGCCTTCGAACTCGGCTGCCACATCCCCCGCCATTGTCTCGGCGATGGCCGCGTCGAAGGATTCGGCGAGCGACTCCATGTCGGTCAGGTTCGCCGGTGAGACCTGGGCTTCGTCGATGCTCTCCTCCGAAGCCTCGGACGTGAATCGGGCGGCGAGCGCGCGTGCGTGCGGCTGCAGAGGCGCCGGCAGCCGGCCGATGGCGAAGGACAGGACGCGCCGGAGCAGAGGATTGATCAGGCCGCGCAGCCGGTTCAGAACCGGCCCGAGCAGCGAGCCCGCGACCTTGCCGACGCTTTTCGCCACGTTGGCAACGGTCTTGACGACGCCCTTGGCTTTCTTGATGAGCTTGCCGATGAACTCTTCGCCGGCCGGCGTCAGTTCTCCGGTCGACGGATCGAACCTCTCCAGCACCTCGTCGAGCTGCTGCTCCGAGAGGGAGCCGACGTCCAGGCCGGCCATGCCCGCTTCCAGCGCCTGCAGATACTGTTGCGCCTCGAAGCGCACCGGGGCCAGGTGCGCGTCGGCATAGCGTTCGCGCTCCTGCGCCGACGCCGGCGTCTCGCCGACGAACCGCTCGTCGAGGGCCTGCTCGGTTTCCTCGGCGAGAAATGCAAGCGCTTCGTCGAACGACTCGTCGCGAAGCTCGGCATAGACTTCGGCCACCAGGCGGTCGGTCTCCGACTGGCTTGCGCCGCCATCGAGCGTCGCCGCGAACGGCGTGAGATTCTCGCTCCACGGCGCGAAGCCGATCGCCGCGCCGTTGCCGGTTTCGGCGAAGGCTTCAGCGAACGGATTTTCCTGCGGGGCGAAGAGGTGGAATGTTTCTTGTTGGTTCAGCATCGCGCTACTCCGGCCTCCAGAACGTTTCCGGCGCAATTGAGCATGACCGCCGTCCGCCGCTGTGTGCGCCGCCGTTGCCTTGCCGTCTTGTTCGCGGGCGCACTGCGTGCCGCAGCCGTGGCCGGCGGCGCCGCGCCGGTGTTTCCGAGGCGTCCACGCAGCGTCGCGGCATCATCGGCAGGAGGAAGAAGGCCAGCCCTGCAGCCACCGGAAAAGTATGAAACAAAGGGGAGGGGGAGCTAATGCGCCGTGCGCGAGGCGGGACAAATGCTCGCCACGCGTTTCGCCAGCGCCTCATCCGGGGCCACGCCCAGCTCGCAGGCAAGGCGCTTTGCCAGCGAGCGATAGCACTGGACCGCCTGGTAGCGATTGCGCTGGGCGAGATAGGCATTGATCAGCGCTTCGGCCGCCGACTCGCGCAGCGGCTCGGCGGCGAGCGCGGCCATCCCGGCCTGTGCCGCCAGTGCGAGATCGCCGGACGTCGTCATCATCCGGCAGGCTGCTTCGAGCGCCTCCACCCGTAGCAGACGGAACGCTTCCTGCCCGGCGAGCAGCCACTCCTCATGCCAGCCGGGCAGAACGTCGTTCGAGAGCAACACGATGTCTTCGTAGGTCAGCGCTTCGCCCCTGAGCGCGTGGGCCGCAATGGCCTGCGCGCGCGCGAAATCGACGTCCGCCGACAGCGCCAGCTCGTCGCCCACGGCCTCGATCCAGCCGCGCGGAACGTGCCACAGCGCACGGCGGAGGTTTGCCCGGCCCGCGTCTTCGGGGAGGTCGAGCCAGAGATTGCCGGCGGCCGCGGTCCGCGAGACCGGCCGGCCCTGCAGTGCGAGGTAGGCGAGAAGCCTGCGCGCCGGGAGCGAGAGGCGAACCATCGGATAGACGCCAAGCCGCCCGAGAATGGCAACCTTGCGCTCCACGATCCTCTCTGCGATGCCCCCCGTCATGAAGAGCCTTCCTGGTCGCGAGACTATGAATGGTTCGACCGAGCTCGGGCCGGCCGGGTAAAATCTTCCGATTGAGCCGTTCGTATTCGGCCGGTCCCTTCAATTCTCGGCACTAGTCCGACAACCGGCGTCGAACTGTACGCCCGCCGCCCATCGTCGGCAACAAATCGGGTTGGAGCTCGAGACCGTGACTTAGCGACAGATTTAGTAGCGTTTTACAGTTCAACGGTGCGTGACCCGGACAGTCGCCTGGCGCAGATGCTTGATCTCCCGACCAGTTCGTACCGTAACGGTATTCTCTGCCCCGATAGTATGAACTAGTTCATTCTTGAGCCGCGTCGCGCCACGATCTCACCCTGCAAGAAACCCGCCGTCCACGGCGACAACAGTTCCGGTCGCGTATCGCGACGCCGGCATGCAGAGGAAAGCAACGGCGCCGGCAATGTCCTCGGGCTGTCCCCAGCGCTTGAACGCGGTGCGGTCGGCGATGCGCTGATAATGCGCGCGGTCGGTGCGGCCGGCGGCGTTGATCGCGGTTTCGATATAGCCGGGTGCGACGGCATTGACGCGAATGCCTTCCTCGGCCCATTTCAAGGCGAGTGCCTTGGTCAGCATCACGACGCCGCCCTTGCTGGCGCAATAGGCGGGAATTCGCGGCAGCGCCAGCGTGGCGTTCATCGAGGCGATGTTGACGATCGAGCCCCTGGTCTCCGCCAGCTGCGGGCGGAACGCCATGCAGGTCCGGAACGTGCCGGTGAGGTTGACGTCGAGCACCTTCATGAAGGTCTCGATCTCGAATTCCTTGTCGCGCGCCAGAATGCCGGCGCAATTGACCAGCGCGTCGACGCGCTTGTGCTCTCCGGCGAAGGACGTGACGGCGGCATCATCGGCGACGTCGAGCGTCGCCAGCGTGAGGCCGTCGCGCGGTCTGAGCAGGGTGCGGGCAAGATCGGCCTCGTTGGCGCCGGTTGCGGTGACCGTCGCGCCGAGATCGCAAAACTGGTTGCTGATCGCGGCGCCAATGTCGCCGGCGCCGCCGATCACGACGGCATGGAAGTCGGGTGCGAGCGAAAAATTGGAAGTCATCGAAGGTCTCACTTCAGGAATTTCGGAGGCGGGGCCGTCGACTCGCGGACCACCAGCGAGAAGTCGATCTCGCGATGCATGATGGTCTGCTCGCCGGCGAGGCTGCGCACCAGATATTCGCCGGCGCGCTGCCAGGTCTCTCCGGTCGGAACGTGGATCGTGGTCAGGCTCGGCCGCAAATGGCGGCTCCAGTCGAGGTCGTCGAAGCCGACGACCGACAGATCGCGCGGCACGGAAAACCCGTCACGCTCCGCCTCGAGCAGCACGCCATAGGCGATGACGTCGTTGCCGCACACCACGGCGGACGGCCGGTCCTTCAGGTTCAGGAGATAGCGCGCCGCCTCGCGCGCATCGTCGAGCGTATAGGGCACCTCGACATGCCATTGCGGAGGCAGCTCGATGCCGTTTTCGCTCAGCGCGCGGCGAAAGCCGGCGACGCGGGCGCTGGCGCGGTCGTTGTTGCGCTGGAGCGCCGAGACGATCCCGATGCGGCGGTGGCCGAGCTCGATGACGTGCGCGGCCGCGCGATGGGCGGCGGCTTCGTTGTCGGTGCCGACGCAGGGGTAGGGCCGATCGGGCTGGTAGATGCCGACATTGATGAACGGCACCGCATTGTCCGCAAGCAGCTTGCGCAGTCCTTCGTGGTGGCAGTCGCCGCGCAGCACGAGACCGTCGACGCCGCGGCTGATCAGGTTTCGTGCCTGTTGCAGCTCGATATCGAGGTCATAGCCGCTCGTGGTCAGGAACAGCATGTATCCAACCGAGGACAGATATTGCTGCAGCGAGGCAATGCCGCGCGCAAACATCGTGTTGTCGATCGTCGGCACGATAGCGCCGAGGGTACGCGAGCGACGCGACGAGAGGATGCGCGCCGGCGCATGCGGGATGTAGCCGAGCGCCTCGATGGCCTGTTCGATCCGCGCGCGCAGGGAAGGGCTGACCGCATCCGGATTGTTGAGGGCGCGCGATACCGAGGCCGTCGACACGCCGGCGCGCGCTGCTACGGCGCGGATGCCCTGTTTCACAGATTTGGCGTTGGTCAGTCTCATGAATGTAACGTTACATCCTGCGTGGCGAGCCGTGAAGTGGCGAAAACGAAGTAAATCTGCCGTAGATCGCAGCACGTGTCCATCGCTTGACACCGCGAATGTGAGGGCTAGATTGTAACCGTTTTCAGAACACGTTCAAAATTGGCCTGCCGACTTAAGGCAGCCAGCCGGGGAGGAGAGTTCGATGAAGGCCAGGATGCTCGCGACGCATGTCGCGTTGCCGGTTCTCGTGATTGCCGCCGTCAGTGGGCAGGCGGGTGCCGCCGATTTCGACTGGATGAAGTTCAAGGGCAAGACCGTCACCTTTCTTGCCAACAACAATCCGGTCTCGCAGGCGCTGCTGACCTACAAGGCCGACTTCGAGAAGTTGACCGGCATGACCCTGAAGGTCGACGGTTATCAGGAACAGCAGATGCGCCAGCGTCTGGTCACCGTCATGAACGCGAACAGCGACGAGGTCGACGTGTTCATGACGCTGCCCTCGCGCGAGGGCGAGCAGTTCGCCGCAGCCGGCTGGTACGCCGACCTCACGGCGATGGCCAAGGATGAAGTCGCCAAGGAGTACGACCCGGCCGGGCTGAGTCAGGCCTTGCTGAAGGCCGCGACCTTCGGCGGCAAGTTGACCAGCATGCCCATGAATCTCGAAGGGCCGATCTTCTATTACCGTACCGACATCTTCAGGAAGTGCGGCCTCGATGCACCGAAGACGATCAAGGACGTCGAAGCGGCCGCCGAAAAGATCAAGACCTGCGACAGCGCGGTGACGCCGTTCGTCTCGCGCGGTCTCAAGCCTGCGGTCGCCTACACCTTCAGCAACATGCTGCACAATATCGGCGGCACGTATATGGCCGGCGGCAAGTCCAAGCTCTGCTCGGCGAAGGGCAAGGAGGCGCTCGACACCTATAGCCGGCTGCTGCGCGATTTCGGGCCGCCCGGCGTGGTCAACTACAGCTTCCAGCAGATTTCCGCGCTCTACCGCAGCGGCCGCGCCGCGATGGCGTTCGAATCCTCGAACGAACTGCGCACGGTGATGGAAGGCGGCGCGCGCCTCAAGGACCCCGGCCTGCTGCCGTTCCCGGCGGGCGCGGCCGGCCAGGTGCCGACGACAATCGGGTGGGGCATGGCGGTGTCCTCGCACAGCAAGCAGCCGGGTGCGGCCTGGTACTTCGTGCAGTGGGCGACCAGCCCCGAGGTGCAGAAGAAAATGGCACTCCAGGGCATTGCGCCGCCGCGTCCGTCCGTCGCGAACGATCCTGAATATCGCAAGTGGATCGAGGAGGAACCGGTGCGCAAGGAGTGGCAGGCTGCGCTCGACGTGCTCGCCACCAAGGGCTCGTCCGAAGTCGGCTATCCCATCGTCGCCAATCCGCAATCGCGCGAGTTCATCGGGCAGGCGGTGCAGGATCTGATCCTGAAGCAGAAGACCGTCGATCAGGCTTGCGCGGATGCCGACAAGGCGCTGGATGCGCTGATCGCGCTGAACTAACCGCCCGGTGCCGGCTGGCTCGCTGCCCGCCGGCACCCAACTCGATCGAGGATACGAACGCATGTCTGACACGGCTGCGACACTCACGCAGGACCGGCAGAAGCTGGAGATGGCGGCGCTTTCGGCGCCGGCCGTGATCTTCACGGTCGCGATGATCGCGTTTCCGGTCGTCTATACGATCTGGCTCGGTTTCCAGAATTTCTCCTCGACCGGCAAGCAGTCGTTTGCGGGCCTTGCCAACTATTCGAAGCTGGTGTCCGACTACGAGTTCTGGCACGGGCTATGGGTCACGATCGCGCTCTATGTGCTGTCTCTCGTGCTGCAACTCGTCTTCGGCGTCTGGCTGGCGCTGGTGCTGTTCCATGCCAAGCGGCTGCCGGGCATCGTGCGCTCGTTGTTCATCTCGCCCTTCATGATGCCGCCGGTGGTGGCGGGCATGATGTGGCTCGTGATCCTCGATCCGTCGCTCGGCGCCGCCAACTACATCCTGCAATCGTTCGGCCTGCCGCCGTCGGACTGGCTGGCCTCGCCGTCCCTGGTCATTCCGACCGTGGCGCTGATCGACAGCTGGCAGTGGACGCCTTACGTTGCCTTGATCGTGCTGGGCGGCCTCCAGTCTCTTCCGCCAAGCGTCTATGAGGCCGCGCAGATCGATGGTGCGTCCCCGTTCAGGACCTTCCGGCGCATCACGCTGCCGCTGCTGCTGCCGACCATCGTCACTGCCGCAATCCTGCGCAGCGTCGATCTCCTGCGCTTCTTCGACATCATCTACATCACCACCCAGGGCGGTCCCGGCAACGCCTCGAACACGCTCAACATCTACGGCTTCCGCGTCGGCTTCGAGTTCTTCAACATCGGCTATGCCAGCGCCCTCATGCTGACGCTGACGGCGATCGTGTTCGGCGCCGTGCTCGCCTTCAACCGCCTGCGCGGCGCAGTGGCGTGGTGAAGTCATGACCGATGCCGCCACCACCGATCGCTGGATACGCTGGCTCAACACCGCGCAGCTTGTGCTCGCCGGCGTGCTCATCATGGCGCCGACGGTCTGGATGGTGCTGTCCTCGTTCAAGCCGTCTTTCGAAGTCACCGCCTATCCGCCGACGCTGATCTTCTCGCCGACGCTCGACAACTACGTCGAACTGACCAGGACCACGCCGTTCCTGAGCTACGCGCTCAACAGCCTCATCGTCACGGTCGGCTCGACCGCGCTCGGGCTGATGTTCGGGATTCCTGCGGCCTTCGCCGTCTCCTGGACGCGCATTTCCTGGCCGGCCATCCTGACGCTCGCCGCGCGCATGGCGCCCGGCACGCTGTTCCTGCTGCCGTGGTACGTCATGTTCCGGCAGGTCGGCATGATCGGCTCCTACACCGCGCTGATCCTCAGCCACGCCGTGATCACGCTGCCGATCGTGATCTGGGTCCTGCTGCCGTCCTTCGACGGCATCCCGCGCAGCGTGTTCGAGGCGGCGCAGGTCGATGGCTGCAGCGTCACGCGCATTCTCTGGCGCATTGCGCTGCCGCTGGTGGCATCAGGCGTTGCCGTCTCGGCGATCCTCGCTTTCGTCTTCTCGTGGAACTACTTCCTGTTTGCGCTGGTGCTCTCCAATGGCGACACCAAGACGCTGATCGCAGCGGCCTTCAACTTCATCGGCGAAGGCTCGACGCAATGGGGCGCTCTCATGGCTGCGGCGACGCTGATCGCATTGCCGCCGCTGGTGCTGGCAGCTCTCGTGCAGCGCTGGCTGGTGTCCGGACTGACGCTCGGTGCGGTGAAAGGTTAGCTATCTGATGAATTCGTCACCCCGTCCCAATTCGATCATGCAGGCTGCGGTCTTCCACGGCAACGACCGCATCACCATCGAGCGCGTGGCGATGCCGGACGTCGGCACCGGCGAGGTGCTGGTGCGCGTCTCGCGCACCGCGTTGTGCGGCTCGGACTTCAAGCTCTGGCACAAGGGCGCCGAGTTCACCGCCGGCCATGAGATTTTTGGCGTCGTCGAGCAGCCCGGTCACCGCCTCCATGGTCGCCGTTGTGCCGTCTACATACCGTTGCACTGCGACCACTGCGCGGCCTGCAAGCGCGGCGACACTCAGATGTGCCTCGAAGTCTCCAGCCTGATCGGCTGGAACAGGCCGGGCGGTTATGCCGAATATGTGCTGGTGCCGGAAAACTGCCTGCTTCCGGTGCCCGACGACATCGAGGACAGCCTCGCGCCGCTGCTGCTCGACACTATCGGCACATCGGGCCACGCGGTACGCTTCGTCGGCCGCGTGATGCCACCGAGCGAGGCCGGACCGGTGCTCGTGATGGGGGCAGGGCCGGTCGGCCTCGGCGTCGTGCTGGCTCTCCGCGCCCTCGGCTACGATGACATCTGCGTCGCCGATCCCAACGCCGCGCGGCTCGGAATCGCGCAATCCTTCGGCGCGAAGGCGTATCCCGTAGGCGATACTTCGAAGCGCTTTGCCTTGATCATGGAATGCTCGGGCGCGCACGCGGCGCGCAACCTCGGCATCGAGCTGGTCCTGCCGCGCGGCGCGCTGGTGTTGGTCGGCGAAAATGCCGCGCCCTGGACCATCGAGGAAGGCAAAGTGTTCCGCCGCAAGGATTTCTACATGATCCGAACCTTCTACTTCCCGGTCTCGGATTTCGAGCCGAATGTCGAGCTGCTGCGCAAGTACAAGGACGAATACCGCGTTCTCGTTGACGGCGAGTTCGGTCTCTCGGCGCTGCCCGAGAATTTCGCCCGTTTCGCCAAGGGCGAGCTGATCAAGCCCGTGCTGGCGCTGGACTGAGCGATCATGGCCTCGATCTCGATCCGCAATCTCGTCAAGCGCTATGGCAATTTCACCGTGATCCCCGATCTCAACCTGGAGATCGCGGACCATGAGTTCGTCGTTTTCGTCGGCCCGTCCGGCTGCGGCAAGTCGACCTTGCTGCGCATCATCGCAGGTCTTGAGCCGATCTCGTCCGGAGACCTCTACATCGGGGACAAGCGCGTCAACGGGGTGCAGGCCGCGCAACGCGACATCGCCATGGTGTTCCAGGACTACGCCCTCTATCCGCACATGAAGGTATACGACAACATGTCGTTTGCGCTGGAGCTGCGGGGCCTGGCGAAGGCCGAAATCGACGCGCGCGTGAGACGCGCCGCGGCGCTTCTGCACATCGAGCCCTATCTCGACCGCAAGCCGAAGGAGCTCTCCGGGGGCCAGCGCCAGCGCGTCGCGATGGGCCGGGCCATCGTGCGCAATCCCAAGGCGTTCCTGTTCGACGAGCCGCTGTCCAATCTCGACGCAAAACTGCGCGGGCAGGTGCGCGCCGAGATCAAGGCGCTGTCGCAGGAGCTCAAGACCACCATGGTCTTCGTAACCCATGACCAGATCGAGGCCATGACCATGGCCGACCGCATCGTGGTGCTCCAGAGCGGCACGATCCAGCAATACGACACGCCTGAGACGGTCTACGAGCGGCCTGCCAACCAGTTCGTCGCCGGCTTCATCGGCTCGCCCGCGATGAATTTCTTCCCGGTCGAATGGCGTGACGAGCGTGCGATTCTCTCGCAAGGTGGCGCGGCGGTGCCGCTCGACGGTGAGACCGCGGGACGTCTGCGCCAGGCGGGCAATGCCGTGCTCGGCATTCGCCCGGAGCATTTTGCCGTCGCGGCCGATGCCGTCGATGGTCTTGCCATCGACATCAGGCTGGTCGAACCGCTCGGCTCGGATACGCTGATCCATTTCGATCTCGCCGGTGCCTCCGCCATAGCGCGGGTCGATCCGTCGCTGCGGCCGAAGGTCGGCGAGCGCATCAATCTGCGTCCGCAGCCCGGCAAGACGCATTTGTTCGATGCCGGCAACGGGCAGGTTTTGCGATGAGTGCATCGGCGAACATCGGCGATCTCTCGGCGCTGGACGACGTCGTGTCCGGGGCCGCTCCCGTGCACGTGATCTGCCTCGGACTGGCAGCGCTCGACCAGGTCTGGCGCGTCGAGCGTCTGTTCGCGGGCCGCAGCGAGAAGATAAAGGGGACCGGCTACGGCACGCTTGGTGGCGGCATGGCCGCCAATGCGAGTGTCGCGGTCGCAAGGCTCGGCGCGTCCGTCGCGTTCTGGGGGCGGGCAGGGAACGATGCCGCCGGCCATGAGATGAGGTCGGCATTCGTTTCCGAAGGCGTCGATGTCGAGAATTTCCGGCTATTTTCCGATGGCCGTTCGTCCGTCTCCGGTATCATCGTCGACGGCTCCGGCGAGCGGCAGATCGTGAACTTCCGCGGCCTTTATCCGGAAGCCGCAGACTGGCTTCCGCTCGAATCCGTTGCTCGGGCATCCTCGGTGCTGGCCGATCCGCGCTGGGTCGAGGGTGCCGCGACGCTGTTCCGGGAGGCGCGGGCGCGCGGCATTGCGACAGTGCTCGACGGCGACATGGCGGATGCCGAGGTGTTCGAGCGTCTGCTGCCGCTGACGGACCACGCCATCTTCTCCGAGCCCGCACTGGCGTCCTTTGCCGGGTCAGCCGATGACAAATCTCTCGCAGCGCTCGCGCGCTTCGGTTGCCGGGTGATCGCGGTCACGCGCGGCGAAGGCGGCGTGAGCTGGTACGAGAA
>NZ_AJQE01000368.1 GCF_000261685.1 Bradyrhizobium genomosp. I (2014) | reverse complement strand
CCGGCAGGCGGCCTATGCCGTCGACGTCCTGGACACCACGGGCGCCGGCGACGTCTTTCACGGGGCCTATGCGCTGGCGATCGGCGCCGGGCTCGATGTGCCTGCGGCCATGGCGTTTTCGGCGGCCACGGCCGCGATGAAATGCCGTCACGCCGGGGGGCGGAACGGAATCCCTGATATCAACGAGTGTCTTGCATTCATGAGGACGAAGCCATGAGAACGATTGGAAAGAACCGCGGCCTGGCGAGGCTTGCCGACGCGGACGGCCACTTTCGCATGGTCGCGCTGGATCAGCGGCCGCCGCTGTTCGATGCCATTGCAAAGGCGAAGGGGATCACGCGCGATCAGGTCGCATATTCCGACGTGACCGCGGCCAAGCGTCTCCTCGTCGAGAACCTCGCCCCGCATTGCAGCTCGATGCTTTTCGATCCGAACTTCGCGGTGCCCGCCGCGATCGACCTGCTGCCGCCGCGTTGTGGCCTCATCATGACCCTCGAGGAGCACCGCGTCGAGGAGACCGCCGGAGGCCGCAAGTCCCGGGCGATCACCAACTGGAGCGTGGAAAAGATCCGCGCCATGGGCGGAGACGCCGTCAAGGTGCTGGCGTGGTACCGGCCGGACGCCGATCCTGCGGTGAACGAACACCAGAAGCGCTTCGTCCGGGAGATCGGCGAGGATTGTGCCCGGCACGACATTCCCTATGTCCTCGAGCTGCTGGTCTATCCGTTCCTCGGCAGCGCCAACCACACCGCCGACTACGTGGAATCGCCCGGCAAGCTTCCCGGCCTCGTCATCGACAGCGTGCGCGAGTTTGCCAGGCCCGAATACGGTGTCGATCTGCTCAAGCTGGAGAGCCCGCTTGCGGCCAACAGCCTGCCGGCCCGCGACGGTAGCGCGGAAGCCAAGGCCGCACAGAACGAGTTCGATGCGATCGGCGACATTTGCCGCGAGCGGAGCATTCCCTGGGTGCTGCTGTCGGGCGGCGCCGCGCCCGAAAAATTCGAGCGCGTCCTCGACTACTCCTATGCAGCAGGCGCAAGCGGTTTCCTGGCGGGTCGCACCATCTGGCTCGACGCCGTGCTGAAAAACTTCCCGGACCGCGCGGCGGTCTCGGCCAGCCTACGCAGGGATGGCCTCGGAGTGCTCGAAAAGCTCAATCAGCTGACCACGGCCAAGGGCACGCCCTGGAGGGCGCGCTTTCCGGTATTCACCGATATCAAGCAGGAAGGTGACTTCGCGCGCGCCTACTGAAATAGCAGCGGTTTCCGCGTGGTCATCTCGACCGCAGGTCCGCAACATGACTGAGAGCCTCACCATCCGTTCGACCGAGGCGTTCAGGCTATCGCTGTCATTGGCCTCGGCCGGACGGCGTTTGCCTGAACTCAAACGAGCGTCATCGCCATGCCCGCAGCAGCGCTGAAGGCGACGACGACGAGCGGAGGGGCGCGCCAGGCGACCAGCAGGACGAAGCCGACAAGAGCGATGCCGAAGTCGCGTGGCGAATGCACGGTCGTCGTCCACACCGGATCGTACAGCGCAGCGCCCAGCACGCCGACCACCGCGGCGTTGACGCCCCGCATCATGGCCTGGGCGCCGGCGCGCTTCCGGAACGAGTCCCAGAACGGCAGAGTGCCGAGCAGGACCAGGATCCCGGGCAGGAAGATGCCGATGAGGCCGAGCGCCGCGCCGGCGAGCCCGTGCGGCTCCGGAGAGACCACCGTGCCGAGGTAGGCCGCGAAGGTGAAGAGCGGGCCCGGCACCGCCTGGGCGGCGCCGTAGCCGGCAAGGAACGCATCGTCGCTCAACCAGCCCGGGGCGACGAAGGCCTCGCGCAGCAGCGGTAGCACGACGTGGCCACCGCCGAAGACAAGCGCGCCGGAGCGGTAGAACGCGTCGAACAGGGAGACGCCGGTGGATCCCGTCATGCTGCGCAGCGCCGGCAGCCCCGCCAGCAGGACGAAGAACATCCCGAGAGTGATCAGGCCCACGGTCCGCGACACCCGGATTTCAACGTGTCCGGACGGCGCCGGCGCCTCGCTGCGGCACAGCCACAGACCGGCGAGGCCGCCGAGAACGATCGCGCCGATCTGGGCGATCGAAGCCGTGCTGAAGAGGATGATCAGCGCGGCCACGACCGCGATCGATGCGCGTTCGCGGTCTGGACAGAGATTTCGTGCCATGCCCCAGACGGCCTGCGCCACGATGGCGACGGCGGTCAGCTTCAGTCCGTGCAGCAGGCCGGTGCCGGCCGGGCCGCTGAGCGTGCCCGCGCCGTAGGCGAAGAGGACGAGGACAGCCGCCGAAGGAAGGGTGAAGCCTGTCCAGGCGGCGAGGGCGCCGAGGTAGCCGGCCCGCATCAATCCGATCGAGAAGCCGACCTGGCTGCTGGCGGGGCCGGGCAGGAATTGGCATAGGCCGACGAGATCGGCGAAGGCATGCTCGTCGATCCACTTCCGCCGCAGGACGAACTCGTCGCGGAAGTAGCCGATGTGGGCGATCGGACCGCCGAAGCAGGTCAGCCCCAATTTGAGGAAGATCAGGAGCACTTCGGCAGGCGAGGTGGCGCTCTTGTTCGCCTCGATCGCGTCATCGGTCATGACTTTTCCTTCGACCCCGCATCGTTCCGAGATCGTTCTAGCGGTTATCGAATTTCGATAAAAGATCCGTTCTCCCGTCGGTTCCAGATAATGCGAGCTTGCCAACTCAACTTCTTTTGTTGGCGGAGGTTGCTCGTCCGGCTGTTGCGGGGCAATCGACCGGTGTTACTCAAGGCCAGCCGAAGGAGGTCAGAGCGATGACGACGATTGATCGACGTGGAGACACCCCTCGGTCGCTCATCAGCCGGCGAACTCTGCTTCGCGGCGCGCGGGCCGGTGCATTCTCGCTCATGACCGCCAAGACCCTCCCGCTCGTTCACGCCCAGGCGTTGTCGAAGGAGACGGCCGACTACAAGATCAGGATCGCGCCGATCTCGCTCGAGATCGCGCCCGGAAAAATCATCAAGACCACGGCCTACAACGGAGCCGTTCCCGGGCCCGCGCTGCGGGTCAGGGAGGGCCAGCCGGTCCGGATCGAAGTCACCAACGATTCCGGCTATCCCAATCTGATTCATTCGCACGGCCTGATGATCCCTTCGCGGCAGGATGGATCGACGGAAGAAGGCTCGCCGATCATCGAGCCCGGCAAATCATTGACCTACGAATATTTCGCGAAACCCTCTGGGACCCGCTGGTATCACAGCCACGCGATGGCGATGACCGATCTCAACAAGAGCACCTATACGGGCGAGTTCGGATTCCTCATCGTGGAGCCCGCCGCCGGCGATCCCGGCGGCTATGACCGGGAGGTGCTGCTCGCCGCGCACCACTGGGAGGGTCACTGGGTCAGCATGCAGGACATCAAGGCAGGCCCGCCGCCCGACAACGGACTGGAGGTCATGTATCGCGCAGCGACCCTCGGCGATCGCATGCTCGGCCACGGAGAGCCGATCCGGGTGCGCGAAGGCGAGCGCGTGCTGTTCCGGGTGCTCAACGCGAGCGGCAATATGGGCATCACGCTCGCGCTGCCGGGACATCGTTTCAAGGTGCTGGCGCTCGACGGCAATCCGGTCCCGACCACCGCGACCGTCGAAATCCTGAAACTCGACGTCGCCGAGCGCGCCGACGTGATCGTGGAGATGAACAATCCCGGCGTCTGGGTCTTCGGCTCGACGGAGGATGGGGACCGCAACATGGGAATGGGCGTGGTCGTCGAATACGCCGGCCGCGGCGGCGAGCCAGCCTGGTCGGCGCCCGCGAAATCCAGATGGGACTACACCGCGTTCGGGCGCTCCGACGTACCGGCCGCAGCGCCCGACGAGACGATCGGACTGAAGTTCGAGAAGATCCCGGGCGGGAGAGGTGGCTACAATCGCTGGACCATCAACGGAAGATCCTGGCCGGACACGAATCCGCTCTTCACCGTCGTCAAGGGCAGGCGGTACCGCCTGGTATTGAACAACAACAGCGGCGACGAGCATCCCGTGCACCTGCATCGCCACTCGTTCGAGATCACGAAGGTGGGAGACAAGCCGACCGCCGGGGTGATCAAGGACACGATCAGCATGCCCAGATACTCGACGGCCGAGGTCGATTTCATCGCCGACGACCCCGGACCGACCTTCTTCCACTGCCATCATCAAGACCACATGGACGAAGGCTTCGCCGGGCTGATCACGTATGCATGATGCGATCGGCTATTTCCTGATGGCCTCGCCGGTGAACTCGAGGACCCGCGACTTGGCCAACGCGAGTCCGCGTTTTCCGAGCGGTGTCGCCCGATAGAGGGTGCGAGCGGTTCGTCCGGGATGCTCTTTGCGCGACCGCAGATAGCCTTTCCGCTCCATGCCATGAAGCAGCGGGTAGAGCGTCCCGGGGCTGAGCTTGTAGCCGTGTCGAGCCAGCTCCTCGATCATCCACTGGCCGTAAATTTCATGTTCCGCGGCGTGGTGCAGAATGTGCAGCCTGATGAATCCCGTGAGCAAGTCCTTGTATTTCATGTCTTCTTTATCGAATTTCGTAATTGGAACGACGCCCTCGGCGGTCCGTTGACTCCGTTCCCGCCGGGCGCTCCTGCGTCCGGCGCAGCCACATTAACAGCGAGGAGACTGACCATGGCAAGTGCGGCAGATCGCGATCCCCGGCACCATACGCAGAAGATGCAGAAGGCGCTTCAGGAGATCCGGAACCATCTGCGCGAAGACATCCAGAAGGTCGACGAACCGCAGTTGAGAGCGATGTTCGAGACGTCCGCCGAAGTCCTCAGCGGGCTTGAGAAGGCTTTCAAGGATTACGAACAGAAGAACGAGAAAGCCTGGCGCTGATCGGCGGGGCTCCGCGATCAGTATGGCTTCGCGTTGAACACCGTGCTGGACGATGGCATCTCGGGTTTGTGGGTGCGGGTCTTGCAACCGGACAATGCGTCATGCGGAAAGCGAGCGCCCCGAATGCTGGATGAGGCCGTATGGTCGCGGAGGGAGGACGATGAGGAACAGCGCCTCGGACGTTGCCGACATCAGGGACGCCGTTCACCTCTGCGTCGACATGCAGAACATTTTCGCTTCCGGCGGTCTGTGGGCGACGCCCTGGATGGAACGGGTTCTGCCTACGATTGCCTCGATCGTTGCGCGCCATCAGGACCGGACGATCTTCACCCGCTTCATCACTCCGCAGGATCCGGAAGATCGCCCGGGGCAGTGGCAGAGCTATTTTCGCCGCTGGCACCAGGCGACCCGCAGGAATCTGCCGCCATCCGCTCTTGAGCTTGTGCCGGCCTTGAACCGCTTCGTTCCGCCGGCTGCCGTCATCGACAAGCCGGCCTATTCGGCCTTCAGCAATCCCGGCCTCGCGAGCCTGCTGGTGGAAAAGAAGGTCGGTACCGTCGTGATATCGGGCGCAGAGACGGACGTCTGCGTGCTCTCGACTGCCCTGAGCGCTATCGATCTCGGCTTCAGGATTGTCATCGTCGAGGACGCGCTGTGCAGTTCGTCCGACGTCGGGCACGATGCGCTCATGACGATGTATCGCACCCGCTTTCACGGCCAGGTCGACCTAGTGACAGCGGAAGAGCTGGCCGAATTCTGGCGGGAGTAGCAAATCGAGACTCTGGAGGCTCGGCTGGCCGCCGAAGCGCGGCGTCTGCGCGAACAAGCCAGCCTGCTTCCGCCCGGTGCGGCGCGCGAGGACAGGTTACGCAAGGCGCGTCAGGCGGAAACGGGGTCTCGGAAAAGTGGCTGCGGTCACCCGGCCTACAGTCGCCGCAATGGATTGCGTCGGCCCGGCAATATGCGTCGTCAACGCCCCTTCTTCGCGGCTTTGGTTCGCCGGTTGTAGGGTGAGCGATTGACGGGCCTTAGCGAAATGCCTTCGCGCTGGGCCTTGCTGCGGATGGCTGCGACCGGGCGCTGAAGCTTGATGCTCATCACGCCGGTTGGCGTGTTGCCTTTCGCAAGTTGCTTCAGCTTGCTGACGTCCGCGGGCGTCCAGGGCTGCCGTGCGCGGCGCTTGTAGGCGGGATTTGCCTTGCGCGGTCCCTTGCGGCCGATCGGCGAGCCCGGCCGTTTCCATGCTGCTTTTGCCATGATGATCCTCCTTCAAGTCGTTCTTGAACATGCGAATCAGCAGTTCTGTTCCGGCGGAACTGCGTCGGAGGCGCGATTGTATCCTGCGCATGACCGCGAAACGTAACCGCAGGAAACAGACCCAAACGCTCCAAGGAGCGGGGATGATTATCTGAGGGTCGACGACCTCGGCACGTCGATCGACGGGCTCTACGGCGTCGGCGAGGTCCTCACCGACCTGCACCAGCTCGCGGTCGCGTTCGCCCACGCCGCAATTGCGCCTGCACGATCCACAACAGCCTGCCGCCGCGCCTTCTTGAGCCGGTCCCGTCACAATCGACCGGATCCTGGAACGAAGCGCGTTGCTCCGCTTTGGTCGACAGAGGCGGGGCACGCAATGGAGAGAACGGATGGTCCAGTCCGAAGACATGACCCGCTGCATCGACCTCTGCATGAGCTGCTACCGCACATGCCTCGGCACGGCGATGAACCATTGCCTCGAGACCGGCGGCAAGCATGTCGAGCCGAAGCACTTCCGCCTGATGATGGCCTGCGCCGAGATGTGCCGGACCGCCGCGCATTTCATGCTGATCAACACGCCGCATCACAAGCATACCTGCGGTGAGTGCGCCGAAATCTGCAACGAATGCGCCGAGGATTGCGAGCGAATCGGCGGCATGGACGAATGCGTCGCGATGTGCCGCTCCTGCGCCCAATCCTGTCGCGCGATGGCGGCCTGAGAGAGAAGGCCCATGCTGGAAGAAAAACTCAAGGAGGCAATCGTCGGTGAGTTGCAGCGCCAGGCCGCCGAGCGGCCGCAATCGCTGAAGATCCAGGGCGCGGGGGACGCACAAAGTTCCGAGGAGCTGACCGTCAACGGCAACATCGACCTTGGCGCGCTGGTCATGGCGGTCGCGGGCTCTGTCGCGGGCGGGCCTTAAGCCCGGTCCTCCGCACCTCTCGCGCAATCCGGGCGCAGCGCCGCTCTATTCGGCCGTCCTGCAATATCTGCGGGCCGCGGCTGCCGTGGGCACGGATGACACCAATGCTGTCCTTGAGAAGATACGGTCAATGCCCGTCGACGATTTCCATGCGCCGGGCGCGCGGCTGCGCGCTGACAACAAGCTGGTGCACGATTTCCATCTCGTCGAAGTCAACAAGCCTGCGGACGTGAAAGCCCCCTGGGACTACTATAACGTCGTCGAGACAATCCGTGCCGAGGACGCTCATCATCCCCTGAGCCAGAGCGAACGCCCGCTGCTGAAGACGCCGCAGAACTAGCGCATCGCGCCCTCTTAAAGCAGCCTTCAGCCGTACTCCTCGCCGATGCCGTATTCCCGGTAGATCTCCAGCGGGTCGAGCTCGGGAAACAGGCGGCATTTGGCCTGGGCGAGGTGCAGGCTCACCGCCGCCGGCTCCTTGCCGTTGGCGAGCAACTTGCGGATGTCGTCCATATGCGCGTTCGGCTGGTGCTTCGGTTCGAGCTGCTCCAGTGCGACCAGGGCGGTCGCGAGCGCCTCGGTCAGAACCCAGTCGTCGTGGCCCGTGATTCCCTTCTTCGGCATCGGCAGACCCCGGATGTGGAGGCAGGTCCCCAGTCTATCGCGACTTCGGCCAAATCGCCATTGAGCCGTTGCGGCTGCCGGCGTCGAGGCAGATCGGCGCCGTGCGTCGGGTTGCATTATGGCCGCGTGTGGCTAAAAGGCGGCGGGCGCGGGGCGATCGTATCTTTGTTGAAATAAACTCGGCGTAGACCGGCCTGCACGGCATCCAGGCCGGCTGCTCCGGTCGGCCTCGTGATCCCGCACGCGCAACAATCCGATTGCGCGATCCCTCAAGGTTCGAGCCAGCATGGCCTTTCTCAGCTTCGTCTACCGCTTCCTCACCAATTTCGCCTTCCTGGCGATGGTCTATTTCAGCCTGAACTTCATGGAGAAGTATCCGAACCGGGCGATCCTGGCGATCCTGGTGCTGGTCTATGCCGCCATGCGCGCGGCCTCGACGCTGCGCGCGTTCTACTTCTACCAGAAGATCGAGAAGCTGGAGGCCGAGACCAGGCGCCTTCAGGCTCCGATCAATGACGGTGCGGGCGGAACCTCGGCGCGCAAGCAGGTCGTCGCCGACGTTGCGCGGCTGCGGCGCGACGGCGAACTCAAGTCCTATATGGACCTGTTTTTCCTGGCGCTGATCGTGCTGCTCTGCGTCGCCGCCATCATGCGGCAATAACCGCTCAGGCGCGCTTCTTCACGCTGGTCGCAACGCGGGTCGGGCGGGGCGTCGCGCTCTTGGCCTGCGCGGCATGCCTGAGCGCGGCAGGCGCCGCATGCGCGGTCCGGTGAGCGTGCGCCTTGCCGGCCTTGCCCTTTGCGGCCTTGTCCTTTGCCGCGGCCCGGGGCGGCTCGGCCGCAATTGCCAGCCGCGTCGCGGCACGCCGCGACAAGGTCGTCGACAGCAGCACCTCGACCGAGCCTTCCGGGATCGCAAAGAGCGCGCGGCCGGGCACGGGCAGGGTAGCCGCGACATTGGCCTGCGCCATGGTCCGCAGCGGCAGCAGCGGCTGATGCTCGGCCTGCGCATTGAGGTCGGCAAGAGCGGGCGCCGGCAGCGTCCGGGTCTGCGTGAACGCGAAATTCGGCACGCGTGGCCAGCGCGCGATCGGCGTCGTCTCGGTCGGCGGATGCAGCAGCCATTCCACCGTCGCGGTCGGCGTCGCCGGCCGTTCGGCGGTCGCGGGCACCACATGCACGATGCGATAGCCGCGCGCCTTGAGGTCGCGGATGATCCTCGGCAGCGCCGCCACCGTGCGGGCCTGGATGTCGTGCAGCAGCAGGATACCCTTGCCCTTGGCCTCAAGCCGCTGGATCGCGAGCTGGTAGACGCGGTCGGACGACACATGCCGCCAGTCGTCGGCGGGGAAATCGGCGCTCCAGACCTGGATGCCGCGCGAGATCAGATAGTTCTCGACGCCCTCGGCGCGCATCAGGCCGGGAATGCGGAAGAACGGGGCGAGCTGGGACGGATCGGTCATCGCGGCCGAGGTCCACGCGATTCCGCCGTTGATCTCGGCCTCGGCCTTTTCGATCGGCATCCGGTCGAAGGTCAGCGGGTGGTCCATGCTGTGTGTGCCGACGGTGTGGCCCGCCGCGACCAGCTTGCGCACGCCTTCCGGATTGGCCTTGGCCTGGCTGCCGATGATGAAGAAGGTCGCCTTGATGCACTCGTCGGCGAGGATCTGAAGCACCTGGTTGGAATATTTCGGCAGTGGACCGTCGTCGAAGGTCAGGACGACCTCATGGTCCTTCAGCGGCAACGTCTCGCGGTACTGCATGGTGCCGATCAGCGGATGCTCGCGCGGATCGACCACGAGGGTACGGGAGGTGCCGAGGGCGTCCGGGTGGCCGGGACAGTCGGCCGCAAGCGCGGCCGGCGAACCGACGATCAGCATGCCCAGACAGAGGACGATCCACGATCGCGTCCGCAAAACAAGGCTACTTCCGATCATGAACCCGGTCTGCCCTCATGCGCGATTGCCTCCTTGGTAGGTCGGAGACACCGCAAAATGGTTCAGGTGCAACACCCCCGCCATCTTTGCATGGGCTAGCATGAACAGAGTGTTAATAGGGCCGGGATCACCCCATTTTGCGCCGGCGTGACATTCCGGCATCAACGCGCATCGGCGTTCTTCTGCGACGTGCCCGCCGGTACGACGTGGACCACGCGATAGCCGTTCTCCCTCAGATACCGCAGGAAGGCCGGCATCATGGCGGCCGTGCGCACCTTGTTGTCGTGGAAGAGGATGATGCCCTTGCCGCTCGCCGCCAGGCGTTCGGTGACGAGCTTCAATTCCTGCTCCGGCGTGATCTCCTCCCAATCGCTCGCCCAGAGATCGGCCCCGAACACGACGATGCCGCGCGACTGGAGCAGGTCGAGTTCTGCTTGCGTCGACTCGAAATAGGGAAAGCGGAAAAACGGGGTCGAGGGTGTCGTCGTCGAGGTGCCGCGCAGCGCCATCTCGTCGGCAGCGATGCCGCGATCGAGGTCGGCCATCGCCTTGTCGAACGGGATATGCGCCATGAACGGATGCGACCAGGTGTGGTGGCCGACGGTGTGGCCCTCGCGGGCGATGCGCTTGACCATGTCGGGATACTCGGCGGCGTGCTGGCCGATCAGGAAGAAGGTCGCGCGCACGCATTCCTGCGCCAGCGCCGCCAGCACCTTCGACGTCGTCGGCGCGAACGGCCCGTCGTCGAAGGTCAGCACGACCTCGTGATCCGCCAGCGGCAGCGTCTGGGGAAAGCTCTTCAAGCCGACGCGCGGATACGTCTTGGCGTCGACGGTCAGGATGCGCGAAGTGCCGAGCGCATCCTTGCGCGGGCACTCGGCGGCATGGGTCGAGGCAATGCCGGTGAGGGCCGCAACGATCGCGCCCGCCGTCATCGATGTCCATTTCAATCGAAGCATCTTTGTCATTGCGCCCTGAGTTGCCTTGTGGGTATTGCCTGAACCATCAGCTCAGACCACTCGTTCCAACCTGTCAAACGGCGAGGCGCGCCATGGATGAACATATGGACGGTGCCCCATCCGCCTCGGATTCGGTACTCGACCACGTACCGATGCGCAATGAAAACGGCGAAATTCGTCATGAATTCGTCGAAGAAATTGCCCGTGCGATCGAGGCCGGCGACAGTGCGGCGCTGCGTGGCTGCGTCGCGGAACTGCACGAGGCCGATCTGGGCGATCTGATCGGGGCCCTGGAGCCCGAGGACCGCGTCCGCCTGGTCGAGCTCACGGGCCGCGACTTTGACTTTTCGGCCCTGAACGAGGTCGACGAGGCCGTCCGCGAGGAGATCCTCGAGGAGCTGCCGCCGGAGACGGTCGCCGAGGGCGTCCGCGAACTCGAATCCGACGACGCGGTCGAACTGCTGGAAACCCTCGACGCCGAGGAACAGGAGGAAATCCTCGAAAAGCTGCCGCTCAAGGAGCGTGTCGCGCTCGAGCGCAGCCTGCTCTATCCGGAGAATTCCGCCGGTCGCCGGATGCAGACCGAGTTCATCGCCGTGCCCCAGGATTTCACCGTGGGCCAGGCGATCGACTACATGCGCGAGACGCCGGATCTGCCCGACCGCTTCTACGAGATCTACGTCGTCGACAAGGACCAGCACTGGCAGGGCGCCGTGCCGCTCGACGTGCTCTTGCGCACGCGCCGGCCGGTGGCGCTGACCGAGCTGACCGACGAGGACCGCCGCCGCGTCTCCGTCCTGGAGGACCAGGAGGAGGTGGCGCACATGTTCGGCAAGTACAATCTCGTCGCCGCACCCGTGCTCGACACCCAGGACCGCCTTGTCGGCGTCATCACCGTCGACGATGTCGTCGACGTCATCGAGGAGGAGGCGGAAGAGGACCTCAAGGCGCTCGGCGGCGTCACCAGCGACGAAGAACTGTCGGACACCTTCCTGACGATTGCGCGCGGCCGCTTCAACTGGCTGCTGGTGAATCTCGCCACCGCCTTTCTGGCGTCCTCCGTGCTCGGCCTGTTCGAGGGCCAGCTGGAAAAAATGGTGGCGCTCGCGGTGCTGGCGCCGATCGTGGCGAGCCAGGGCGGCAATGCCGCAACCCAGACCATGACCGTGGCGGTGCGGGCGCTCGCCACCCGCGAGCTCGGCTCCTTCAACGCCTGGCGCGTGGTGCTGCGCGAGACGCTGGTCGGCCTCGTCAACGGTCTCGCCTTCGCCGTGATCACGGGCATCGCCGCGGTGGCCTGGTTCAAGATCCCGGGCCTCGGCATCGTCATCGGCCTCGCCATCATCTGCAACCTGGTCGCCGGCGCGCTCGGCGGCATCCTGATCCCGATGGCGCTGGAGCGCGTGCGGGCCGACCCGGCGGTGGCGTCGGGCACCTTCGTGACCACCGTGACCGATGTTGTCGGCTTCTTCTCCTTCCTCGGCATTGCGACCCTGTGGTTCGGGCTGAGATAGGGGCGCCCTCGCTCTCGTGTCCCGGGCGCGCTGCAACGCCCCTTCGCGTTGCTGCGCAGAACCGGGACCCATAGAGCGGCACGACACTGTGGCGATATGGGCCCCGGCTCTGCAGCGCACCGCCGAAGAGGCGCTGCGCAGCGTCCGGGGCACGAGACCATCTTTAATCCGAACTTAAGCGACCTGCCGCATCATCGCCTGCGCTTGGGGGAATCGGCATGCGGTTGCGGCTGAAGGCGGACGGACGGATCGTCGAATTGCGGGATGGGCAGGAATTTCCGGTCCAGCCGGCGGCCAATGACACGCCGGTCGAGGCCGGTCCGCCCGCGGTGCGCGATTTGCGCCGCCGCGCCTGCCTGACCCAGATGGAGTTCGCCGCCAAGCTCGGCGTCCCCGTCGAGACCATCCGCAACTGGGAGCAGGGCAAGCGCGCGCCACGGGGGCCGGCCCGCGCGCTGCTCGCGGTGATCGCGCATGCCCCGGACACGGTGTTTCAGGCGCTCGCCAAGGTCTGATGCACACCTCTCGTTAGTCTTGCATTGAATATTCGGCCCGGTCGTTGCGGCTTCCGTTGGCAGCATCATCGGCCGGGTCCATAGTGACATTTCGGGCTGCCGCAACAGAGAGGATTCCTCATGCTGTTCGTCGAGGCCAATGGCGCAAGAATCCCGGCGATCGGGCTCGGAACCTGGGAGCTGAGCGGGAGGCCTGCCGCGCGCGTGGTCGAGCAGGCGCTGCGGCTCGGCTATCGCCACATCGACACCGCACAGGTCTACGACAATGAGCGCGAGGTCGGCGACGGCTTGCGCGCCTCCGGCGTGCGCCGCGACGACGTCTTCCTCACCACCAAGGTCTGGACCAACCATTTCGCGCCCCACGATCTCGAACGCTCGGTCAAGGAGAGCCTGGCCCGGTTGCGGCTTCCCTCCGTTGATCTGTTGCTGCTGCACTGGCCCAATCCCCACGTACCGCTGGCGGAGACGCTGGGCGCGCTGTCGCATGCCAGGCAGATGGGGCTGACCCGCCACATCGGCGTCTCCAATTTCACGGTGGCGCTGATCGAGCAGGCGGTCGCGCTGTCGGCGGAGCCGCTCGTCTGCAACCAGGTCGAATATCACCCCTATCTCGATCAGGCGAAGGTGAGGGCGGCGTGCGAACGGCACGGCCTCGCGCTGGTCGCCTACAGCCCGATCGCCAAGGGCCGCGTCAAGTCCGACCAGACGCTCGTGGAGATCGGCCGTGCCCATCGCAAGACGCCGGCGCAGGTCTGCCTGCGCTGGCTGGTGCAGCAGAATGTCGCTGCGATCCCGCGCACCTCGCGCGTCGAGCGCCTGTCGGAGAACATCGAGATCCTCGATTTCGAGCTGTCGGAGGACGAGATGAGCCGGATCGCCGCGCTCGCCAATCCCAGGGGACGCCTGACCGACTTCGGCTTCGCTCCGAAATGGGATTGAGAGGGACTTCCGTTATGCTAGGACCGCGGCGGCAACCCAAGATCGGTCGATGGAACTGCGGAAGATCATACGGACGGACATTGCGGCGTCGGCGATCGCGCATCTGATGCTGGTGGCGCTGATCATCCTGGTCAGCGAAGTCCGCCCGTTCCATGCCGCGCCGCCCGAGACCGTTGCGGTGGACATTGTCACGCCGGAGCAGGTGAGGCAGGAAGAGGCCAAAGCGGACGAGAAGGCCGAGGAGAAGGAGAAGCCGCCGGAGTCGCTCCCCGACCTGAAGCTGCCGAAGCTGGATGTCACCGACAAGACGGACTCAGCGCCGGAGCCCGCGGCCAGGCAGCAGGCTGCTGCACCATCGCCATCACCACAGGCCTCGCCTGAGCCACAGCAGAAACAGCCGCAACCCTCGCAGGCGTCGAAGCAGCGCGAGGCCGGCGTGCAACCGCAGCCTCAGCAACCGCTGCAGCAGCAGCCGCAGTCCCAGCCGCCACCTCAGGCGATGCCGCAGCCTCAGGCTGCGCCGCCGCCGGCCTATCAGGCTCCGGAGCCGGACGTCACCGTCAAGTACGGCGTCATGCTGGGCCTGCCGCCTGAATTGCCGCCGGAGCTGCCGAAAGATGCCCCCAAGGACGATGGCGGCGATGCCAAGGATTCGATCGCAGCCGGGCTTCCGCCCGAAGTCATCGCCGAGCTTCGCCGCCATTTGCGGAGCTGCGCCAGGCTGCCGGCCGGGGTCGCGCCGACCGACAACGTCAATGTCAAGCTGCGCGCGGTGTTCGCCACCGACGGCACGCTGGCGCGCGAACCGATCCTGATCGAGGCTCCGCCGTCCGCAAAGGGCGTGGCCATCGTCAAGTCCGCAATGAGCGCGCTCCAGAACTGCCAGCCGTACAAGATGCTGCCGGCCGACAAGTACAGGGAATGGAAGGTGCTGGACTTGCCGTTCAGTCCGCGGGATTTCGGCGGGTAACCCCCCGTAGCCCGGGCTGTGTCGCCGAGCTGTCAACCCGCAGGCGCGAAAATATTCCGCTTTACCGAAATT
>NZ_AJQE01000367.1 GCF_000261685.1 Bradyrhizobium genomosp. I (2014) | reverse complement strand
CGTAAAGCCAGCGAAAAGTCCTATCTTTTGGACCATGCGTATGGCGTACGAGCTTTGCCTGGCTACCGCCGGCAAGCAGGTGCCGAACGGGCCCGACTGGATCCATGAAGTAAAGCACGACGGCTACCGAATGCTGGTCATCCGGGAGAACGAGCGCGTGCGTCTCCTCTCGCGCAACGGCACCGATTGGACCAAGCGCTACCCATGGATAGCCGAGGCGGCGCTGAAGAACGGACAGAAGCGCTTTGTGATCGATGGCGAGGCTGTGATCCTCGGGGTGGACGGCATTAGCGACTTCAACGCGCTGCATAGCCGGCGATACGATCACGAAGTGCAGCTTTACGCCTTCGATATTCTCGCGACGGGCGGCGATGATCTCCGTTCCCTACCCCTTCATATGCGGAAGGCGAGCCTTGAGCAGCTATTGGCTCACCGCCCCGACGGGATCAGCGTGGCGCCGTTCGAACGCGGCGAGATCGGGCCCGACCTATTTCAAGCGGCCTGCCGGATGGGGCTTGAGGGGCTCGTTTCCAAGCACCGCGATCGGCCGTACCGCGGAGGGCGCCAGAAGCATTGGATCAAGATAAAGAACCGGAGGCATCCCGCGATGGAGCGCGAGCTATAGCGCGAACCTGTTTACTGGCTTCGTCCCTGTTGTCCGCGGATGTGGTGCCTGGCGACGCAGACCAGGTCTTATAAGAGCGCGGGATGGAAGCCGCCTCCCTAGCGCGGTACTCTGTCTCTCGTCGCCTTTAGGTCAGACTTCACCTCTGGGACTATCCCTCGATCGGCTGGCTCCCGACTTGGCGGCCTCTCATTGAGATCGCGAGCCCACGGTGCCCCGGACGGGCTCGCTGAAGATGACTGGTGACTTGCGCATGCGGAGATCAGAAGACCGAGGACGGTCAGCGAGCCTGCTGCCCATGTCATCGCCTGGATGCGCATTTCGGTCCAACTGATTGCCTTGAGAATGGATCCCGAATTATCGCAGCCTTTGGTGCCTACCTGCGTCGTCGGCGCCCATGAAAAAAGCCCGGCGCTAGGCCGGGCCTTGTCATGGGATAGGGGGATGCGGATCAGTCCCGCCCCGCGGTGTGCTCCAGCCTGTCGATGCGTTCGAGCATGTCGTGTAGACAGAAGGCCAGCGCCTCGGATGCCTCTGCGTGGGATTGGTGGAACTTCTCGTCCATTCCTTCCAGCACTCGAATGCCGAGAATGGCCATGTGCCGAAGTTCGTATAGAACATCCGCGTTCGGTTGCCGGGTCTGGTTCTTGTTGATGCCCCCCTCGTGGATGTCCGCCTCGTCGACCGTCCGCGCGTCCGGCCCCGCCTTGGCGGCTCTCAGTTTCTCGATCCGGTCCAAGACGTCGTGAACGCTGAACAACAGTATCGACGTCTCCTGCTCTGGCAGACGGTAGCAGCCGGAATCGTCTTCACAGAGCTGGAGATTCTGCGCTGCTCGGATCGCGACTTGTCCCATCACCTGAATGTCGGCGAGGCTTCGGTCGATCTCCTCAAGATGCTGATGTTTATCCATCAGACCCTCCCCTCCTGCCAGAGTTGCGGCAGCACCTCCGAGAGGTACTCCAGCAAGTCGCTGTTCCAGTATTCCGGCCAGCTGTAATGGTCCGCTTCGTGCGCGATGGCGTGCCCGAGGAGGGCCAACAAGCCCTCTCTTGTGGTGGGGACGACTTCCAGGAGTGCGTATGCTGCGTCGAACTCCGCATCGCTGGTTAGGTCAACCTTTCGTTCCGCCTCGATCCAGCGAGGGTCATCCGTCGCGACGATGGTCTCTCCCCAGGCGCAGATGGAGGAGCGACGCTTTTCCTGTGGAAGCAAGGTTTCAAGTTCGCAGTAACGGGCGAGCCATGTCGATGTCATGGCGCGGGCGGCCTTGTGGGCCTCGATTGCGGCAAACATCGGATCTGTTGCCAGATCGGCGCCCTTGGCCGATCCGGACAGCGGAAGTGCCGCACCAAGCGCGACGCCCCCAGCGGTGACAGCCGCGGCTTGGGCAAGGAATCGGCGTCGAGAGGAGGTCTCGACGTGATCAACGGTTGTCGTCCCGGCGACATTGTTTGAGGACGAGTTTAGGGGTGGCGTGCTACGCACGCGGTCAGCTTCGGTCATGGGGTAACTGCCTCTCTTGATCGGGGTTAGAGCCGAGGCGGAAGCTGCAACTTCCCCTCGGCTTGCTTTTAGGTTATACAAAAATATGGCGAAGTCAAATAGGGTTATACCTAAAAAGCGGCGCGGGCGTCCGGCAACGGGCAAAGACCCCATCACGGCATTGAGGCTGCCTCCGAAACTCACCAAAGAAATCGAAGCGTGGGCATCGCAGCAGGACGACGAGCCCAACCGCTCCGAAGCCATCCGCCGGCTGGTGGAACTGGGGCTCAGGGTGAAGCGCCCATGAGATGCTTTGGGCTGACGCCCACCAATTGAGGAAGAGGCCGCCCGGCGCCCCCTGGCGGCTTCAACTTCCGGCTCAAGGATCGCCTGCGGCCCGCGACCCCTTCCGTTTGAGTTCCGATCATATCCCCTCCGCTCAGTGCAGAATCGAGTCGCTGCAGGTCAAAGGACCCAAACGCGACAATCCACCGCTTGTTGTCCACTCGCCCTTGCGCTCGCCTTGCGGTTGCGGAATCGTGTCTAGCTGAGGACTCGGGGGCTTGAGGGGTGTTGGTTCCTCCACGAATTAGGTGGTGCGACCCGGATGGGTTAGGAACTGCAGATGCAAGCGGCATCTGCCGGTGCGACGACGGTTGCGATTACGTGGTCAAGGACGGCAGCTCGAGCGCATTTACGCCTCATGACGAATGGTTTTGCACCCGCTTAGCTGAGCTTGTCGGAATTCCATCTCCACCCTGCACCGCGGTCGAGCGCCCGGATGGCACCTTGGTCTTTGGCTCTCGGTGGGAGGGTGGCGTGGCGACCGAACCCTGGTGGGACATGGTGCGACGCGGCGCGATCGCTCTGAGCGACATTTCTGCGGCGTTGTCCCGGATCTACGCTTTCGACCACTTCATCCATAATGAAGATCGTCACTTGAACAATTTCCTGTTCCGGCAGCAGCGCCGTGGCTGGGCAGTCCTCGCATTTGACTATTCCCGAGCATGGCTGTTTAACGGCATGCCCCTACCAAGCTTGCCGTTCGCGCCTGAGAAGAAGACGATCTTGGCTCGCCGCGTCCTTTGCCATCTTTTTGGTGAGTACATCGATCAAGCAGAAGCAGACCAGACACTGCAGCGACTTAACGAAGTTAAGGAATCGCACATCGTGCAGGCGATAAATGCTCATCCGAGAAGCTGGCTTTCAGCCGAACAAAAGAGCAAAATTGTAGATTGGTGGAACTCTAGCCAACGAACCGACAGAATCGACCAAATCCGCCAAGGCATCCGCAATGGATCATATCTATAAGTACTCGGTTCTAACTGCCACCCCAGATCGCCGGCGCGGCGAACGCGTGAACGTGGGGATCGTTGTCTTCCGGGAGGGCAAGGCGGACGTGCGTCTTGCCCAGGCGGCGTTCAAGCTCAAGGCGCTCACTCGCGAAAACTGGGAAGCTCGCATCGAAGGTGTGCGAGAGCGAATCGCTGCGCTTTGCTCTTCAGGTGAACCGGCTGAGGTCTTGCTGGAGCGACTGGCGCTTGTTGAACCGATGATCTCTCCAAGCGGAGTGGGGACTCTAGCTGCTCATGGCGGATCCGACTATGAACGAACCCTTGAAGAGATCATGGACACATTGGTCCTTCTTCCGAAACCGAAGCCGACCGATGCGGTCTCGCGCATCAATACGGAGATCGCCACAACGTTCCGGAAAGCGAAGGCGCTAGCAAAGCCTGAGCAGGGACTGAAAGACGGAAAGATTGTTCGCTCCCTGCCTGTGGCACCGAATGAGGGGCTCTTGGCCGACTTCGCCCTGCGCAACGGCAAAATGCATATCGCCAGCACGCTCGACTTGCGAAAGCAGTCGGTCCGGCTAGATGAGGCCGCACTGAAATCAATCGTCCTCGACAAGTCGCGCGATGTCTTTGGCAAATCGGTGCGCCGGATCGGGGTATATGCGGTTGAGCCTGATCTTAAGAAGCACTTCAGCCACCATATTCAGCTACTATCCGACTACGCTGACGAAACTTATAATTGGCTCGATCAATCAAAGCGAACCCGCTTCCTTAGAACGATGTACGATGCAATGCACGCACACGGCTGACGTCATGCTCTAATCGGCACCACGTTGCCGCCCTGATCCACCGGTGCGCACGCACAGAACGCCGCGCCCTCATCACCCCCCTTCAGGCGGGCTCCCGCCACCCAAGTGGCCCCCCCCCAGCCTTTGTTCGGACGGCACCGACAGCGTCGTTCGTTGGCGTGGGCGTTCGGTCCGCCTAGTTCACCAGACCGCAAGGACCCGGAACCGGCAACTCCGTGGCCGGCGCCCTATGGGGCGATCTCCGCACCCTCAAGGGCAAATTCATGCTGCGGGCTACCACCCTAGCCCAAGCGTCGGCAGGGCGCACGCAGACCCTATGAAAATAGGCATTTCAGGGGCGCCTCGTCGGCGACCGAGGAAGGCGGCCCCCTTGATGCCCTGCACGCTCGAAAATCCCCGGGTAGCGGACCGGGGATTTCAGTCTGTCCACACCTACTAGCGGCCGTAGCTCGCGCGAGTCCCGAGCCACCAGGAATCGATAATTTGCGAGCTGCTTACGATGCCGCTTTGATGGCGGCATGTCTCGTTCTCCTCGACGCCACACGCCCACGCACGTTGACGGCCGTCCCATGAAGATCACCTTTGGCGAGATGCGCGAGATGGGGCTGCGCGGCGTCCTGGTCTATTGCCACTGCGGCCATAACCTTGCTGTCAGCGCCGATCGCTGGCCTGACGACATTCGCCTGTCTGATGTCGAGCCGCGCTTCGTGTGCGGCGGATGCGGCAACCGTGGAGCCGATGTCAGGCCGAACTTCGCGAGCGGCAGTCCACCCCAATTTGCGTCTCAGAAGCGCCTCTGAGCATCCCCGCCCTGCCGTGACCCTTCGGGACAAAAGGGGCGGCCTCAGCTGGGCGGCAGCTGAGGCCGTTGGGGTCTGCTCCGGCTTCAGGGGGGCTCTTGGGGTACACCGGAGCAAAGAAGGAATGCGCCAGATTGCCACTTGTTCCCGACTGATAGAAGGATCGTAGATCATAGCTCAGAGCCATGCTGCTCGATTCGCACGCGCGCTAACCCCACGCGTGCAAGGCGGCTGTGTCCTGGGCCCTGCATAACGTGCCTCAAGGTGGAAGGGTTAGCTCTCGCCGACCAGCACCCTGGACGGGCCTTGACCTTCAACAGCGATCGATTTCGAAACTGGTGCCGCCCCTTGATCTCGCGCGACAGTTGCGTTTTGATGCGCGCGTCGGGTCGGGGGATCCTCTATGCGTAGTTTGGGTGTTTTAGCGCTTTGCACCCTCTTGGGCGGCTGTATGTCGACCGGCGAGACGGTTTCTTTCCGAGCGTCAAATCCGCAGCAGCAGGCCCTCATGCGAGACGGGCAGCCCGCCCTCGTCTCCAGACAAAAGAGCTCGCTCGTCCTGGTGCGACCAGCGTCGCGTCAAATGCAAGCGAACGGACGGCCGGTGTTTGTCGTCGGCATCAACAATCTAAGCAAGCAGCCGGTCGACTTCCGCGTCGGGCAAGTCGAGGCTGTCCAGCACGCCGCAGGCTCTGATTTCGAGATGAAGGTCGTGACCTACGAGATGCTGGTCCAAGAGGAGCGAAACCGGCAGGTTGCCGCCGCCCTCCTCACTGGCTTGGCCGCGGGTGCCAACGCTTACAGCGCCGCGAACGCTGGTCATGGCAGCTACACCACCCCCAGCGGACGCACCGGAACGTTCTACAGCCCCACTGCGGCTGTGATCGCGCAGAACAATGCGGCCGTTCAAAACGAAGCGATGATCGCCGCCACAGTCGAGACGGGGCAGCGCAACATGGCGGCATTGGAGCAAGCAGTCATTAAGGACAACACCTTGATGCCGGGTGAATGGTACGGCGGGCAATTGCATCTGGCGCCACCAGTTGCAAGTGAGAGCGGAGGACCGAAGACGTACACTATCGTCATTACGGTTGGCACTGATCGGCACGTGATCGACATCGCGCAAGGACCGGCGGGAGCTTGAGGGAGAAACTCCGAATGAAGATCAGGCTGGTGCCGCTCTGCGCCGTAGCAGTCATAGGCGCTATCGCGACCACGCCTGCATGCGCCTGCGATGACGGACATTGGATACAAGAAGTCCTAGCTGATGGGCAGATTTTGAAGCTAGAGGACGGCAGTATGTGGAAGGTAGACCCGACAGATACGCCCACGTCGTCGCTTTGGTTGGCTGTATCTGATGTAATTGTTTGCGACGATGAAATCGTCAACGTGGATGATGGCGAAAAGGTTCAGGTTACAAGAATAAGATAATCTGCTTGGCGATGGTTCAGGCCTACAATTTAGTTCGTTCCAAATCCGGAACGCGGAAAGCAAAAGCCGCAGGCGTTGCAGATTTACAACCCTCACAGCCATTCGAGACACTAAGCTAGTCGAATGAAATGATGGAAGCGTATTTCATTCTTAGTTCAATATGATCAGCGGGGCGAAAGATGTTCGATGTCTATCGCAATCACAAGCGCGACTTGCTCGTTCTAAGTTCAGGCTCGCCCGTACCAGTGCTTTACTCTGTACATAAGTGGCGCAGGAGCAGGAAACGAGTTCTCAAGGTCAGCGACGAAATCAGGTCAGCCGTTCATGGACAGGGCTATTACGTTCGCAGCTTGGTTAGGTCTTCGCCGCACCATCCAGGTGCGCCAGCCCAGCCTCGATCACGATGATATCTTTCTCGATCTGTTGGATCGTACTTGTGCAGTCGATCCCGGTACAAGCATTGAGATCTGCGATAAGTTTGCGGCGCTGCGTCCGAAGCTCATCAAGCGCGGCTTGGTCCCTTAGGGAAACGTAACCCTCCACGATCAGCTCAATTGCACTCGCCACCTTCACTCCCCGCCTTATTCAACACTACTACCAAGCTGATTTTGAAGCGCGCCGATATTGATTACACGATTCAATCCCGCGCTCTGAGTTCGTCTAAAACAACGCGCCTCCGAAACTCGTGCGCAGTGGCCGTCAAATGGGACCCAACGATCAGCCCTAGCCACTTCAATTTCAGGAGAGCAACGGGATCACACAGCTCGATAGACAGTCCGGCTCCCAGTATCGCAATGGCTCGTTGCTCCTCGGCGTCGAGATCAGTCCAGGAGATGCCCTCCGTCACCGGCCTCAAATTGTCCATGGGCGCCTCAAAATCCAAACGCGAACCTGATTTGCCGCAGCACATCTGTGGCCGCGTCGGTGTACCGCCCGTTGGTTAGGTATCGATCCAGTTGCGCTGTACTAATCAGCGCCACAACTGCCGCCGTTAAGCCCTTAAACATTGGGCCTCTCCTGAAAGAGACCGCCAACCGGGCGTGTCGAAGTATTAAGCCGTTCTCAGAATGCTCGCCGCAAATGGCGGCGTAATACACAATGATAACATTGACTTGTAACCAGTTCCTTAATGGACGAACTGGGCGCCGTGGGAATGAGATAAAGCTCTGCACCTGCAAGGATCGGGACCGACTGCTGGGGGATCGATCCGGGGCGCTGAAACACGTTGCTGTCTCAGAAAAACGCGTTAAATCAGGAACAGCGGGATGCTTACGCCTGGGCCTTCGCGAGGCCCCGGCGCGCCATCGATCTTGAATCAAGGCGAGCCTGTTTCCCCTTCAGATCAAGAGGTCATGCGGCGCGAAAATGAAATCCTGCGGCCTGAGCGCCTCCTCGCTGTGCACTACGACATCGTTGCCTGCACTGAATGTGATTGTGCTCTCTTGCGTCGTCGGATCGAATGCTGAGATGGTCAGACCGCTGAAGTTCACGATGCCTAGAGCCGAAACATCGATGTGGTCGGTTCCCAAGTTTGAGAGGCCCTGACCAAAATCCTCGATCTTGTCGTGACCGCTGTTGAAATTGAAGGCGAAGTAGTCGTTTCCTCCTTTCGCGAGGCCGAGCATTGCCTGAGCGTCGCCCCACATGTCGTCTTTTCCGGTGCCGCTGATCAGCCTGTCATTGCCGCCGTGGGCTCTGTCGGTCATAGTCTGCGCATCGCCAACTAAGGTGCTGTAACCACCACTGCCCGCTATAAGCGTATCGTTGCCACCAGACGCATCGCCGGACATTGTCAGTGCATCACCGTAAGCCGCGCATAAAAACGCGCTCGGGCCACCTACGAATTTGTCATCGCCGCCGACTGAATGATCCCGCATATTTCCGCCGGCGTCACCAAAGAAGGTCGCCTTACCGATATCGTTTGCAGCGCTGTCCATCGTGTCGTTGCCGCCATGCGCAAATTCCAGCATGTCGCCCCCGGCGTCGCCGTAGAAATAGCTGAAGTCGTTCATCGCGCCGCCAGGGTGGGGAAGAAAACTCAAGATATCGTCACCACCCGAAGCATGACCAGACAAATTGCCGCCGGCGTCGCCATAAAAGAAGTAGTTGTCTTGAATGCCGCGCGTTGTAAACGCGTCGTTGCCGCCCTGGGCCCGGTCGGACATGTTTCCGCCCGCGTCGCCGTAATAATGGATGGTGTTGCTATGGCCATTCGTTGTTAGCGTGTCGTCGCCCCCTTTTGCGTGCCCAGACATGTTTTCGCCGGCGTCACCGAAAAACGTGGTGGGCGTCGCGTCATAGCCACTCAGCGCAGGGCCTGTAGTGAATGTGTCTTGGCCGCCGCTTGCGTGGTCGGACATGCTGCCGCCAGCGTCGCCATAGAACGTATTGGTGGCCAAAATCCCAGACATGTAAGTGTCGTTACCGCCCCGAGCGTGGCCAGACATACTGTCGTAGGCATCACCGTAGGCGATGTTCGTGGAAGGAGGCTGTTGGAAGTGGCTGTCGCCACCCGAAAAGGTGTCATCGCCACCGGTGGCGTGATCGGACATGTTTCCGCCCGCGTCACCGATCAACGTGTTGATCGAGTCCGCCCCACCGCTGAATGTGTCGGCACCACCTCTCGCGTGATCGGACATGTCTCGACGCGCATCGCCAACGAAAAAGTTCGTCGAGTTCGTGCCGCCGGTAAAAGTGTCATTTCCTCCAATAGCGTGATCGAGCAGGCTTCCACCGGCATCGCCATATAGCAAGTTGATCACGTCCGCAGCGCCGACCAAAACGTCGTTTGTTCCGATGTCGTGATCTGTCAGATCACCTGCGGTAATCCGAACTCGCTTGACCATATCTCGCCTCCCCTTGCTGCATCCCCACGTAAGAAACGAATCACCAAGCCACGCTACGGCTCAAAAGGTCAGTGTTGTTGCTGCCGCTTGATCACTAGTTCAAGCGCAAGAGCCCTCAATTGCGAGTTTTTCTGCCAAGCGAAGGCAGCCTGCCTTGGTCAGCTCAAGAGGCGATCTTCTGCTCAGCCTCAAGAACGCGTTCGCGAAGCGCTCCCAACTCGGCAATCTGAGCAGCGAGCACTTCGAAGCGGTGCCGAAGAACAGCGGTCGCGGCATCCGCTCGACCGCCGAGATTGCCCGCCTCGGGCGGGTTGGCCCATTCTAAGGGAGCGGCCGATCGCATTGACGCTGGGGCTGGGGCTGGGGCTGGGGAATTCTGGAAATCATGGAGACCAGTCATGGCCGGACCTTCCGAGCGGGCGCAAGGGAATGGAGGGGAAGCCGCGCCGCGCTTTTGCTAGCGAGGCAACAATTAAATCATGCACCGACCCAAAAAACATAGATTAAGTTAATTCCAATTAATCACGAATTATAACACTCGCTCGGGAGGCTCTGTCGCGCCTTAGTGGTGCTTTTTCCCGGGCTCGTTCCAGTCTGCTCTCCGGCCGAGCTGATCAAGCCGCTCCTCAAGGTCGCGCTTTGCTGCGATCAGCTTGATGGTTAGGGCCTGATCGACGTCGGTGTGCAGCGCCCACAACTCATCGATGGACATCGCGTTAAGGTGATCTCGATCCATGCCACTTGGGTCTCCCTGCGCCGCTTGAGGGAAATGCCCGGCGTTTCAGGTTCCAAGCTCAGGCACGGGCACTATATAATCTAGGTTATTGCCACATTAAATAATATTAAATCGATATATCCCGTCAATCTAAATCGCAATAAAAAAGGTGGCCGCGGAGTGAACATTGCTCCCGTAGGGCTCGGAGAAGCGCCGCTCGCAAGAGGCGGCCGGCATCGCGGCATGCACGGCCGCCGGCAGGACGGCACCGATCCTGGCCCCGGCGCTGAACCATATGCCGCGTGGAGCCTCACTGCAGAACGTCCCTTAGCGTTGCAGCAACGATAGAAGCCGCTGTCGGTCCTGCTGACGCTGCCGCTGGTTCTCGCGCATGACTTCCAGTTCGGCCTGCGCGCTGCTGACATCCTGGTGTTGTCGTTTCAGGTGGACGATCATCGCCTCCTGCTCGGCCAGCCGCCGCTCAGCGTCGACGACATTGCGCTCCAGCTGCCTCAACTCATCGAAGAGTGCATCGTTAAACATGGACCACCGCACCAAGGGCAAAAAGGAAAACGGCCCCGGCACAACCCTAAATGCCGGAGCCGTTGGAGGTTGCCTGGCTTGGGACCAAGCACAGCCAGCCTAGCCCCGCCCGGAAATTTATTATGTTCACTTTTGCACAGGGCCGGTTGGTAAGGCCTGCGCGGTGTGCCTCCTGCGCCGGCAGCGAGTAGACGATAATGCGATAGGACGGCCCCGGCCCGGATAGAGAGGAATGTCATGGGGCCGGGGCCGCTGGAGGTTGCCTGACGCCCTTGCCGGTCCTGACGATCTCGGCGCCGGCTTGTGCTGCTCGGCCTGAAGGCGAAAGCTAGGTAGCTGCGGCCCTCCGCGCCGCGGCGATTTCGTTCGCCTTCACGGCCTCGCCAGATTGAATGCGGCGCTCGAATGCCAGCCGGCACGAGTCAGGAATGGCGCCGGATAGCTCCACGAGAACCGGCCAAGTTGTGATGCGATAGAACTCGGGCCGCTCGCCGTACATTCGCGCCACCCTGAGCATTTCCGCGGATTCCCGTTGCGGGAAGTCGAATTGCTGCGCGCGCAACCGGCCAAACTTTTTGTTGCATGGGGTCAAGTCACGAAGCGCGGCCATCCGCCGGCCAAGATCAATGTTGCGCTCGACGGTCGCGAGCCTTGCCGCGGCAGCACGCGCCTTGGCCGCGGCAAGGCGCTCTTGCTTGGTTGGAGGCGGCGCGGGCTCTGGCGCTGTTGGATCAAGGGCACGGCGCAGCTTGTGCCGCAAGATCCGCTCCAGCGCGTCCGTGGCCTCCTTCTCGTAGAAGTATTCCAGCGCGCGCATCTGCTCAAAGATGCCGACCAATGAGATTTGGTCAAATGCCTCGATAAGGGCGAGGCCGCGATCGGCATATGGCCCGATCGCGCCAGAGACGGCCCTGATATACCGCTCCGTGAGAGCGCCATCATTGCCCTCGGATTCGGTGATGCACCGTAGCGTCATAACGAGATGCCCCGTGCGATCTTGGTCAAACAAACTGCCTATATGGAGCTGTCTTTGAAGGTACAGCCGAGAGCCATCGTCGAGCGCGTCAATCTCCAGCGCGTCGAGTATGGCTTGCAGCTTCCCAGGCCACGGCTCGCGTCCCCATGCGTGAGCTGATGCCGGAACGTCCCCAGCTTCGCAGCCGCTATTATCGTCGTCCTCGTCGTCCTCTAATCGGCTGCGACGCTTTGCCATAACGATACCCTCCCTTGGGGGCCGTTTGATGCGGGGCTACCCACCTAGCCCGAATGTCGATCGGGCCTTCGCAGACACTACAAAACAAGAGGTCTGGAGCGGCCCCAGGGCGCGGTTACATCCGCCGTCGCCCATGGGGAATGGCGGAGGCGAAAGACCGGCCCCGCCAAAATGCTTCACATCCAGATTTGCGGCATCAGGTTGTCGACGAGCGCGCCGGCTTGCTGGACCGCATCGGCAATCGAGCCGTTGTTCGTTTCGCCGCCTGTGTCGACACTGAGTGCGCTCTGGGTCGCGCTCACGATCTTGTACTGGACCAGGAAATAGTCCGTGTTGTCCTGGATCTCGGTCCAGCCGGTGGCCGGCGTGCCGTTCTGATTGTTCAGCCGGGCGCAGTGGATCAGGAAATCGTTGGCATCTGACGTGGTGATGGATCGCGCGCCGGTGTTTCCGGTGTCGGGCAGCGCCGCGTTGGCATCGAACGGAGTCGTCGCGTCAGCTCCGCTGATGCCCCATGCGGTAGCTGTGAGGAAACTGCTATCGCCCGCGCCGAGACTTACCGTGATGGCGTTGTTGAACGCGGCAAGAGAGGTGGTCCACCACAATTCGACGGTAAACGGCGCGTCACCGGCCGAGGCACGGTGTTGCCAAGTGTGCGAGCCGGTGTCGGTCACGCTCGCGACGGAGTCGCCATTGACCTGAATCGCGATCATCACGACAACGTTTGCGTTCGATGTCGTGAGCGTGCCGACCGCGAGCGATGCGCCCGAACCGACCGCGTGGACCGAGCCGTCCAGCGCTAGTGCCATTCCAAAAGCCTCCTGATCTTAACCGGGGGTGAGTTGCCCCCGGTTTGGTGGGGTGGTGGGATTGAGATTTCCTGTCAGGGTCACGGCGGCGTGCCGCCGGCACTCCACGAGCCAAAGGTTGAGCCGGTCGACATGTTGACGTTGTCGTGGAAGTTGCCGTCGGCTTCCGAGCCGGGATAGTTGAACACGACACCCGTTCCTCCAAAGCCGCCGGCTTTTAGGCGAGCGTAGTTGTTGGACACATCGATCAGTTGGCTGCCGGGCGTGTAGGGCGAAACGTAGAAATTAATGTGCGTCGTGTCCGAAACATAGAACGTGTTGTGATGGATCGATCCCCCATACCAAGGCCCCCCGGGATCGCCGCAGACGCCCTGCACCGCGCCGCCGCCGGAGATCTCAGCGAAGGTGTTATAGGCAAAATCAATCTCGGTGATCGCCCCCCCGTATGTTTGCGTCCAATCCGGATGCCATCCGAGAGCCGAGTTGTAGCCCGTGTCGTTCACGACGTTAAAGCGACAGGTCCACTTCGAAAGTTGGCCATCGTCGTAATAGCCGGCGATGCTGAAGACGTCGCACGCGATGTTGTGCAGCCAGTTGTATTCGAAGATGTGGTCCCCGTTCGCTCGATAGTCGATCAGGAATTCCGGTGCGCTCGGGTCCGCACTCGTGAAGCCGCCATCGAATTCGCAATATCGGATCGTCGAGCCGGGATTGCCGGCACCTGGCTGGTTGCGAATCCAGAGAGTATTCCGCTGGAATCGGCAGTTCGTAATTATCGCGTTGTTTCCGCCGATCTGACTGACGCTGCCGATGTTCAAGTACCAGCCGCCGCCCATCGAAAAGTCGTAGGCATCTATGACCACGTTGTCTCCGAGGATGGTGACGATGCGGTTTCCGGTGTCGACGTCGACACCGCTGATGGAAATGGTCGCCGGGTCCTTTAGCGTGACGCCGGTGTTGATCCCGGTGCGGTAGTCGACGCCGGCAACGCTCCATGGAGGACGCGCGGCCATTGCGTTAAGCAGGCTCGGGAATTGGGCTGCTCCGGTGGGAGCGTTCGCAGATCCATCTCCAGGGCTCGCGACAGCCGATGCGACAATGCTAACGCTGCCGGTGTTGCTTCCGAGCGCATTGCTCGCTTGCACCGTCAGGCCATAGGTCTGAGCGGTCAGGCCCGAGGCTCCCGTCGACGTGACGGTGATCAGGCCGGAATTGTCGATGGCAAAGTATCCCGCAGAGTTGCCCGCGGTGATGGACCATGCGGTGGGCGTGCCGCCGGTTGCCGTCACCGTGCCGACGTGCGCGCCCGACGTGGCGGGAAGCGACAGATTGAACGTTGTGCCCACAACGATCGGCGCCGTGCCGACCGAGACGCCGATGGACTTGCCGGGACTCGTGCCGTAGCTGTTCGACGCGGTGACGGTCAAATTGTAGACGCCATCCGGTGGCGATGCCGAGAGGCCGGTGCGCAAATTGCCGGTGTTGTACAGAGCAAAATAACCCGACGGATTCCCCGCGGTGATCGCGTAGGAGGTCGGGCTGTTGGTGGCATCGACGTGCGCAATGAATGCATCGAAACCGAGATTGGAGCCGATCGTAAACGACGTCGACGTGATGACGGGGATGCTGCCGAGCGCAGAGCGGAATGCGAGGCGAGAAGATGCCTTGCCGGCCAGCGGCGTTTTGCCGATCGAGGCGGCCGTCATGCGGCTCCGCGCAAACGCTTTGCCGACCAGGGCGATGGCATTGGGGATTGGAAATTTGACGCCTACGCCGAAACGCATGGCTTATTCTCCGTGTTGCTCGGGAAACAGCCGCCCTGCCCGGCGGCGGCCGTCCTTGGTCGGCCACTCTTCAAATTCGAGGCGCATTCCGATTTCTGGAACAACGCCGATCTTTTGAAAGGCCTTGATGTGAACGAAAAAATCAGAGTCGCCTTCGTCGGGTCGGATGAAGCCATAACCCCGGACCTCGTCAAACTTCCTCAACGTTCCAATCTTCATTGTTGTGTAGCTCGTGCTATGTGCTCGACCATGTCGAGCATCCCGTCGAAAGACTCCTCCAACTCCAGTGCGGCCGTTTCAGCTCGCAGCGGATCTGGCGCGCTTGTTTCGAAATACGTGCAGGCCCGCAGCTCGCGCATCATCTCGGCGCGCAATGCATCGGGAATCTGCCGCAACAGCATGCCGAGCGACGTCGCAAACAACGCTTGAACGACCATGTTCCGCCGCGTCACGTCGTCGACGAGATACTCCAGCTCCTTCAGGCGCTCTTCCGTGCTGCGTCGTCGGGTCATGGCGCAAGATTCCAGGTTGAGTCCGGGCGGGGGTTGGACGGCGCCGCGGCGTCGGGACTCGACTTTCCTGTCGAGCCTGGGCCGTTGCTGGAGATTTGGCCCGCAAGGGCGATGACCGCTTCAGCGCGCCTTACCACTTCGATCAGCGACGATCCGGCGTTGACGTTGATGTCGAACTTGCCGGTGCCGTGAACTTCGCCCGTGACTTGCGCCGTGACCTGATTTGCGCCAGTGCCGTATGTCATGGTGTCGGTCACGCCGGGCGCCGGGAATGACGGCGCGGGAAGCATCCGATTGCCACCGGTGCGGGGGTTGCCGGCAATCCATCGCCCAGTTGCGGGGGAATAAGTCGCGTTGTCGGACCACGGCACGAACGGCACCGCATCGGTCGACGACGGCCATTGGCCAAAGCCCTTGCCGCCGCCCGTGCGCGCGGCGTTATTGGCGCCGGAGAGTCCAGATTTCAGGGTGCTCGAGATCCATGCCGGCGCGGTTTTGAGGATCTGATCGGCTTTGGAGAGTCCTTGCCCGATGACTTCGATATCCCGGACTGTGCCAGACAAAGTTGGCCTGGCCGCCGACATAAAGTCGTTGGCGAACTTGAAGAACCCGGAATATTCGCCCTTGGCTACCGAGTTGTTGAGGTTGGCGATTGATCCTGAGATCGAGTCCAGCCCCTTTGCCGCCGAGTCCATCACCGGCGCCTGAGTTGCGAGATTGCGCAACTGCGCGAACACGGACTCGTAGGCAACGAACGGGTCTTTCCCAGGCAGTTGTGAGGCCGCCTCAAGGCCTGGGGCCTTCTCGTACTGCCCCGCCTTGGCTTCGTACTGGCTACGCTGCGTCAGCAGCTTGCTGACGACGTCGCGCGCGCTACTGTTCGAATAGGCGCTCTGCAGGAACGTGTTGACGTCTTGTGGATTCTCTGGGTCCAGCTTCGCGCGCTTCATTGCCGCGGTGATGTTCTTCCACGCCCAATAGTCAGGATCGGCCATCATCGACGATCGGTCGACGAATTTCCCGGTCTTGTCGCGCAGCCCGACCTTCTGCCCGTACTCCTTGGCCTGCTTGGTGGCCTGCACCTCCTGTTGCATCATCATTGAAAGCGCATTGCCGGCGCGGTCGGCGCCCATGTCTCTGGTCAATCCTGCGCCGGTCGTCATCAGGAAGCGGTTAGATATCGTGGAGCCGGCGGCCTTCAGCCGCTTGGACATCGTCAGAACCTCGCCGAGGTTCATGTCGGCACCCTCAACCCCGAGCGCCTTGATGTAGCCGCCGAAGAGTTCCTTGACCTCCTTCGGATCGATGTTCTTGCCGAGCACGTCGAGCGCGGCGAAGAACTTCCGACCCTCCTCGATCGCCTGATCCTTGCCCTTCAGCGACTGCAGAACCGTCGTGCCCTGCGCGATGACGTCGCTCAGCTCCAGAGCCTTGTCGACCGAACGCGTGCTCATCGCGGTGTCGCGCAGCCGCTCGTGCATGGTGGTGGCGTCTACCGACCGATAGCGCCCGGACACGCGCAGCGCCTCTTCCTTGATGCGCTGGCTGTCCGCCTCCGACATGCCGGCGAGGTAGTCGCGCGCACTCTCACGCTGCGAGATCGCATTGGCCTCGATGGCAGCTCGACCGACACGATTGACGGCATAGGCACCTGAGCCAATACCGCCAGCGATCAGGCCCCAGCGCAGCGCGGCGGCACCTGCGCCAGCGAAGAACCTCTTATATGACTTGTCGGTCTCGTCGACATTCGCCTTGATGTTTCGCCAATGGTCGACCGTCTTGCCTTGCCACTCCTGAAGCGCGCGGAAATAATGATCGGCCTTTGGGCGCTGCTGCCTCAGCGCATCATTGAACAGGGTGAACTCTTTGCGCACCCCCTGCAGTTGCTTCTCGGACAACTGAAGCCGCTTCAGCTCCTCGAACATATCGCCACTGAACTTCAGGGGCTTGATGCCTTCTAGCGCCTTGGCGTTCTTCTCGACCGACTTGAACTTCGACGCAATCTTGTCGAGGACGTTGCCAGTTTTATCCGAAGCGCTCAGGACCGCGCGCGCCTCAATGATTTTCGACATTTACCCGTTCCGATTTGAATGGTGGCGCCGCACGGCGATGTCAAACCGTGCGGCACCGGACGCCGGCAGCTTCAAGATTTGGGCGTACCCACCGGCGGCGATTGATTTCGATTCAGGTCGCTGATTACCTCGTCCCACGATCCAGCAATCTTCTTCGCGGCTTGCTCGCTCCGCATCCGCTGCACCGCCTCGTGCGCTGCTTGACGGGCGCGAACGGAGATCAGATCGTGCGATGCGCCGCTGGCCGCAATGGCTGGCATCGCCGCTGGTGCGCTGGCGGATGCGCTGTGCACCTCGTAGAACTCCCGCGCGTATTGCGCGGTCTGCGGGAAGAGTGTCTCCATTTCCCTGCGATGGGCTTCCCGCGCTTGGCGCTCTCCATCCGTCACGATCACGCGGCCTCGCTGTTGGTCATGGTGGCGACGCCGTCTGCGGGTATCAACTCCAGCAGCTCGCGCCGCTCCGCGATCTCGACGATGCGGCCGCGGTCGAACAGCAGCCCGGGGCCGTCGA